>DATBHZ010000139.1:0-8907 GCA_036557185.1 Acidimicrobiia bacterium | reverse complement strand
ACGACGAGGACCGTGCTGTACATCGCGCTCTGCACGCCGATGTCGCGGACCCGCCCCGCTCGCTCGCTGAACTGGTCGCTCTCGCGGTCGTGCTTGCCGAACAGCTTGACCACCAACGCGCCCGCGACGTTGAAGCGCTCGATGATGGTGTTGTTCATCGACGCGTTGAGCTGGAATCCCTCGCGCGTGATGACCTGCAGATGCCGGCCGATCCTGCGCGCTGGGAAGATGAAGAATGGCAGGACGACGAGGGTGAGCAGCGTGAGGCGCCATTCGAGCTGCAGCATCACGATCAGGGTGATGACGATGTTGATGAAGTTCGAGACGACCGTCCCGAGCGTGTTCGTCACCGCCTGTTGTGCGCCGATGACATCGTTGTTGAGCCGTGAGTTGAGCGCGCCGGTCTGCGTGCGCGTGAAGAACGAGATCGGCATGCGCTGCACGTGATCGAACAGTCGCACGCGCATCTCGTAGATGAGCCCCTCACCGATGCGCGCGGAGAACCAGCGCTGCACGAGGCCGAGCAGAGCGTCGCCGAGCGCGACTGCCACGAGGATGAGCGTCAGGACGAGGATCGAGTGCGCGGTCGACGCCTTGAGGTCGCTCAGCGCGCTCCCGGTGAGGTGCGAGCTGCTGAACTTGGTCAAGTCGTCGAGAAGGGCCCGGAACAACAGCGCGGGCACGATCCCGAGGAAGTTGTCGGCGATCACCGCGACGAGGAAGCCGACGATCAGCAGGCGGTACGGCTTGGCCATCGCGGCCACGCGCCGGAGCAGCTGGCGCTCGATCCGCTTGCCGCGCAGGGCGCTCTGATCGCGCCGGAAGCCCATCATCGTGCGGTGCGTCTGCATTGGGCCCTCAAAGCTACCGGGGGCGTCAACGCGCCCGGCCGGCCCCACTCGGCCCGGTGGCGCAGCGCGTCCTAGCGTTCCCGCGATGACGACAGATCCGCAGATTCGCGAAGAGCTCCGCGCAACCGTCCGTCGTTGGGTCGAACGCGAGGTCCTGCCGGTCGCGTCCGCGATGGAGCACGACGACGAGTACCCGGCCGCGATCGTCGATCAGATGAAGGCGATGGGCCTCTTCGGGATCACGATCCCGGAGGAGCACGGTGGGCTCGGCCTCGACCTCCTTGCCTACGCGGCCGTCGTCGAGGAGCTCGCCGCGGGCTGGATGTCCCTCTCCGGGATCGTCAACACGCACACCATCGCGGCGAGCCTGATCATGCGGCAGGGAACGCCCGAGCAGCAGGCACGCTGGCTCCCGCGTCTCGCGACCGGCGAGCTGCGCGGCTGCCTCTCGTTGTCGGAGCCCGACGCCGGCAGCGACACGCGCAACATCTCCTGCCGCGCCACGCGCGACGGTGACGAGTACTCGATCTCCGGCACCAAGATGTGGGTCACCAACGGTGAGCGCGCCGGCATCGTCGCGCTGGCTGCCCGGACCGACGAAGGCATCACCTGCTTCATCGTCGAGAAGGAGCCCGGTCCGTCGTTCGGCGGGATCACGGTCTCGAGGAACATCGGCAAGCTCGGGTACAAGGGTCTCGAGACCGTCGAGATGGTGTACGACGCGCACCGCGTCGGCGCCGATTGCGTGCTCGGCGGCGACGAGGGCCTCGGACACGGGCTCGCGTACATCCTCGGTGCGCTCGAGGTCGGAAGGATCAACATCGCGGCACGAGCGTGTGGTGTCGCGCGCGCGGCGTTCGAAGCCGCGCTCGCGTACGCTCAGGAGCGCGAGACGTTCGGGAAGCCGATCGCGGAGCACCAGGCGATCCAGCAGAAGCTCGCGGACATGGGCACGAAGCTCCAGGCGGCGCGCCTGCTCACGGAGCACGCGGCCCGTCTGAAGCAGGCCGGCGAGCGCGCCGACGTCGAGGCCGGCATGGCGAAGCTGTTCGCGAGCGAGACAGCGCTCGAGATCGCGACCGAATCGATGCGGATCCACGGCGGGGTCGGCTACACCACCGAGCTGCCGGTCGAGCGCTACTACCGGGACGCGCCCCTGATGATCATCGGTGAGGGCACGAACGAGATCCAGCGTCTCGTCATCGCCCGCGGGCTTCTCGCGAGGTACGCGCGCGGCTAGAGCCCTCCGTCAGGTGATCTCGGTGCCGTCGGGCCGGTACACGGCGTAGATGTGCCCGTCGAACTTGGTCGTCCATCCGGGTTGGTGGACCACCTGGTGATGGCGGTCGCAGAGGAGCACGAGGTTGTCGAGCCTGGTCTGGCCTCCGTGCGTCCAGTGGACGACGTGATGGGCATCGCACCAGCCCGGCGGTCGGTCGCAGCCCGGGTGGCGGCAGCCGCCGTCGCGAACGGCGAGCGCGCGGCGCGTCGCTGCCGGGACGCTCCGAGTCGTGCGGCCCGCGTCGAGCGGGAGGCTGTCGGGACCGGCGACGACCCGGCTCACGCCGCAGTCGCACAAGAGCCGTTGGATGTCGGCCGGGTGGATCGGACCGGTGAATTCGCCGTCGAGCCTCCCGAGGCTCCCGTTCGTCAGCGTGGACCAGTCGATGACGACGCTCGCGTGAGACTGCGCGCGTCCCGCGTCCCGGTGCTCGAGCGCCACATCACAGATGCGGACCAACGCGTCGGCCCTCCGCTTCGCCGCTGTCCGCGCGTCGTCGCTCCTCGGCGGGTCGGTATAGGCGTGCAGCGCGGTCGCCACGGTCTCGGCGGCGAGGTCACTCAGCTCAGCGCTCAGGACGTGCGTGCCGGAATAGGCCTTGGAGAGGTAGAGGCCGTCGTGGATACCCGGCGGCGTCGAGTCGGCTCGAGCCAGGTTGCGGAAGTGTCCAGCCGCTCGGCGCAGCGAGCGCAGATCACCACTCTTGGCGAGCCCGAGCAGCACCGGTTCACACGCGAGCAGGTCGTCGTGCTCGGCGACGCGGGCGCCGGCGATCCACCGGAACGCGCCGGTCGACACCTCGCCGTCGCGCCACGCCGCACCTGATTCCGAGAGGACGCTCGCGGCCTCGCCGCATTCGATTGCCGCTCGTGCCTCACCGGTGCGCATTCCCGCGTGCTGAGCGAGCCACACCGCGGTCGAGGCTGCACCTTCTCCGAGGCCGACGCCGCGCCTGTGCGCGGCTGCGGCGAAACCTGCGAACACGGCTTCGAGGCGATCCATGCGCGCCCGCAGCGCCACGAGCTCGTCGGCCAGCACGACGTCGGGGATCGTTGCCGGGTCGACCGCGACCAACGCGTCGACCGCAGCGTCGAGACACTCCATCCCCGACCGCAGGCCGTGCCCCACGCCCTGCTCCACGCCCTGCTCCATCGCTTCAACCTCCCCGTTCGCCCGACGCCGACGATCTGAGAGGGAAGCTCACCGGCCAAGCTATACGAACACATGTTCGCCGTCAAGCGCCAACGACCGGCGTGGAAGCGGTCCACCTTCCTTCGACCGCTCGGCCGTACAGTCGCCGCGCAACAACCGTGCACAGGAGGCGGCGGGCATGCATCGCACTCTGGCATTCGGCTGGGCGGTCGGCCTGGTCGCGACCGTGTCATTGGTCGCCGGGTGTTCGAGCGGCAGCTCGAACAGCTCGTCCGGCGCGTCGAAGCAGGACTATGTCGACGCTGCGATGAAGACGTACGACCCGTCGACCCTCCCCGTCAGCAAGGCCCAGGCGCGATGCCTCGTCGGCGGAGTCATCGACGTCGTCGGGGTCGACAAGCTGCACAGCCTCGGCATCACGCCGAAGGAGCTCGCCCAGGGCGATCCGTTCGAGAGCTTGGGCAAGAAGCTCAGCACGGAAGAGGCCGGCAAGCTCAGCGACGTCATGTTCGGCGGCAAGTGCGTCGACCCGGCGGTCCTGTTGTCGCAGGACCTCCAGGGCTCGTTGCAACAGCTCTCGCCGACCGAGCGGACGTGCTTCATCGACAAGCTCGCCAAGACACCCGAGTTCAAGCAGAGCGTGACCAACGAGATGCTCGGCAAGAGCGCGAGCAGCCCGTTCACGAGCGATCCGAGCGCGGTCACCGGCATCATGCAGCAGTGCGGGATCAGCGCCTCACAGCTCCAGGGCTGAGCCCCGAGCACGGACCGGCCGGCGCTCGAAGCGCTCCGTTGAAGCGCTCGCAGATACGCTCCGGCCGTGGCCATTCACGAGCGGCCGTTCGGCCGGTACTACGAGGACTTCGAGCCCGGTGACGTCTACAAGCACTGGCCGGGCAAGACCATCACCGAGTACGACGACCACCTCTTCTGCATGATCACGATGAACCACCATCCGTTGCACACGGATGCCTGGTACGCGGAGACGCAGACGCAATTCGGCAAGAACGTCGTCGTCGGCAACCTCGTCTACTCCCTGGTGCTCGGCATGAGCGTGCCGGACGTGAGCGGTGCAGCGATCGCGAACCTCGAGGTCGAGTCGCTCCAGCACAAGCGCCCGACGTTCCACGGGGACACGATTTACGCGGAGACCCGCGTGATCGAGAAGAAGGAGAGCTCGAGCAAGCCGGACCGCGGTGTCGTGACAGTGGAGACGTTCGGCTACAACCAGCGCGGCGAAGAGGTGTGCTTCTTCCGGCGCAAGGTGATGGTGCCCAAGCGCGAAGCCGTCAAGCCTCGTCAACGGCCCTATACGACACCGGAGTAGGCCCGATCGTGCCGGCCTGCACCTTCTGCGAGGTGATCGCGGGGGAGCGCCCGGCGCACTTCGTCATCGATCGAGGACCCATCCGCGCCTTCCTCGATCACCGGCCCCTCTTTCCCGGCCACACGATCGTCGTGCCCCTCGAGCACGTCGAGCATCTCAACGCCCTGCCCGACGAGCTGGAGCTGCCCTTCTGGCATGCCGTGCGGGCCGTCTCGCGCGCCGAGGTGGCCGCCCTGGGGGCGGACGGCACCTTCGCCGCGACCAACACGGTGGTCAGCCAGAGCGTCCCGCACCTGCATGCCCATGTCGTCCCGAGACGCCGCAAGGATGGGCTCCGCGGCTTCTTCTGGCCGCGCACCAAGTACGCCTCCGAGGAAGAAGCCGCCTCCGTCGCCGACCTGCTCCGTGATGCTGTAATCTTGTAATCGAGCCCAGAAAACCAAGACACGAGGGGCTGGATCGGCGGCAGAGCGTGGAGGAACGGCGATGAAACAGGCCGGCAACACGACGACGGGCTGGTTTGCCGGGCGCATCCCCGACGAGTGGTTCACGGAGGCGCCGGCGGTCACCTACGACCGCGACGAGATCCTGGTGGTGGGCTCCCTTGCGCTCCCAGCTGTTGCTCAGGACGCCGACGCGGAGATCCGCGCAGCCGCGATCAGATCGCGCATCGAGGTGTTCCGCGAGGACACGCGCACGCAGCGGATGGCGATCGCCGACGCGGCCGAGCAGCGCTTCGGGCGCAAGGTCGCGTGGGGGGTGACCTGCGGCGAGGAGCGCGAGCTGTTCACGACGCTCTCCGTGCCGGTGATGACGCGGCTCCGCATGGACGAGCGGACCGTGCTCGACACGCTGGTCGACGCGAGCGTCGCGCGGAGCCGGAGCGAGGCGCTCGCGTGGTGCGTGCGGCTCGTCTCGGAGCACGAGAGCGACTGGATCGCCGATCTGCGCACCGCGCTCGTCGAGGTCGAGAAGATCCGCGCACAGGGCCCGGGCGCGGGTGAGAGCGGGTCTTCGACCTAGGGCTGCGCGCCGTCGCGCGGCGCGTGCGCATCGTCGTCGCACGCGTGGCACTCGAGCTCCAGCGTCGCGTGATCGATGTCGAACCGATCGGCGAGCAGCTGCTTGAGCCGATCCCCGGCCTGTTGCGCTTGGTGCAGCGTCAGCTCCCCGCCCAGCACGACGTGTGCCGAGAGCGCCGGCGTCTCGGAGCCGAGCGACCACACGTGCACGTGGTGCACCGCGTCGACGCCTTCGGCCGTCGCCAGCGCGTGCTCGACGGCGTCGACGTCCAAGCCCTTGGGAACCCCTTCGAGCAACACGCGTGTCGCGTCTCGCAGGAGCGCGAACGCTGCGATCACGACGAGCACCGAGATCAGGATCGAGGCCACCGGGTCGGGCCAGTCGGCGCCCGTTGCCAGGAGGAGCGCACCGGCGGCGATCACGCCCAACGAGCCGAGCGCGTCGGAGGCCAAGTGAAGAAACGCGCCACGCATGTTCAGGCTCGAGCCCGCGGACGACGCGAGGACCCGGGCGCTCCCACCGTTGACCGCGAGAGCTAGCAGACCTACGACCAGCACGCCGAGCCCGTTGACGTCCTGGGGAGTACCGAGCCGCTGCACAGCCTCGTAGCAGACCCACACCGAGATCAGCACCAGCGCTGCGGCGTTCGCCTGCGCGGCGAGCACCTCCGCGCGCAGCATCCCGTACGTGTTGCGCGCAGACGGAGCACGCGTCGTCAGCTGTTGCGCGAGCAGCGCGAGACCGAGCGCGACGACGTCGGCGAGCAGGTGTGCTGCATCGGCGAGCACCGCGAGTGATCCGAATGCGAACCCTGCGACGACCTGCACGACGAGCAGCGCAAGGTTCGCCACGAGGGCGATCCGGAGCGCCCGCAGTCGCGCACCGTGCCCCATGGAGTCAGCGCGCACGCTCACGTGGGAGTGCTCGTGCGTCGTCACGCCTCCAACGGTACGGCCTACGGCCAACCTTCTACGCTCTCCGCACCTCGAGGAAGGGGGCTCGTATGGCAGGCGGGATCGAAGGTCGTGTGGCCGTCGTGACGGGGGGAGCGTCCGGCATCGGTCGTGAGACGGCGCGCCGGTTCGTCGCCGACGGCGCCAAGGTCGTGATCGCCGACCGGAACGCGGACCTCATCGCCGAGCTCGAGGCGGAGCTCGGTGCTCCGGCCGTCGGCGAGGTCGTGGACGTGACCTCCGAGGCCGACGTGGAGCGCATGGTGGCCCGGGCGCTGTCCGAGTGGGGCCGCCTCGACGCGGCCGTCAACTGCGCCGGGTTCGGCACCTTCTCGCCGGTCGTCGATCACCCGCTCGAGGCGTGGCGCGACGTGATCGACACCGTCCTCACCGGCGTGTTCCTGGCGGTGAAGCACGAGGGCCGCGTGATGGCCGAGGCGGGCAATGGCGTGATCGTCAACATCGCGTCGATCAATGCGACGGTCCCGTCGAAGGGCATGGCCGCGTACTGCACGGCGAAGGCGGGAGTGGAGATGCTCACGCGGATTGCGGCGATGGAGCTCGGCGAACGGCACGTCCGCGTCGTTGCGATCGGTCCGGGCTTCGTGGACACGCCGCTGACCTCCTTCTCGCGCGACGTCCCCGCGATTCGCGACGCCTACATCGAGTCGATCCCGCTCGGACGCGCAGGCTCACCCACAGACATCGCGAACGCCGCGCGCTTCCTCGTGAGCGACGAGGCGTCGTGGGTGAGCGGGACGACCCTGTTCGTCGACGGCGCCGAGATGAACATGGGCTACCCGGACCTTGCCCGCGTCGCGCGCGGCGACTGACGCGCGAAGTCAGCCCGCGACGAACTCCAGGATCCGCCGGTTGACCGCGTCGGGCTGATCGAGATGCATGAAGTGGCCGCTCGACGGCACGATCTCGAGGTCGAGCCCGCGCGGATGCAGGGCCCGGAGCTCCTCCTCGTGCACGAGCTCGACGCCCATGCATCCGTCGTCGGCGCCGTGCAGATAGAGGGTGGGGACCTGCACCGGCCCGGCTCCTGCGGCAGTGACCGCGTCGAGCGCGGGGTCGGGCGGCGTCGTGCCGAGCATCGCGCGGTAGTAACCGATCGCCGCCTCGGTCGAGCCAGGTGAGGCGAGGGTGTTTTTCAACCGTCGCATGAACTCCTCCGACGGCTCGTGGCCGGGCGACCACGTGCGCCACAGGAAGTCGATGAACGCATAGTCGTCGTTCGGCACGATCATCTCCGCCAGCGGTGTCTGGAAGACGAAGATGTAGAACGACCGCTTGAGCTGCTCGGGCGCGATGAACCCGCCGGCGAGCGCCGCCGGGTGCGGCACGGCGAGCGTCACGAGCTTGGAGAACCGCGACGGCGCATGGTTGACAGCCGTGTATGCCGCGATCGCGCCCCAGTCGTGCCCGATGATCACGGCGTCACGATCGCCCGCGAGCACGTCGGCGAACGCGACGGCGTCCAGCGCGAGCGAGGCCACCTGGTAGTTGCCGTCCGGTGCGAGCGCGGTCGGCGCATAGCCGCGCAGCCACGGCGCGACCGCGTGGAAGCCGGCCGCCGCGAGATGGGGAAGGAGCAGCTCCCAGGTAGGCGCGTGGTCCGGGAAGCCGTGGAGGCACAGCGCGAGTGGACCGTCGGCGGGGCCGTCCTCGAGATACGCGAAGTCGATGCCGTTCGCGGTCAGGTGCCGGATCGTCGAGGGCTCGGCCACGGGAGCGGAATCTAGGCGGGCGGTCGCCGTCGGCCGGAGGGAGCCTAAAACCGGCTTGCTTACCTAGCTCATCATTCGTAAGCTAACGGTCTTCATGATCCAGCAGGACGAGCCGCTCGGACGGATGCTCGCACTCACGCACAAGGTGATCCACGCGCGCTTCGACGCCAATCTCGCAGAGCACGGGTCCAGCTTCGCGACGTGGATCGTCCTGCGGTATGCGATCGAGGGCGGCTTCAGCCAGCGGCAGCTCGCGGACGAGATGCGCATCGAAGCACCGACGCTGGTTCGCCGCCTCGACCGGATGGAGCGCGACGGGCTGGTCGAGCGCAGGCGTGATCCGAACGACCGCCGAGTCGTGCGCATCCATGTCACACGGGCCGGCAAGCAGCTGCACGACAAGCTCCTGCGGGTCGTGATCGCATCGAACGAGGAGCTCCGCGCCCTGCTCTCGGCCGACGAGGAGCGAGTGCTGCAGGGGCTCCTGCGTCGCGTCTACGACCACTACACAACCGACGAAGGGATCGCCAGTGCCGCCGAACAACGCTGACGAGGTCATCACGATGGAGTCGCTCACCAAGGTGTA
>DATBHZ010000138.1:0-36453 GCA_036557185.1 Acidimicrobiia bacterium | reverse complement strand
AGAGCGTTGCATCCGGGCACTCGAAACCGGCAGGCAGCTCTGGCCGGTGGCCCAGCAGATCGAGTACCGCCTCGCCCTCGAGGCACCGGCCGCCATTGCCGCGTCGATGCTGGAGGAGAGCGCGGGCCGGTTCGCCCTCGGGCCGCTCGCGGAGGTCGCGGCTTCGTCCCATTCCTGGGAGGAGCTCGCGCCGCATGCTCCGCCGACGATCGTGGCGTCGCTGTGCGCGCACGAGCGCGTGGTTCGGGGTGAGGACCTGCGCGGCTTCGCCCTGCCCGGGCCCGACCCGCTCGAGCTCCCGTTGTGCCTTGAGCCCTGGGAGCCGGACTATCCCGTGGTGACCTACCGCTCGCATTCGGTCGAGGTCTCGTCACCGCTCGTACCCCGGTTCGCGGCACGTGAGCTCGCGTTCAACGGGGCGATGGTGCGCAGCGACGTTGCGTGTGCGGCGCTGGAGGACCTGGTGCGCGCCTGGAGCACGGACTCACAGGCCGAGGTGCGCGCAGTGGCGGTCGAGGGCGACGCGTTTGACGCCATCGGCGCCATCGCGCCGGGCGACGTGCAGGTCGCGGCCTCGTCGCGCAGCGAGGCGCTCGCGTGGATGGCGTTCGCGGCCGGCTCGGGCGGTACCCACGGCCGGCGCCGCGGGCTGGCGACGGGACGTCTCGACGCATGGCTCGCGCTCGCCTCGCTGGGCGGGGCCGGTGACGAGGGTCTCGACGGTGCAGCGATCGCGCAGGCGACCGAGCACCTCGAGTGGGTGGTGTTCCATCCCGTCCACGTCTCGGGCGGCTGGGGCCTCCATCTCGCGGTGTCGGACCCCGACGGTGGCATCGCCCACGCCGTGGCAGCGCACGATCCCGCCTGAAGACACGGCCTTTCCCGCTCGTTGAGGTGTTTTCAGGAACCTCGGTCGTGGCGTTCAGGCCGTCCTCAGGGTCGGTCGGGAGGATGACCGAGTCCGACCAACACGAGGCGCCGGCCTTCCCCCCGGCTGGTGCCGCTCCGCCGACCGGGGCTCCGCGCGCCCCGGTCGGCGGACGGTCGGCCTCCTCGGACTCAGGGAGTCTCTGTGAGCCCGGCGACGACCAGCTCGCGCACGGCAGCACGGTCGACCTTGCCTGCGCCAAGCACTGGAAGCGACGCGACGCACACGACGCGCTCTGGCGTCTTGAAGCGCGCCACACCCTGCGATGCGAACCAGTCGCGGCAGTCGGCCAACTCGAACGGGGCGTCGGTGACGACCACCGCGCACACGCGCTCGCCGAGGCGAGGATCAGGATAACCGACGGCGACCGCCTGTCGGACCGCGGGATGCGCCTCGAGCACACGCTCCACCTCGGCGGCCGCGATGTTCTCGCCGCCCCGGATGATCACGTCCTTCTTGCGACCGACGATCGTGAGCCAGCCGTCGTCGATCGTGGCGAGGTCACCGGTGCGGAACCAGCCGTCTGCCACGGCCTGCTCCGTCTGCTCGGAATCCACGTAGCCGGCGAACAGCTCCGGACCGCGCGCGAGCAGCTCCCCGTCGGTCGCGACGCGCAGCTCCGCGGCGCCGACGACGCGCCCGTCCGTCTCGCGTGCGCGCTCGGGCGGGTCCCCGGCGACGCTGGTCGTGAGCGTCGGTGCCTCGGTCGACCCGTAGCTCCGCTTGACGAGCGCGCCGAGCCGCTCGGTCGCCGTCTCCACGAACGCCGGTGTCACGCCTGCGCCACCGCTCGACACCAGGCGCAGCGTCCTGACGCGCTCCGTCGCGAACCCTGGCGCGTCCATGAGCCCGACGAAGAACGTCGGCGGACCGATCATGAATGTCACGCCCTCGCGGTCGATGATGCGCAGCGCCTCCTCCGGGTCCCACTTCGGCATCAGGATCGTGCGCATGCCGGCCGCGCCGGCGACGAGCACGCCGTTGAGCAGGCCCGAGATGTGCGCGAGCGGTGCGGGCATGAGCACGACGTCGGCGTTCGTGAGACGGTGCGCGCCGACCATCGTGAGCGTCTTGTGCGCGAGCGAGCGGTGCGTGTGCAGCACACCTTTGGGCTCGCCGCTCGATCCTGCTGTGAACAGGACCGCCGCGAGGTCCTCGGGACGAGCGTCGCTCGCGTCGATCGAGCCCGACTGCTCGAGCTGTGCGGTGCGTTCCGTCAGCTCGTCGGCGGGAATGAACAGCTTTGGCTGGACGGTGTCGAGCATGCGGTCGATGTCGGACGCGGTAGCGAGGTGGTGCAACGGCGCGGCGACCGCCCCGAGCTGCCAGCACGCGCGGTAGAGGCGCGGGACGACGGGAACGTTCGGTGCTTGCCACGCAACCACGTCGCCGCGCTCGACACCCGCGGCGCGCAAGCCGCCGGCGAGCTCCGGTTCGCCACCGAGCAGCGCGTGGAGCGTCGGAACGTCCCACGGACCGCCCGGCGCCGCGTACTCCGCGGCGCGCGGAGCGACGTAGGTCGCGCGCACGCTCAGAGCGTGGAGCGGCGCCAGGCGTCGCCGCTCGGCACCTCGCCGCGCAGCAGCTGCGTACCGATGAAATTGCGCTGGATCTCCACGGTCCCCGCGCCGATGCACAAGCCGCGGATGTCCCGGTACACGCGCTCGACCGGGTACTCACGCGAGTAGCCGTAGCCGCCGAGCAGCTGGATCGCCTCGTCGCACACGTGCTTCGCCGCGAGGTTCGCCGCCGACTTCGCCATCGCCGTCTCGAGCGCCGGGGGAGTGCCATGCGGTCCGGCGAGATGCACGGCGCGTTTGAGGAGCAGGCGCGCTCCTTCGAGCTGGGTCGCCGTGTCGGCGACCTTCCACTGGAGGCCCTGATGCGCGGCGAGCGGCTTCCCGCCGACGACGCGGTCGTTCATGTACTGGATCGCGTATTCCAAGGCGCCCTGTGCGGCGCCGATGCACATCGCGGCGTTGCCGCACCGCTCGTGGTTGATGTGCCCGATCAACGTCTTGAACGCCTCGGAGTCGCCGGGGTCGCCGGGCAGGAGCACGTCGCCCGGCTCCACCCGCACGTCGTCGAACGCGAGCTCCGCCTCGCTCGTGCCGCGCAAGCCCATCTTCTCGTGGGTTCCCGCAACGCTGACCCCGTCCGATTCGAGATCGACCACGACCGCGCCGATGCCCTTGCTTCCCTCGCTCCCGGGGAACCTGCACCACACGAGGCACACGCGCGCCTTGTGACCGCCGGTGACGTAGTTCTTGTACGCGTTCAGGCGGTACCCGTCGCCGTCGGGCGTGAGGCGCGCGCGCATGTGGTTCACGGCGGAGCCGGCTTCGCTCTCACTAATCCCGATGCAGAAGAGGGCCTCACCGGTCGCGGCCAGGGGGAGCCAGCGTTCCCGGAGCGCGTCGTTGCCGAGATGCTCGATCGCGCGGGGAGGGCCGTTGTAGATGAGCTGGGCGAGGATCGCGCTCGACACGTCGGCGCGGGCCAGCTCCTCGAGCGCGATCGCCGCCTCGATGTCGCCCATCCCCATGCCGCCGTACTGCTCACCGATCGTGATGCCGAAGAGGTCGGCCTTGCGCAGCGCGTCCCACGACCCCTGCGGGAACTCCTCGGTCTCGTCCCAGTGCCGAGCCATCGGGGCGAGGTCACGGTCGGCGACCTCTCGGGCGAGCCGTCGAAGCGCTTGCTGGTCCTCGCTCTCTGCGAACGGGTCGGCTCCGTGGCTCGCCATGGACCGTCAGCGTACGCTTTTGCCTTCCCGCTCTTGCGCCTTCGGCGCAGGCCGCTCGGGCCCCGCTCGCTGCTCGCCGGGATACCCGGCTCGCGGTCGCTCGCTTCGGCCTCCAGACCGGGCTGTCCGCGAGCGACGGCGCGGCGGTAGATTGACTGAACGGTCAAGAAGTTGGTTCGCACGACGACTGGGGGAGCTCCCATGCAGGACCGCACCAAGCTCTACATCACCGGCGAGTGGGTTGCCTCGAAGGGCAAAGGCACGATCGACGTGATCAACGCCACGACCGAAGAGGTCATCGGCAAGATCGCCGACGGCGCCCCCGCCGACGTCGAGGCTGCGGTCAGTGCGGCCCGAGCCGCGTTCCCGTCCTGGTCGGCGACCAGCGCGGAGGAGCGCGCGAAGTACCTCCAACGCCTCAGCGAGGGCTTGCAGGCGCGCATGGAGGAGATCGCCCAGACCGTGACCGCCGAGGTCGGCACGCCGTACATCATCAGCCAGATCGCGCAGGCAGGCCTGCCCGGGATGATGGCGGGCGCGTTCGTCCAGATCGCGCAGGAGTTCCCGTTCGAGGAGCGGATCGGCTCGTCGGTCGTCGTCCGCGAGCCCATCGGTGTCGTGGGGTGCATCACCCCGTGGAACTACCCGCTCCACCAGGTCGTCGCGAAGATCGCGCCGGCATTCGCGGCCGGGTGCACCGTCGTCCTCAAGCCGAGCGAGGTCGCGCCGCTCACCGCGTACATCCTCGCCGACATCCTCGACGAGATCGAGCTTCCGAAGGGCGTCTTCAACCTCGTCGCCGGAACGGGGCCGGTCGTCGGCGAGGCGTTGGTGACCAACCCGGACGTCAACATGGTCTCGTTCACGGGATCGACACGCGCCGGTAAGCGCATCATGGAGCTCGCCTCGCAGCAGGTGAAGCGCGTTGCCCTGGAGCTGGGCGGAAAGTCGCCGTTCGTCGTGCTCGACGACTCGCCCGTCGAAGAAGCGGTCCGCGCAGGCTTCCAGTCCTGTTACATCAACGGCGGCCAGACGTGCATCGCCTGGACACGGATGCTCGTGCCCGAGAGTCGCAAGGACGAGTTCGTCGCGAAGGCGAAGGAGGTCGCGGAGGGGTACGCGCCCGGTGACCCCACCGACCCGAGCACGCTGCTCGGTCCGATGGTCTCGAAGGCCCAGCAGGAGCGCGTCCGCAACTACATCAAGAAGGGTGTCGAGGAGGGCGCGACGCTCGTCACCGGCGGCGCGGAGCAGCCGGAGGGGCTCGACAAGGGCTTCTTCATCCGTCCGACCGTCTTTGCCGACGTCACGAACGAGATGACGATCGCACGCGAAGAGATCTTCGGGCCCGTGCTCTCGATCATCACCTACAAGGACGAGGACGACGCGGTCCAGATCGCGAACGACACCGTGTACGGCCTGAGCGCCGGCGTGTACTCGGCGGACAAGGACCGCGCGGTCGCGGTCGGCAAGCGTCTCCAGTCCGGCCAGGTCGACATCAACGGCCCGCAGTTCAACGTGTTGGCGCCGTTCGGCGGATACAAGCAGTCCGGCATCGGGCGCGAGTACGGCACCTACGGCCTCGAGGAGTTTCTCGAGGTCAAGTCGATGCAGATTCCCGCCTGACCGCATCGGTGACCGCGGCTCTCCGGCTCGACGCCGTCACGCTTCGGCGTGACGGCGTCGCCGTGCTCCGGGACATCTCGTGGTCCGTGGAGCCGGGGGAGCGGTGGGTCGTCGTCGGGCCGAACGGATCGGGCAAGACGACGCTGCTCTCGGTTGCGGGCGCGCGTCTGCATCCGTCGTTGGGGAGCGTCGAGGTGCTGGGCAACCGACTCGGGGCATCGGACTGGCGTGCCGTCCGCGCGCAGGTGGGGTTCGTGAGCGGCTCGGTGGTCCGGAGCCTCCGGCCGTCGCTCGACGCGCGCGACATCGTGATGACCGGCCGGTACGGAGCGCTGGAGCCCTGGTGGCACGAGTACACCGATGCGGATCGCCGGCGGGCCGACGAGCTGCTCGACATGCTCGGTGTCGGTCATCTCGCCCACCGCACCTTCGGGGTGATCTCCGAGGGCGAGCGCCAGCAGGTCCTGCTCGCTCGCACGCTCATGGCGGACCCGGGCCTCCTGCTGCTCGACGAGCCCTTCGCCGGCCTCGACCTCGGTGCGCGCGAGCGGCTGCTCGAGCGGCTCAGCGTGCTCGTGCGCGACCCCTCGACCGCGCCGACGGTGCTCGTGACACATCACGTGGAGGAGATCCCGCCGGGTGTGACGCACGCGCTGGTGCTCGACTCGGGGAGTGTCGTGTCGTCGGGCGCGATCGAGGATGCACTCGACGCCGACGCGCTCACCCGCGCGTTCCGCGTCCCGATCGACCTCGTGCACGACAACGGCAGGTGGCTGGCACGGCTCAGTCGATGAAGTCGTCCTCGGTCAGCTCGACGTCCCAGCGATCGTTGCAGTCCTCGCACCGATAGACGGCGACGTCGCCGGGCTCGTACTCGTTGTCGTCCTCCGGTGGTTGCACGAGATGCGCGCGGCCACCGCAGTCGACGCACGTGATCTCGAGCGGCGGCCCACTCATCTCGAGTTGCGTCAGAGCGGAGCGCCAGGTGCGGTGAGCGGCCATGGTCGTGCGCGCTCGGCGAGCAGCATGAGATCGAGGAGGAGCGGTTCGGTGTGGTGCTTCCCCAGCACCTGCAGGCCGACGGGCAGGCCGCGCGCTGAGCCCGCGGGGATCTGAGCGGCCGGGTTCCCGAAGATGTTCGACGGGATCGTCAGCGCACCGTTGTTCCCGGGGCCGACGGTGTGACCGTTCACGCGGCTCGGCAGCGGCCCTTCGGCGTCGAACGCGACATCGGGGTTCGTCGACGCGAACACGAAGTCGACCTCGTCGAAGATCGCCGCCATGGTCTCGTTCATGGCGATGCGCTGTGCCTCGATGCGCCCGCGTGCGTCGATGTCGTAGATCTCGTGCGCCACCTTCAGCCCGAAGGCGATCTCCAGCGTGAGGTCCGGCTCGCAGTCGGGGTACCGGTCGCCGAGCAGCATCACGATCTCGCTCAGGGAGGCGAGCGCCCACTCGTACGAGAGCTCGGGAACCTTCACCGGGGTGTCGACGAGCTCGAGACCCGCGTCGGCGATAAGCGCCTCCGCCGCCGACTGCACGACGGCGCGCACGTCGTCGTCGACGAGCGCGCTCCCCAAGTCGATCGAGATGGCTGCCTTCTTCCCTCGGAGGGCCTCGATGTTGTTCCCGAGCCCCGCTTCGTAGCCCTCGACGCGAGGAAGGCTGTAAGGGTCCCGCTGGTCAAAGCCGTTGCACACGTCGCTGTACCGCGCGATGTCACGCACCGAGCGCGCGAGGCAACCGAGGACTGCAGTCAGCGACGACAGGATCATGTCGGGGCCCTTGGGAATGCGCCCGTAGGTGTTCTTGAGGCCCGGGAGCCCGGTGAACCCTGCCGGGATCCTGATCGAGCCGCCTCCGTCACCCCCTGTTGCCAGCGGGATGATCCCTCCCGCAACGGCCGCCGCTGAACCGCCCGACGACCCGCCGGGTGTGTGATCGAGACCCCACGGGTTGCGGGTCGCGCCGTGCAGCTTGGTGCAGGTGAGGTTGATGCCCCCGAACTCGCTCGACGTGGTCAGGCCGAACGGTACGGCGCCCGCCTCCCGAAGGCGGGTGACGTGTACCGAGTCGTGGTCGGACTTCTCTTCGGCGAGCGGGAGCGAACCCTCTGTCGCAGGCCATCCCGCAACCGCGTCGAGCTCCTTGACTCCGAGCGGGAGCCCTCCGAACGGCAATGAGGTGTCGGCGCGCGCGACGGCGTCGCGTGCAGGCTCCGGATCGAGATGCGCGAACGCGTTGAGCGCGGAGGCGTCGATCGCCTGGAGCACGGCATCGAGCTCCTCGCTCGGCGAGCGCTGACCCGCGCGGAAGGCGGCTACGAGCGAGCAGGCGTCTCCGGACCAGGTTTCAGCGCCCATGGCGGCAGGTTACGAGACCGCGCACGCGCATCGCTATCCGCCGAACATCACGCGCCACTGCTCGAGGGTGGGCAGCCGGAACACGTAGTTGCGCCGACGGGTCTCGCCCATGGTGGCCGACGGCTCGGGCGAGTAGAGATGGCCCGGATACAGCACCGTGTCGTCCGGCACGATCGCGAGGCGCTGCGTGAGGCTGCGGTACATCTCGTCGCTGTCGCCGCCGGGGAGATCGGTGCGCCCGCATCCGTCGAGGAACAGCGTGTCTCCCGCGACGAGCCGGCCGTCGACGATGAAGCACTGGCTCCCAGGCGTGTGCCCCGGCGTGTGGAGCAAGGTGACCGGTATCGCTCCGATCGAGACGACGTCGCCGCTCTCGTGGAGCACGAGGTCCGAGTCGGAGACTCCGGTCGCGCGCTTCATGCCGGTCGCCTCGTCGCGTTGCACGTGGAGCGGGGCGTCGACGTCGTCGATGCCGAGCAGCTCTGCGACACCCTCGATCTCCCATCCCGCCATCGAGCCGCCGACATGGTCGGGGTGATAGTGGGTCACGAGAGCGCCGGTGACCTGCATGCCGTCGGCCGCGGCGATCTCCACCAGCTCCCGCACGGCGTAGGCCGGGTCCACGACGAGCGTCTCCCCGGTTCCCCGGTCGCCGATGAGATAGGCGAAGTTGACCATCTGGCGAGCGAGCTGGTCGTCGCGGGCGAAGTCCACCCCCGCGAGCAGCTGCCGGAAGTAGAGACGGCTGTCGGCGGTCACGGCGCCGATGGTACCGACCGGCCCCGGGAGCGCGGCAAAACCGAGACCTGGACGCGCGCCGCGCGGCCTACGTTGCGGAGATGCCGAGACCCGACACCAATCTGGCGCGCGTCGACGTCGCATTCCGCGCGCTCCAAGGGACGATCGCGTCGATGTCGGATGCAGACGCCCGCGCTGCTTCGATGCTCCCCGGGTGGTCGCGTGGGCACGTGCTGACGCACATCGCGCGCAACGCGGACGGCAACGCCGACATGGTGGAGGGAGCGATTCGCGGCGAGGTGGTCAAGCAGTACCCGGGGGGCGCCGAGCAACGGAGCCGCGACATCGAGGCCGGTGCGCACCGGCCGCTCGTCGAGCTCGCTGCCGACGTCGATCGGGCGCAGGCGCGACTCGTCGTGGCCTGGGATCGGATGCCCGACGACGCGTGGGAACGGACCGGCGACGCGATGGCCAGCGGGCTCCGACCGATCAGCGCAGGGGTCTATTCGCGCGTACGCGAGATCTCTGTGCACCACGTCGACCTCGGGCTCGGCTACGCACCGTACGACATGCCGAGTGACTGGATCGTCGACGACATCGCGTGGCTCCGCGAGTTCCGTACCACCGCGACCTGGCCGACAGCGCCGTGGTGAGCGATCAGCTCCCCGCCGTCATCTGCGCCATGCCCGCGAGGAATTGGTCGCAGCTCTGTGTCTTGCCGACGACGAGGTCCTTCTGGCGCCAGCCCCCCGGGACCTCCTCCGGCGCGTAGTACTCGAACCCGTCGTCCTCCATGGCGGCGACGATGTCCGCTGCGCAGTCCTCCGCGGGCACGAACGGGCCGTCGTACAGACCCGGCAACTCGCCCGGCTGCAGCTCCCAGATCTCGGTGCCGATCGGCCCGGGCAGCACCAGCTTGACGGTCACACCGGTGCCCTCGAGGTCGAGCCGCGCCGACTCGCTCCAGCCGCACAACGCGAACTTCGACGCGCAGTATGCGGCCTCGTGCGCGATTCCGAGCCTGCCGCCCATGCTCGACACGTTGACGATCGAACCGCTCCCGCGCTCGATCATCTTCGGGAGCAGCGCCATCGCCATGCGGATCGGCGAATGGAAGTTCGTCGTCATGGTCGTGTCGAGATCCTCGGCGGTGAGGGTCTGCACGAGCTTGCGCTTGCCGATCGCAGCGTTGTTGACGAGGGCGTCGAGATGGCCGAAGCGCTCCCACGCGTCCTCTGCGACATGGACGGCGGTGGCGATGTCACTCAGGTCGGCCGCCCACAGCGCGGAGTCGGGCGCGTGCTCGCGGCAAGCCTCGAGCACGCTCTCGAGCCGGTCCCGTCGGCGCGCAACGATGCCGACCGTGGCGCCCTTGCCCGCCAGCTGTGGCGCCAGCGCCGCTCCGATTCCCGACGAGCATCCGGTCACGAGGATCTTCGATCCTTCGAGCTTCATGTCGCGCTCCTTGCGGTGCTGATCGACTTCGCGATTGCCGCGACGAGGTCGTCGGTCGTCACACCCATCGTCGCGTCCGCCTGATGGACCTCCGCGCCTTCCCACACCTCGGCCACGCGCCCCCGAATCCCTGCCGTGTCGGTGGCATCTGCACCGACGAGCGCGGCCGCGACCCGATCGAGCGTGTCCGGCGGCGACACGTGCATGTCGCCGGCCATCATCGCCGCGACGATCTCGTCGTCCGCGAGCGCGACACCCGCGCGGCACAGCTTGCGCCCCTTGTGGTTGCCGAAGCCGATCGCCACGGCATCCAAGGCATGCTCGGCGCGGAACCGATCGGACGACACCCGGCGCACCGAGTCGTCGCCCGCGATGCGTTGGGAGATCTTCGCCAGCGCACCTTGCTCGACCTCAGTCATCGACGAGACGTCGACGTCGATGCCCGCGGCGCGCGCGGCCGCGAGCATCGCGTCGCGGAACTCCTCGTAGGTGACCGGGCGCCCCGCGACCTCCTCGGCGGTGCAGACGACGACGCTCATGTCGCGGACGAGCTTGTCCTTGAACTTCTCGTCGGGGATGCGCACGACGGCGAGGTATGGCTCGAGGTCGGGCTGCTTGATGTTCAGGAACCCGCCGACCGAGAGGACCCTGCCGAAGTCACCGGCCGAGAGGCCGCCCAGCTTCCGGTCGTTGGCCCAACGCAGGTCGGCCGAGCCGCGGAAGCTCACCTCGCCGAGCCCCATGCGATCGAGCGCGTCGAGGACGATGGGCTGCATGCGAGCGATCTCGCCGTCGAGATCCACGTCCGCGCCGGTCTTCGGGATCATCAATCCCCACATGACTGCACAGCCCTGCGCGTAGAACGCGGTACCGCCGCCGGCGAACGGCCGGCGAATCACCTGCATCCCGCGCCGTTCCACCTCGGCGAGGTCGAGCGTGTCGTCGACGTCGTCGAACCAGCCGACGTTCAGATGCGTCCGACCCCACACGCTCGTCTGCAGGATGGGAACACCCGAATCGCTCGCCGAGCGGGAGAGGACGGCCATCTGCGCGTTGTTCTGGAATGCGTCGACCGCGCCGCAGTCGATCGCCCGCCAGCGCTGTTCCGCCGAGGTCACGGCGGGCGACCGTATCAGCGAACGCGGGTGGGGTGATCTGCCATCGCGAGCAGCTCGCGGTCTCCTGCACTGTCGCCGTAGGCCCAGAGCTCGACTGGTTCCGGGCCGAGCCACGCGCGCAACCGCCGCGCCTTCTCGGCGCCGCGCACGTTGCCGCCGAGGAGCCTGCCCGTGACGCGCCCGCGGTCGTCCACCTCCAGCGACGTGCTGATGACGTGGTCGACGCCGAGGTGCGGCGCGAGCGGATCGAGATACACGTCGAGCGACGCGGAGACGATGACGACCTCGTGACCGAGCTCGCGATGACGGGCGAGCCGGTCGAGCGCGTTCTCGCGGAATGCCCCGTCCTGCACGAGTCGGCGCGCGTATCGGTCGCCCGCTTCACGGACCTCTTCGATGGTCCGGCCCGCGAGCAACTTCCCGCACAGGCGCTCCTTCTCTGCATCCCGCTGCCCGATGCCGAGCAGTGCGGCGCCGAGCACCGGCGAACGGGCGAGGAGTGCCCGGTAGACGGCGCCCCTGCCGCAGACGGACGCGAGGAACGGGCCGAGCGTGTCGCGTTGCGAGATGGTCCCGTCGAAGTCGAATGCCGCGACCTGTCGCGTGGGAGCCACGGAACTGTTCCCGGTGCCCACGCCTCAGATCGGCAGCCGCCGGAAGATGGTGCGCGGGGTGTGCCGCAGCGCCGACATGACGTAGCGCAGCGGCGCGGGCGCCCAGATGATCTCCGACCCACGTGCCAAGCCCGCGACGATCGCGTCAGCTACCGCGTCCGGCGTCGTTGCCATGGGTGCAGCTGGCTGGCCCGCGGTCATCTTCGTGCGGACGAAGCCGGGACGGACGACGACGACCCGCACGCCGGAGTCGAGAAGGCTGTCGCCGAGACCCTGGCAGAACGCGTCGAGCCCTGCCTTGCTCGACCCGTAGACGAAGTTGGAGCGGCGCGCGCGCTCGCCCGCGACCGACGAGAGCACGACCACCGTTCCGTGGCCCTGCGCACGCAGCTGGTTCACGACCGGGATCAACACCGATACGGCGCCCGTGAAGTTGCTCTCGATGATTCGCAGCGCCTCGCCGGGGTCGGTCTCGGCTTGGTCCTGGTCCCCGAGCACCCCGAACGCGACGAGGACGAGGTCGATGTCGCCGCCGGCGAAGGCGCGCTGGATCAGCGCCTCGTGCGTCTCGGTCTCGAGCGCGTCGAACCGCTCGATCGTGACCTTCTCGGCGCCTGCACGCTCGAGCTCCTTGGCCGGGGCCGCCAGCGACTCGACATCGCGGCCGGCGAGGACGACTCGGCGGCAGCGCTGCGCGACGAGCCGACGCACGGTGGCCAGGGCGATCTCGGAGCCGCCTCCGAGCACGAGCACCGATTGCACCCCACCGAGCGCGTCGTTCATCGTCGCGATCCTTTGCTCAGAGCCCGAGGCGGCGGGCGAGGTCGGATGTGATCACGTGCTCCGGGTCGAGACTGTCGCGGACGGCACGCCACTCATCAAGCCGCGGGTACATCGCGGGCAAGTGCTCGGGCTTCGTCCGCGCGTCCTTCGAGAGGTAGACGCGGCCGTTGGCTTCGAGCACGACGTCGTCGACGCGGTCGAGGAGCCGCCAGAGATCGCCGTTGCCCACGGGCATGTCGAGCGCGAGCGTCCAGCCCGGCTTCGGGAACGAGAGCATGCCGGGATTCTCCGCGCCGAAGCGCTTCAGCACGGCCAGGAACGACGCGATGCCGGAGCCGCTCAGCCGCTCGACGACGACGCGCAGCGCTTCCTCTTCTCCGTCCGGGATCACGCACTGGTACTGCACGAAGCCGCGGCGGCCGTACATGCGGTTCCAGTCCTCGACGAGATCGAGGATGTGGAAGTAGGCCCCGATCGTCTGGAGCGTCGTGCCGTGACGGAGGCGGCCCTTCTGGAACCAGAGCTCGTTGAACGCGCGCATCGTGAACCCGTTGACCATGCCCGACGGCACGAAGCGTGGTGCCATCGCGATCGGCCGCGCGTCGAAACGAAGCGCGTGCTCGCGCTGGCGCGGGGTCAGGGCCTCGAGGGGCGCATGGTTCCCACGACCGAGCAGGCCGCGTCCGAGTGACGTCCCCCGCGCGAGACAGTCGATCCAAGCCACGGAGTACCGGTAGCCGCTGTCGCCCTCGCTCATGAGGCGCATCATCTCGTCGAGGTCGCGGCAACGTTCGTCGTGCACCTCGATGAGGGATGTCTCGATCGGGATGAGGTCGAACGTCGCGTCGAGGATCACGCCGGTCAGACCCATCCCGCCCGCAGTCGCCCAGAACTCCGCCGGCGTCTCGTCCGGGGTCAGCTGCAGGGTGGAGCCGGCGCCGGTCCGCAGCGTCATCGCGCTCACGTGCGCGCCGAACGTCCCGTCGATGTGGTGGTTCTTGCCGTGGACGTCCGACGCGATCGCGCCGCCGACGGTCACCGACCGCGTCCCGGGCGTGACCGGCACGAACCACCCGCGTGGCACGAGCCAGTGCATCAGTGCGTCGAGGCTCGTTCCTGCTCCGGCGGTGACCGCTCCGTGCTCGAGATCGACCTCTCGGATCCCGCTCAGCGCGTTCGTGTCCAGCACGAGGCCGCCCGAGTTCTGCGCCGCGTCGCCGTACGCGCGGCCCAACCCGCGCGCGATGACCCCGCGGTCGGGTGCGATGTCGAGGAAGTTGCTCACGTCCCTCTCGTCAACCGGCGTCGCGACCCGAGCTCTCGTCGGTGCGGTTCCGCCCCAGCCCGAGAGGAGCCGGTCGTCGCCGGGTGCTGCCGGCGCCCGCGTGTCAGGTGACATACAGGCCGATCGCCACCGTGATTGCCCAGATCACGCCGATGATCTGGAGGGGGCGGTCGTGCAGCACGATCTCCTCCGGTGCCCCGGCCTCACCTCGCTCCACGAGCAATGCATAGCGCAAGACGGCAATCACGAAGGGGACGATCGACAGCTCGAACCAAGGGACGCCGGCCACGTGCTGCGACTTCTCGAACGCCCACAGGCAGTAGCCCACCATGGCCACGCCGGATGCGACCGAGCGCACGTACCCGAGGTACTCGAGCGAATACTCGGACAACGTCGCTCGGTGACCGGCCGCTTCGACGCCGAGCTCCATCCACTCCGCGTGCCGCTTCCCGGCGACCATGAAGAGCGAGCCGAAGCTCCCCACGATGAAGAACCAGACGGAGATCGGGACGTTGACCGCGACCGCCCCGGCGATCAAGCGCAACACGAAGCCGGAAGCGACCATCGCGAGATCCACCACCGCAACGTGCTTGAGCCAGACGGTGTACGTCGTGGTGCAGATCACGTAGAGCGCGATGACGACAGGGAGCTTCCAGGTCGCGACGAACCCCAGCCCGATGCCCGCCGCGAGCAGGACGATGCCCACGGTGCGTGCCAGGCCGATTGGCAGGTCGCCGGCAGCCACAGGGCGGAACCGCTTGCGCGCGTGCAGCCGGTCGGCCGCGATGTCGTACACGTCGTTGAGGAAGTAGGTGCCGCTCGCAGCCAGGCAGAACGCGACGAACGCGATCAGGGTGTTGAGCAGCACGTCGGCATGACTGAGCACGCCCGCGGCAGCGGGAGCTGCGATCACGAGCACGTTCTTGATCCACTGCTTCGGCCGGGCCTCGGCGAGCAGCGCGCGGGGGAGGCTCCGACCGGGCGCGCGCTCGGCCACGGGAGGCGTGTCCTGCTGCCCGCCGGTCCGCGACGGAGCCGGGATCGGTGAGACCTCGGCGGCGTCTGCCATCGCGACGCGTCCTTTCCCCCTGGGAGCCGCGCTCATCGAGCCGGGCAACAATCCTAGTGGCGCCCCGGCGGCGCAGAGAACGTGACGACCCGGTGCGCGGGGGAAGACCGTCCGATCAGTGGGTCTCGTGGCCTTCGACGACGGCCGTCGATTCGGCAACCGCCCAGCCGAAGACGCCTTTCGCCATCAGCGACGCCTCCGCGTCGACACGCCGGCGGAAGACCTCGGCGCGCGCCGCATGTGCAGTTGACGCCTCTCGGCCTTCCGCCGCGAGGCTCGCCATCTCGACGAGGTGCCCCGCAAGCCGCAGGTCGCCGCCGTCGGCGAGCTCCAGCGCGCGAGCTGCCAGACGGTCGGCGCCGCCCGCCAGCGCGGCAACCTCCAACGCGACCGCGCGCTCGGAAGCGGGTTTGAGGTTCGCGGGGTTCCCGTCGTACCAGCCGCCGAAGAGACGCCAGACGTTCCGTACGACGAACTCGGGCTCGTCGTAGACCGGCTTGAGATACGGCTTCTCGATGAGCTCGGCGGGCGCGCGGACGGTGTGCACGATGTCGTCGAGGCGAGCGCCTTCGTTCATCATCCGAATCGTCTCGGTGTGCAGGTAGCGCAATAGTGCTGCCGCATCGGTGAGGGCGGCGCGCACGCGATCGGCGCCGATGATGGGCAGGCCGTGCCCCGGGAGCAGGACCGTCGCGCCCAGGCTGGACATCTCGTCGAGCGCGTCTGCCCATTCGATGGCGTAGCGCTGCACCTTCTGCGGGTTCCCGCAATTCGGCGACGCCCAGATGAACAGGTCGCCGGTGCACACGACCTTGCGCTCGGGGATCCAGAGCCAGGTGTGGTCGTCGGTCTCACCTCGGGCGTGCACGAGCTCGAAGGCCTCGCCGCCGATCTCGAGCGAGAGGCGGTCGCGATAGGTGACGTCCGGTTCCCGATAGTGCGTCGGCCAGTAGGGCCGGGCCAACCGGAACTGGCGCTGGTTGATCACCGCGTTGTAGCCCGCCGTCTCGCGGTAGCGCGCGAACCGCGCGCGGATCGCCTCGTGCGCGACGACACGCGGTGCATCAGTCCCCGCACGCCGTGCGTCGTCCTCGTAGAGGTCCACCCCGAAGCAGTGGTCGACATGCCCGTGCGTGAACACGGCCGTGTCGAGACGGTCGGTGCTCCAGCCGCGTACCGACTCGTGCACGTGCTTGCAGAACAGCTCGGAGCTGGTGTCGATCATCACGAGGCCCGCGTCCGTGGCGAAGACAGCGCTGTTCGCGAACGCCGAGACGAAGGCCGTACGTGGCGCGACCTCCGCGAGCTCGCCGCTCGGAGAGAACGGGTGGTGCTCGGTGATGTCGAGCTCGCCGGTGAAGAGCCGGTCGGCGGTTTCGAGCAGGTCCATGCGCGGAGTCTGGCGCAAACGTGGTGTGTGCGCCGCTCTCAGCAAATTGTCAGGGTCGGCTCACCACGGTCTCATCGCTCTGGACTGTGCTTGTCCGGTCCGGCAAGGGAAGATGGACCGATCATGCGAACGTCGCGGCAGGGTCACCGTGCCGGCCTCGGAGCTGTGCCACAGATGGGTGCTCTCGCGGGTTGTGTCACCCTGATGACGATCCTTCTTGTCGGCTGTTCCTCCGGCTCCGGCGGCAGCGCGACGAGCCCGGCCTCGCGGCCCGCGACGTCGACGGTGCGTCGACCGGCGAGCACAGCCGCCTTCCAGCAGTGGGCGAGCTGCATGCGCGAGCACGGCGTCTCGATGCCCACGCGACCGGCCGCGCGCGGGACCACGGCGACCACCCAGCCGCTCGGTCAGCGCCCGACACGTGCGTCGGTGCGCGAGGCGTTCGAGAAGTGTCGCAACCTCATTCCTGGCGCACGCAAGGAGCTGGGCAAGACCGATCGCACGAAGTTGCGGGACGCAGCGATCGCGTACGCGCAGTGCATGCGGATCCACGGCTTCGAGATGCCCGATCCCGCGCCGCCGCTCCACGGGGAGCAGTCGATCGGGGGCGGCGCCGCCGCGTTCCGGGCCCTCTTCGGCAACGGCAACACGAATGATCCGGCGTTCCAGCAGGCCGACAAGGTCTGCCGCCCGGCGCTCCGCAAGGCGCTCGGGATGGAGGACGCCCACTCCTGAGCTGCCGGTCAACCTCCCGTTGACGTGCCGTCGGGTGCGCTCGCGGTGATCGCGGACACGGGCTCCGCCGACGGGAGCTCCATGCGGATGACGGTGCCACCACCCTGTGCCGGCTCGGCGCGCACCGATCCGCCGTGCGCCTCGGCAGCATGGCGCACGATCGCGAGGCCGAGACCCGATCCGGGCATCGACCGCGCGGCCGAGGAGCGGTAGAACCGGTCGAACACGTGCGGCAGGTCGGCAGGGTCGATACCCGGGCCGTGGTCGCGCACGGTGAGCGTGCCGACGTGGAGCACGATCTCGATCGACCCGCCGGGCGGGCTCCACTTGGCGGCGTTGTCGAGGATGTTCGTCACCGCGCGCTCGAGCAAGCCTCGTTGTGCATCGAGCACGGTCGGCTGACTCTCCTTGATCTCGAAGTGCAGACGAGGTGCGTGAAGTCGCGCTCGCTCCACCGCGTGCTCCACGAGGCGGTCGAGCCGGACCTCGACGAGCGCCTCGGGCTGCGGCATCCCGTCCTCGCGCGCGAGCTCAACCAGGTCCCCGACGAGCACACTCAGCTCCTCGAGCTGCGTGACGACGTCGCCGAGCAGCTGCTCGCGCTGCGCCACCGGCATGTCGGGTTGGCTCTCGAGCACCTCGATGTTGGTGCGCAGGCTCGTGAGCGGCGTGCGCAGCTCGTGGCTCGCGTCCGCGACCAGCTGTCGCTGCTGGCTGCGCGACGCGGCGAGCGCGGCGAGCATCTCGTTGAAGCTGGTGGCGAGCCGTCCGATCTCGTCGTGGCTCGTCACGTCGATCGACGCGGCGAGGTTCTGCGTCTCGGCGACGTGCTCGGCTGCTTCCGTGAGCTTTGCCACCGGGCGCAGCGCCGACCGTGCGACCAGGAGGCCGAGCCCTGCGGCGACGAGGATGCCCGCCCCGGCAACGACGCCGAGAATCCAACGCAACGAGGCCATCGTTGTGTCGACGTCGTGGAGCGGCGCTGCGAGCTGGACGATGGCCAGCCCCGCTCCGGCGCAGCCGCTGTTGCGCGTGATCATCCTCAGGTGCTCGCCGTTCACCACCACGTTCCGGAAATGGAGGACACCCGTCTGGTTGATCGTGCTTCGGTCGCCTGTATTGATCGGGAGCCGGCCGTTCTGGAACGGCGGAACGTAGGTGTCGCCGTCGGCGAACAGGATCTGCACCATGCGGGTCTCGGGGATCACCGGCGCGGCGCGGCCCCCGGTGAGGACGTCGCTGATGAACGGGCACCCGGTGAGCTGCTGTGACTGGTCGGCCAGCCCGCGGTCGACCTGGTCGACGAGCCGCCGCTCGACGATGAAGTAGCTCACGACCGCGACGAGCATGACCGCGATGGCGACCGCCGCCGCCGCCGCCAACGTCAGCCGCGCCCTGAGGCTCATCTGCGCCGCACCAACCTCACGCCTCTCGAAGCACGTACCCGACGCCGCGTACGGTCTGGATCAGTCTCGGCTCGCCCTCGGCCTCGGTCTTGCGCCGGAGATAGCCGACGTACACCTCGAGGGAGTTCGAGCTCGTCTCGAAGTCGTAGCCCCACACCTCCTCGAGGATGACGCTGCGAGGCAGCACCTTCCCTGCGTGGCGCAGCAGCAGCTCGAGGAGGAGGAACTCGGTGCGTGTGAGCTCGATCTGGCGCGCACCGCGCGTCACGATGTGCCGCTCCGGGTCGAGCTCGAGATCGGCGTACTTGACGATGATCGCGTCGTCGGCGCCGCTGCGACGCAGCAGCGCGCGCAGTCGCGCCAGGAGCTCTTGGAGCGCGAACGGCTTGACGAGATAGTCGTCGGCACCTGCGTCGAGCCCCGAAACCCGGTCGGCGACCGTCTCTCGCGCGGTCAGCATCAGGATCGGTGTGCGGTTGCCTGCCGCCCGGATCTTGCGGCAGACCTCGAGCCCGTCCATGTTCGGCATGAGGACGTCGAGCACGATGGCGTCCGGGGGATTCAGCGAGACCGCTTCGAGCGCCTCGCGCCCGTCCGCGGCCAGGTCGACCTTGTAACCCTCGAAGCCCAGGGCGCGCTGGACCGCGTCGCGCACGGCCGGTTCGTCGTCGACCACGAGGATTCGCATGCTTCGAGTCTGGCCCGTCACGCTGAGAACGAGGTGAACCGGCCGATTCGGGAGGTCGGTTGCCCGTGGAATGGAAACGTGTTCTCATCTCGGGATGCCGGCAGACGAGCAGGTCGCCGGCGCCGTTGCCGCCGGGGCGCTCGCCAAGAACCAGGCAGCACGACGCCGCAGGGTCATCGAGGCGACGCTCGCGCTCGCGGACAAGGGCGGTTTCGAGGCGGTGCAGATGCGCGACGTCGCGGCAGAGGCCGGCGTGGCGTTGGGAACCGTCTACCGCTACTTCGCCAATAAGGAACGGCTGTTGCTCGAGGCCAACATCGAGCAGGTGGAGGAGCTCGGGGAGCGGCTGGCCCAGCGGCCGCCGAAGGGTGACGCGCCGGTCGACCGGGTCGTCGACGTCCTGCGCCGGGCCACGAACGCACAGACGCGCCGTCCGGAATCGACCGCGGCGATGGTGCGCGCCCTCGGGTCGGCACCTCCGAGCGAGGCCGACGCGGTCAGCCGCGTGAGCGAGGCCATGACCGCGATCATCACGAGCGCCATGCACGCGGGCGCGCCGACGGCGCGTGACCGGGCCGTTGCCCGGGTGCTCAGCCAGGTGTGGTTGTCGTCGCTCGTCGGCTGGGTGGGCGGTGTCGACGGGCCGGAGGTCGTGGGCAACGACCTCGAGCGCGCGGCCCGCATGTTGATCGCCGACTGAGCCCGCACCGGCCTGGGACCTGAACGAGAACGTGTTCTAATCTCCCTCCATGACCGTGCACTTCAACTTCGCCGATCTCTTCGAGGCGATCGTCGACACCACACCCGAGCGCACCGCGCTCGTGACGGGCGGCGAGCGTCGGACGTTCGCAGAGCTCGAGGATCGAGCGAACCGCTTGGCGCACCATCTCCTCGACGCCGGCATCGGCGAGGGAGACCACGTCGGCATCTACGCCTACAACGGCGTGGAGTGGGTGGAAGGGATGGTGGCGCTCTACAAGATCCGCGCCGTGCCGGTGAACATCAACTACCGGTACGTCGAGAACGAGCTCCAGTACCTCTGCGAGAACGCGGACCTCGTGGCCATCATCATGCAGCGCGAGTTCGCGTCGCGTGTCGCAGCGATACGCGACCGGCTCCCGATGCTGCGCCATCTCTTGATCTCCGACGACGGTTCCGGCGCGAGCACCGAAGGTCTCGAATTCGTCGACTACGAGGAGGCCATCGCGAGCGGTCGGCCGGGTCGCGACTTCGCCGAGCGGTCCGGCGACGACATCCACATGATCTACACCGGCGGCACGACCGGCATGCCAAAGGGTGTGATGTGGAGGCAGGAGGACATCTTCTTCGCGCTCTGCGGCGGCATCGACGCGTACACGAACGAGAAGATGCAGCGGCCGGAGGAGATGCGCGAGCGCGCGGCGGCGAGCGCCGGTCCGGGTGTGAACTTCCCGATCGCTCCGCTCATGCACGGTGCCGGCCAGGTCTCGACGATTCGCGGACTGATCGCGGGTGACACGACGGTGCTGATGGCGAAGTTCGATCCCTACGACGCGTGGGCGCTCGTGGATCGCGAGAAGGTCAACGTGCTCGGCATCACCGGTGACGCGATGGCGCGCCCGCTCGCCGACGCGCTCGAGGAGGTCCATGGTCAGTACGACTTCACGTCGCTCGTCTCGATCGGCTCGAGCGCCGCGATCTTCTCGCAGTCGATCAAGGACCAGCTGATGGCGCTGCTCCCGAACATCCTCGTGGTGGATTCCATCGGGGCAACCGAGACGGGCATGAACGGCATCAAGATCGCCGAGAAGGGCGAGGCGCCCCACGGCGGCCCCGCGACCGTCAAGCCCTCACGGGACTCGATCGTGATCGACGACGACATGAACCTGGTGAAGCCGGGGTCCGGCGTGATCGGCCGCGTGGCGCGCACAGGAAACATCCCGCTCGGCTACTACAAGGATCCCGAGCGGAGCGCCGAGACGTTCATCACCGTCGACGGGACGCGCTACGCGATCCCCGGCGACTTCGCGACCGTGGAGGCCGACGGCCAGGTCACGCTGCTCGGCCGCGGGTCGATCGTCATCAACAGCGGCGGCGAGAAGGTGTTCCCGGAGGAGGTCGAGGGCGTGCTCAAGGGTCATCCCGACGTCTTCGACGTGCTCGTCGTGGGTGTGCCCGACGAGCGGTGGGGCGAGCGCGTCGCCGCGGTCGTGCAGCCGCGGCAGGGAAGGGAACCGAGCGTCGACGAGCTCGATGCGCATTGCCGCAAGCAGATCGCGGCGTACAAGTCGCCGAAACAGGTGTTCCTCGTCGAGAGGATCAGCCGCGCTCCTAGCGGCAAGCCCGACTACCCGTGGGCGAAGGAGTACGCGAGCCGCGCGGCTGCGGCAGGCTAGTGCCGTCGAAGGCGGCGCTGGAGGCAACGCAACAGCTCGCCATACGGAGCGCGCGCCTGCGCGACCTCATCGACAAGGTTGGTCCGTGCGACTTGCGACGCGGCCGCCCGAAACGCGAGCACTTCGCCGAGCTCGCGCGCGCCATCGCCTACCAGCAGCTCGCCGGTGCCGCCGCGAGAACGATCCACGGCCGCTTCGAGGCGCTCTTCGAAAGCGTGGCGCCGACGCCCGAGGCCGTCCTTGCGCAACCGGAGTCGGCCCTGCGCGCCTGTGGTCTGTCCGGCGCGAAGACGGCAGCCATCCGGGACCTCGCCGCGAAGTGTCTCGACGGGACGGTCGAGCTCGACCGGTTGCCACGCTTACCGGACGAAACCGTCGTCGACGAGCTGGTGCGCGTACGCGGCATCGGCAGGTGGACGGCGGAGATGTTCCTGATCTTCCAGCTCGGCCGGATGGACGTCTGGCCCGTCGACGACCTCGGTGTCCGCAAGGGTTTCCAACGGATCTTCCGCCGTCGCTCGGCCCCGACGCCGAAGGAGCTCGCGCCGCTGGGCGACCCCTACAAGCCGTACCGCTCCGCGCTCGCGTGGTACTGCTGGCGTGCGGTCGACACCATCACACCCTCGGGCGCGTAGCGTTCGGAGCCGTGGATCGCGAGGAGCTCGTGCGCGCAGGGTTGTACGACCCCGACGCGCCGAACGCCCCGGAGCGCCTGGCGCTGCTCGACTGGCTTGCCGATCACGGTGCCTCGATCGATCAGATGCTCCGATCAGACGCCATGGGCTCGCTGTCGTCCGCCGCGGGCGATGCCGCAGTCCGGCCCGGCCGCGGGATCTCGCTGGACGAGCTCTGCGAACAGTCGGGGTTGACGGTCCACCAGGTGAGAGCGGTGCTCCTCAACGCAGGGACGGCGCCCGCCGGGGGAGACGAGCCCGTCTTCCTCGAGAGCGACGTCGCGACGTTCCGGGCGTTCAAGCTCGCGAGCGAGATCTTCGGGATCGACGCCGTCCTCCAGTTCGTGCGCGTGCTCGGCTCGTCGATGGCGCGCGTCGCCGAGGCCGCGATCTCGTTGTTCCAGCTCAACGTCGAGGCCAACATCGACCGGACACCGCGCGGCGCGCTCGAGCTCGCCAAGGCGAACTACGAGGCGGTCCTCGCGCTCGACCTGGTCCCCCAAGCCATGGCCGGACTCTTCCGTCTCCACATGGAGCAGGGGATCCGGCGATCGCGCGCGGCGTACTTCCAGCCGGACCCCTACGGATCACGCCGGTTGTGCGTGGGCTTCGTCGACCTCGTGGGATTCACCGCCCTCACGCGGCAGCTCCCCGAGGTCGAGCTTGCAGGTCTCATCGAGCGATTCGAGGGCAACACGAACGAGATCGTGACCCGGTACGACGGACGGGTGGTGAAGTACGTCGGCGACGAGGTCATGTACATCGCGGTGACGGCGTCCGCGGCCTGCGAGATCGCACTCGAGATCGTCGACGCGTTCGACGGGCCGGATTCGACCGTGCAGCCGCACGGAGGGCTCGCGATAGGCGGGCTCGTGGCACGTGGTGGCGACTACTACGGACCGATCGTGAACCTCGCCTCACGCATCGCCGACATCGCCGTCCCCACCGAGGTGCTCGTGACGGAAGAGGTGAAGGACGCCGGCGAGAGCGCCTCGATCGAGTTCTCGCCCGCAGGCCGCCGGATGCTGAAGGGCTTCGCCGAGCCCGTGGAGCTCTGGGCCGTCACGCGATCGCGCCGAGGCGCCTGAGCTCTGCGACCTCGCTCGCGGGGATGCCCCATTCCTCGAGCGCGGTGTCGGTATCGGTGCCCGGTACCACCGGAGCGCGCGCGATCGTGCCGGGTGTGCGGTTGAACCGCGGCGCGGGTGCCGGCTGCGGCGCTCCGTCGACCGTCGTGAACGTGCCGCGCGCGACGTTGTGCGGGTGCGCTCGCGCTTCGCTCATGGTGAGGACGGGCGCGAAACAGACCTCGTGGCCCGCGAAGAACGTAACCCACTCGTCCCGTGTCCTCGTCCGGAACAGCGCCGCCATCTCCACCTTGCGCGCCGGCCATTGCGCCTGGTCCATCTGGGTCGCGGGATCGAGCGTGACGCCCAGCGGAGCGAGCAGGCGCACGAGCTCCGCGTAGAACTGCGGCTCGTAGCTCGCGATCGAGATCCACTTGCCTTCCGACGTCTCGTACACGCTGTAGAAGTGCGCACCGCCGTCGAGCAGGTTGGTGCCGCGTTCGTCCGACCAGTAGCCGATCCCGTCGAGGCCGACGAACACGCTCATCAGCATCGCGGTGCCGTCGACCATCGCCGCGTCCACGACCTGTCCCCGGCCGCTGCTCGCCCGCTCGATCAATGCTGCGAGCACGCCGAACGCGAGCAGGAGCCCGCCTCCTCCGAAGTCACCGATCAGGTTGATGGGAGGCACCGGTGGGCCACCGGCAGTACCGAAGTGCGCGAGCGCGCCGGCGAGGGCGATGTAGTTGATGTCGTGCCCGGGATCGTCGGCGAGCGGGCCCTCCTGGCCCCAGCCCGTCATGCGCCCGTAGACGAGGCGCGGGTTGCGTTCCAGGCAGGCGTCGGGGCCGATGCCGAGCCGCTCGGCGACGCCGGGGCGGAACCCTTCCATCAGGACGTCGGCCGACTCGCAGAGCCGCAGCACCGTCTGCACGCCCCGCTCGTGCTTCAGGTCGATACCGGCGCTGCGCCGGTTGCGGTCGAGGCTCGCGTACGGCGCCGCCGGCATCGTCCCGCTCCCACTGGCGACGGCAGACGCGCGGTCGAGACGCAGCACCTCCGCGCCCAGATCCGCGAGCGCCATCCCGGCGAACTGCATCGGTCCGATGTTCGGGAGCTCGATGACCTTGACGCCCTCGAGGGGACCCACTCGCTCAGACCTCGAGATCGAACACGCGGGCGGCGTTCTCGCGGAGGAACTTCGGCCACACGTGATCGCGGAACGGAACATCGGGCAGCTCGGCGAAGATGCGGTCAAGGCCGAGCCCGGCGGAGTAATAGCCCGCGTACACGACCTTGTCGGCGCCGCGGGTGTTCGCGAACTCGATGATGTCGCGCGGGTAGTGCTTGGGCGCGAACGCGCTCGTCGAGTAGTAGAGGTTCGGCCACCTGAGCAGCAGCTTCACCATGAGGTCGGTCCACGGCTCGCCGCCGTGGCGGACGACGATCTTCAGCTCGGGGAAGTACCAGCACACCTCGTCGAGGAGCGCGACGTCCTGGGCCTCCATCGGGATGCGCGGGCCGGGCACGCCCGCGTAGACGACGATCGGAACGCCGAGCTCCACGCACTTCGCGTACAAGGGGTACATCTTCTTGTCGTTGATGGGGACCTGGGGGATGAGTCCCGTGCCCCAGCAATGGATCCCGACCGCGCCCTTCTCGGTGACGCCGGTGACGGCGGCGCGGACCGAATCCATTCCCCGGTTCGGGTCCACGTTGAAGAGACCGGCGAACCGATCGGGATAGTCACGGCACGCGCGCTGGGCGTGCTCGTTCTCCTGGATGCCGGGCATCATGATCCGGATCCCGTGCTCTTCCATGAGCTGCAAGACGGCCTGCACGGGGTCGTCCATCTGCTCGTACTTGGGCACGCCCTTGAACATGTACTCCGCGGGCATCTCCATGGACTTGCTCTCGGTGTCCATCGTCTGCTTGCGGATCGTGTCGTAGACCTTTGCCTTCTCCGCGCGCGATGCCGGCATCGAGAGGAAGGTGTCGATCACACCGTCTGCCCGTGCGGCTTCGAACGCCTCGCGCCCCATTTGCGTTCAGCGATCGAGCTTGAAGACGCGCACGGCGTTCTCGCGCAGGAACTTGGGCCAGACGTGGTCGCGGAACGGAACGTCGGGCATCTCCGCGAAGATCCGGTCGAGCGTCAGGCCCATCGGGAAGTACCCCGCGTACATCACCTTGTCGGCACCGCGTGTGTTCGCGTAGTGCACGACGTCCTTCGGGTAGTACCGCGGGGCGAACGCGCTGGTCGAGTAGTAGAGGTTCGGCCACTTGAGCATGAGCTTGACGGCGAGATCGGCCCAGGGCTCACAGCCGTGGCGGGTCACGAACTTCAGCTCGGGGAAGAACCAGCACACCTCGTCGATGAGCGCGACGTCCTGGGGGCCGAACGGGACGCGCGGGCCCGGGACCCCCGCGCACACGCAGATCGGGATGTCGAGCTCCACGCATTTCGCATACAGCGGATAGAACTTCTTGTCGTTGATCGGCACCTGTGGCGAGAGGCCGGCCGGGAACGAGGTTGCCGACTTCACGCCGAGCTCCTTGACGGCGGCCTCGAGCTCGCGCACCGCCTCCATGCCCCGGTTGGGATCGACCTCGAAGCTGCCGAAGAAGCGGTCGGGATAGTCCTTGATCGCCTTCTGCGCCTGCTCGTTCCGGAAGCTCGTCCCCACCATCGCGGCGGCGACGTTGTGCTCGTCCATCTGCTCGAGCAGGTAGCCGACCGGGTCGTCGAGGTGCTCCTCGAACTTCGGCACGTTCTTGAACATGTACTCGGCGGGGAACTCGAAGTCCTCCCGCGACTCGCGGTCGAGCAGCTGGGTGCGCAGGAAGTCGTACCAGCGCTTGGGATCGCCGCTCGGGATCCCAAGCATGAGATCGATGACCCCGATGTCGTTCGGCATCGCCATGGGGCCGCACGGTAGCCCTCGATCTCACAGGTCGTCCTATTTGCGCGAGCGGCAGGGGGACGGCGTGCGGGACGCGTCTGTCGAGCTCTCAACGTTGTCGCGTTGTGCGCAGCGGCCACGCTGGCTATCTTGCTTGCCCCGACATCGGGGCCGGAAGAGGGATGAGATGGGGGAACGGCTCAACATCGGCGCAAGCCGAACGCGGATCGACGGATTCACGAACGTCGACATCGCGCCGTGGGCAGATGTTTCTGTTGACATTGGTCAACAGCCATTGCCCTTCGAGGACGACAGTGTCGATCTCGTGTTCTCGTATCACACGTTGGAGCACGTTCCTGACTACCTGTTCGCGCTCGGTGAGATCCACCGCGTCCTCAAACACAATGCGCCGTTCCTGGTTGGCCTCCCGTATGTGACGAGCACCGAGGTCAATCTCATCAACCCCTACCACTTGCACCACTTCAGCGAGCACTCTTTCGACTTCTTCGAGCAAGGGAAGCTCCGCAACTCCGCTTGCGAGGACGTCGGGCAGACACCGATCGTGTTCAAGAAGGCGTTTCACACCTTTCACTACATGGGCCTTTCGAACGTGCTTCCCAAGACCGGAAAGCGATGGGCGCGTCGGCACCTGTTCAACGTGGTGCGCAAGATCGACTTCGGTCTGATCGCGGTCAAGGACGATCGTCCACTCGAATTCGATGCAGCGCAGCTCGAGGCCGATTTCACGCGGTACCTGCTCGCGCGGCATCCGTACGGTGGGCAGAAGGAGCCGCGCGCTCCGGTTCCGACCTGGCAACGACGTCAGCGGCAGCTACGTCGCATGTGGGCCAGCCGCGCCGACTGACGAGTTCGCGCTCTCCTTCCTGTTCTCGCCCGTTCCCGCCCGTTGTGGCGCCCCGGTGTTCGCTCTCGCCGGCGAAGGTCGCCGAGTGACGGGCGGCACAACGCGGAAGTGACCAAAGGCCCTGCACGGCTCCAGCTCGACGGCGTGATCATCGGGGAGCGCCGAAGGAAGGAACCTCGATGGCCGTCACGACGAGCAATCAACAGCCCCCGGCATCCGCCGACGGCGAGCGCACGAGCGCCGACGGCAACGGTCGCGGTCCCGCGACCGCAACCGACGCCCCGCGTTCGTTCCGGCCGTACGAGCCGATCACGGACCGCGCGGAGATCCGCTGGTGGACCGGTGCCGTGACCCTCGCCGCCTTCGCGGCGATGTTCCTGGCCGTCATTGCGCTCGTCAAGGCGCACAACCCGAGCCCGGCAAAGGCCGGGACGACCAGCGCCGCGCCCGCGTCGAGCGGGGCGGCGGCGGCCTCCAGTGTCGATTTCGACGCCACGCCCGGCGCGGGGTTCCACGCCCGGGATCCCAATGCTCCTGCACCCCTTCCCGGAACCGTCCACAACATCGACATGCACATCAAAGAGGTCGTGCTCGAGGTTGCTCCCGGTGTGAAGCAGATGATGTGGACCTTCGACGGTCAGGTTCCCGGCCCCATCTATCGCGGGCACGTCGGCGACACGTTCAACTTCAAGATCACCAACGACGGCACCATGACGCACTCCCTCGACTTCCACGCCGGGATGGTGTCGCCGAACACGGCGATGGTGCCGATCGAGCCCGGCCACAGCCACACGTACACCTTCCGTGCGAACCACGCCGGGATCTTCATGTACCACTGCGGCACCCCGCCGGTGCTCCAGCACATCGGCAGCGGCATGTACGGCGCGCTCATCATCGACCCGCCGGGTCTGCCGCCCGTGGCGCACGAGTACGTGCTCGTGCAGTCCGAGCTCTACACCGGCGCCAACGGCGACGTGCCCGACTACAACAAGCTGCTCAGCGGCAACTACGACGCGGTGATGTTCAACGGCTACGTGAACCAGTACAAGTTCGCGCCGATCCACGTCGCACCGGGCGACCGGGTGCGCGTGTGGGTGATGGACGACGGCCCGTCCGACTCTTCGAGCTTCCACGTGATCGGCACGATCTTCGACACCGTCTACAAGGAAGGCGCGTACCTGCTCCAGCCCGGGCCCGGCCAGGGCGGATCCCAGGCGCTCGACCTCGCGCCGGCACAGGGAGGCTTCGTCGAGTTCACCCCGAGCGAGCCCGGCAGCTACACGTTCGTCACCCACAAGTTCAACGACGCCGTTCGCGGGGCGCTCGGCGTCTTCCACGTGGGCGACGCCGCGCCGATGAGCCACTCGTAGCTTCACCCCGACGGCCCTGGTCGCGCCCGCCGCGCGCGGCTAGGGCCCGCTGAGGAAGAAGACGTAGCGATAGAGCTCGTCGTAGCCGATGCGTCGGTAGATCGGCTCACCCATGGTGGATGCCTGGAGCTGCACGTTCGGCGCGCCGAGATCGAACGCCCGATTGGTGACCGCGCGCGTGACCGCCTCGCCGAGCCCGCGACCACGCGCTGACTCGACCGTGCCGACCCAGAACAGCCCGGCGATGCCGTGGCTCAGCATGATCTGCGCGCACGCGAGCGGTTGATCGCCGTCGTAGGCGACCACCGAGTGCATCTGGCCTCCGACGAACCGGTCGATGCGCGAGGTGTCGAAGTGGGAGCGGGTGGCGTCGGCGGGCGAGCCGTAGGTCGTGTACGCCTGCGCGCAGACCTCGGCGTAGTCGGCCATGCCGCGTGCGTTCTCGACCCAGCGCAGCTCGCAGCCGTCGGCCACCTTCGGGTCCGCGAGGCGCGAACGGCAGATCAGCTGCGGGTAGTCGAACACCCGGGCGAGCCTGGCGTCGGCCGCCGCGCTCGCCAGGTCGTCGTCGACAGGGAGCGCGCGTGCCCAGAGCGAGAACCCGCGCTTGCGGGCGGAGAAGAACTCCCGGGCGCGTTCGATGATCTCCGCGGGCTCGACCCGGTCATCGGTCCGGAACGCGCCGTTGTTGTACGCGGGGAAGTCTGATTCGCCGGCGAAGAACATCGCTCCGTTCGCGTCGACGACCTCGTAGTGCGCCTGCCAGCGCGCGTCCTGGCGCGAGAACTCGATCAGGTTCTCGTGTCCGGCGAGTATCTCGTCCAGCGCGGCAGACATCGGAGGGACGTTACTCTCGCCCGATGTGGGGGAGCCCGTGACGGACACGCCCGACTGGGGGCACGCGACCGAGTACGACGACGTCAACGGCGCGGTCGCGATCGCGGGGATCGGCGAGACGGCGTACACGAAGGCGTCCGGCCGAACCGCGCGCGAGATCGGTGCGGAGGCCGCCGAGCGTGCGATCGCGGACGCCGGGCTCGAGCCGGCGCAGATCGACGGTCTCACCTACAACGGCGCGTTCGCCGATTTCGACGTGGCCGCGTTCCAGGAGCACTTCGGGACCTCGCACGAGATGTGGTCGTCGCCGTGGGGCGGCGGGATGAGCTGGGCGGGGACCGCTCCCTATCTCGCGGCCAAGGCGATCGAGCAGGGCAAGGCGCGTCACGTGCTGAACGTGTTCCCGGTGGCCTGGGCGACGCAACGCGCGTCGATGACCGGCGGCCCCGGAGAGGTCCACGCGAGCCAGTCGCTCAAGCAGAACCTCGAGGTCCCGTTCGGGTGGTTCCCCCAGCCGGTGTACTTCGCCACGATCATGCGCCGCCACATGCTGGAGTTCGGGACCACCGAGGAGCAGTTCGGCGCGGTGGCCGTCGCCTGCCGGCGCCACGCGAACCTGCACCCCGGTGCGGTGATGCACGACAAGAGGATGTCGCTCGACGACTATCTCGCGTCGCCGTACCTCGCGGAGCCGCTCCGCATGTTCGACGCTTGCCTCATCTCCGACGGCGGTGCTGCGTACATCACCACCTCGCTGCAGCGCGCGAGAGACCTCGCCCAGCCGCCTGCGGTCGTGCGCGGTGTGAGCGAGGGGCAGTCCGAGAGCGGCAATCACTGGAGCCAGCAAGGGGACTTCACGAGCACGCCCCAGGTCTTCTCGGCGCCACGCGCGTTCGAGATGGCAGGGCTCGAGCCGGCTGACGTCGACGTGCTGACCGTCTACGACCCGTTCACCGTGGTGTCGCTGATGCAGATCGAGGACATGGGCTTCTGCAAGAAGGGGGAGGCCGGCGCGTTCGTGCAGGGCGACACGCTGTTCCACGACGCCGGCAAGCTGCCGTTCAACACGCACGGCGGGTTGCTCTCCCATGCATATGTCCTGGGCATCGCGCATGTCGTCGAGGTCGTGAAGCAGCTACGCGGCACCGCGCCCGCGCAGGTTCCGGGTTGCGAGGTCGGCCTGTACGGCGGCTACACCGGCGCGCACGCGAGCACGCTCATCCTGAGCAGGGACGGCTGATCGAGCATGGCGATCAAGCGTGCGGACTTCCCACTGCCGGACCTCGACGATCCGCTGACGCACGAGTTCTTCGCCGGAGCGGCGCGCGGCGAGCTGCTGATCCCGCGTTGCAGCGACTGCGGGCGCTGGTGCTGGTACCCGGAGGAGCGGTGCGCGGCCTGCGGCGCCGCCGATGCCGAGTGGACGCGGATGACGGGCCGCGGCCGGCTGTTCTCATGGGCGGTGGTGCGGCGGGCGTTCCTGCCTGCATTCGCCGACATGATCCCGTTCGTGACTGCGCTGGTCTCGTTGGACGAAGCGCCCGAGGTTCGTGTCGTCACGTACATCGTCGACACCGCGCCGTCCTCTTTGCGCGCCGATCTCCCGCTGGAGGTGACGTTCCGCCCGCTCGAGTTCCCGACGGTGCCGGGCAAGAGCGTGACCGTGCCGATGTTCCGGGCGGTCGCGTGATCTACGACGGGCTGCGTGTCGTCGACTGCTCGCGCGACATCGCCGGCGCGTACTGCACGAAGCTGTTGGCGGACCTCGGCGCCGACGTGGTCGCGGTGCACGAGCTGCCGGCTGAGCGTCGCGAGCTCTTCACCTACCTGCGCACCTCGCAACGCCTCGTCCCCGTTGAAGAGGCGCCCGACTGGGTGCGCGACGCCGACCTGGTGGTCGGCGGGCTCGACGTCGCGGAAGGCCCGCTCGTGCGCGTCGCGATCTCCGCGTTCGGCGCCGGCGGCCCCGACTCCGGCACCGACCTGCCCGAGCCCGTGCTCCAGGCGCGCTCCGGCTCGCTCTCGGCGCACGGGCACATGGGGAAGCCGCCATTGCCGCTGGGCGGCGAGCTCGGGGAGTACGTCACCGGAGCGTTCGCGGCGCTCGGAGCCGTGACGGCATGGTGGCGCGCCTCGCGTACCGGGGTGCCGGAGCTCGTCGACGTGTCGAAGCTCGAAGCGATGCAGCTCACGATGGTCACCACGCCCACACTCATGGCGAACTTCCCCGGTGGCCGGGCCGGCACCTTCCGCTGGGTCATGATCCCCGGCAACGAGCCGTGCAAGAACGGCGAGTTCATCGGGATCACGACGGTCACGACGCAGCAGTGGTTGTCATTGCTCCGTGTCATCGGGCGCGAAGACCTGCTCGACGACAAGAAGCTCACCACCATGATTGGGCGCTTCGTTCGGGCGGCCGAGGTTAACAAGCTGCTCCGCGACTATACCGAAGCCCACACGGCTGCCGAGGTCGTGGAGGCGTGCGCACGCGAGCGAGTCCCCGCGGCAATCGTCGGCAACGGCGCAGTGCTGCCGGAGTTCGATCAGCTCGTCGAGCGCGACGTCTTCCTGCAACAGCCGGACGAGGATTGGATCCGGCCGCGGCGCCCGTTCCGCTTCTCGAAGGTGGCCGACCGACCGCTCGAGGCACCGAAGCCGGCCTCACACGCGGACGGCGATGCGTGGGCCGGTAACTGGCCACGGGAGCCCGGGGAGGTGGGGGAGCGCCCGTTCACCGGGATCACGATGATCGACTTCACCGCGTTCTGGTCGGGGCCGTGTGCGACGGCCTGGTTCGCCTCGATGGGTGCCGACGTCATCAAGGTGGAATCGATGCAGCGCCCCGACGGCATCCGGCTCAGCGCGACGGTGAGGCCCGATCAGAACCCTCGCTTCTACGAGCTCTCACCGCTCTTCCACGCCGCGAACCTCGGCAAGCGCGGGATCACCCTCGACCTCACGCAGCCGGAAGGGCTCGAGATCGTGCGCAGGCTGATCGCGTCGGCCGACATCGTGGCCGAGAACTTCACGCCCCGCGTGATGGACTCGTTCGGGCTCTCCTACGAGCAGGTCAGCGCGCTCAACCCGTCGGTCGTGATGCTCCGGCTCCCGGCGTTCGGACTCACCGGCCCGTGGCGTGACCGTCCCGGCTTCGCGCAGACGATGGAGCAGCTCACCGGCATGGCGTGGATGACGGGGTACGAGGGCGGGCCGCCCATCATCCCGGGCGGGTTCGTGGATCCGTTCGTCGGAGCGCACGCAGCGACAGCGATCGTCGCGGCGCTCGAGCACCGCGCGCGCACGGGCGAGGGCCAGCTCGTGGAGATGCCGATGATCGAGGTCGCCGCAGCCGCCACCGCCGAGCAGGTCATCGAGTACTCGGCGCACGGCACGCTCGCCGGGCGTCGCGGTACCCCCGGTGTGTACGCGTGCGCCGGCGACGAGCAATGGATCGCGCTCGACGACAGCGTCGACCCGCTCGGCGCGGAGGAGCGCGCAGCATGGTGTGCCGAGCGCCCACCGGAGGCGGCCGTCGAGGAGCTGATGGCCGAGGGCATTGCGGCGGCGGCGATGGTGCCTGCGTCCGAGGCGCTCGATGACCGTCAGCACGTCGCGCGTGCCTTCTTCCAGACGATCGAGCATCCCGACGCGGGTGTGCAGCAGTACCCCGGGTGGCCGGCTCGCCTCTCGGGCGGTCCGGCGAAGCCGTGGACGGGTCCTGCGCCGCAGCTCGGCCAGCACACCGTTGCGGTGCTGCGGGAGAGGCTGGAGCTCACGGAAGCCGAGCTGGACCGGCTCCGGGACGCCGCCGTGACGGGAACACACCTCGCGATGGGCTGAGCCCTTCGACGGGATCGGACCCGCTCGCGGGGCCACTGGTACCGTTCGCGTGGCTCGTGACGAATGCCGGGCTCCGCCCGGTTGCCGGGGGCCGCACGGACCAGCTCGATCCAGGAGCGATCGCACCATCGAGACCAGGGGCAACACCGAGCGCTCGCGCGGCGACGAGAACAAGTCGGCTGCCGAGCTGGCCGCCGAGCGCGTCGCCGCGAGCGCCGAGCACAGCACCGACATGGTCGGTGTGACCGACGCCGACGGCCTCGTCGTGTACATGAACGGGCCGGCCCAACAGCGCCTCGGTCGGCAGCGTCGGGAAAGCGAGTTGCTCACGGTCGTCGACCTGTTCGCGCCCCGCTGGTTCGACGTCTATTACCGCGAGGTCCGCCCGCGCTTGCTCGCAGGTGAGGAGTGGTGCGGTGAGATCCAGATGCTCGACGCGGATCGCGAGGCCATCGACGTCGACGCGTCGGTCACGGGAGGTGTCGGGCCCGGAGGCGAGATCGAGTACCTCGTGATGTCCTGCCGCGAGGTCGTAGCGAGCAACGTGCCCGAAGTGGACCTCACGCGCCGCGCCAGCCACGACCTGCTGACGGGCCTTCCCAACCGAGTGCACCTCATGGAGCACCTCGATCTCGTCTTGATGCGAGCGGCACGCTCCGGAGGCTCGGTCGGTGTCGTGTTCGTCGATCTGGACGACTTCAAAGGCGTCAATAGCCATTTCTCGCATTCGGGCGGAGACATCGTGCTGCGTGACGCTGCGCGACGGATCGCCGCGGCGGTGCGCCCGTCGGACATGGTCGCCAGGCTGGCGGGAGACGAGTTCGTGGTCGCCTGCGAGACCACCTCCCTTGCCGAGCTCCGAGCGATCGGCAAGCGCGTCCTCGACAACGTCGCCCGCTCTCCGTTCGAGGTCGGCGCGGCGAGCGCGACGCTCACGGCGAGCGTCGGCGTTGCTGTTGCCGGGCCTTCGAGCGATGCGGAGACATTGGTGCGGGAGGCCGACGCCGCGATGTACTCGGCCAAGCGGAACGGTCGTGCCCGCGTGGAGGTCTTCGACGACGCGTTCCGCGGGAAGGTCCGCGGGCGCGACGAGCTCGCGCACGAGCTCGCCCTCGCCGTCGGGGCGGGGAAGCTCGACGTGCTCTACCAGCCGGTCATCGATCTCCAGACAGGGACCCCGGCCGCGATCGAGGCGATGGTCGCCTGGAACCACCCGGTGCGGGGACACATCGAGGCCGCGGAGCTGCGCTATCTCGCCGAGGACTCCGGCGTGTCCGCGGTGATGGGCATGCAGCTGATCCGACGCGCCGGCCGGACGGCTCGAGTCTGGGAGCGCACGCTCGGGCGACGACTGCCGCGACTCCAGGTCGAGGTCGCGCCCGAGCTCATCGCGGACGAGCGGTTCGCCGAGATGGTGGCGGAGCTGCTCGCCGACGCCGGGATGGACCCGCGCGGTCTGTCCCTCGAGGTCTCCGAAGCCGCGTTCGCTTCGCGCGCCGGCGACGTCCTCCGCGCGATCTCGGAGCTGCGCGTGATCGGTGTCGCCGTGACGATCGACGACTTCGGGTCGGGTGGCTCCTCGCTCGACATGCTCCGCCAGGCCGAGATCGACGGACTGAAGATCGCGTCACCGTTCATCGACGGCTTGCGCACGTCGCGCGGCGATCGCGCGGTCGTCACCGCGGCTGTCGGCGTCGCGCGCGCCTTGGATGCCTGGTCCGTCGCGTCGGGTGTCCAGACGGTGCAGCAGCTCACGGCCCTGCGCGAGCTGGAGTGCGACGCGGGCCAGGGTGTGTACTTCGCGGCTCCGGCGTCGGCGGATCGAGGTACCGATCTGCTGACGCGCCGGTACTCGTCGTAGCCGGCCGTCGTCTCGGCGAGCCGACCTAGGGTTGGCCCCGGCAGCCGGAACCACGTCACAGCGTCAGGAAGGACGATCGTGTACCAGTGGAGCGAGGAACAGCGAATGATCCGCGATGCGGTGCGGTCGTTCGTGGAAGCCGAGGTCCGGCCGCAGCGCGAGGAGCTCGAGTTCGGCGACACGCCTCCGTACGCGGTGATCCGGAAGCTGTACCAGACGTTCGGCATGGACGAGATGGCGCGCGCGGGGTTCAAGCGGCGCATCGACGCCGAGACGAACGGCGAGGCCGCCGACGACGACGCGGAGCGGTCCGGTGGCTCGGGCGCCGGCTTCATGCTGATGCCGATCATCGAGCTCTGTCGTTGCTCACCGGGGCTCGTCACCGCGATGGGTGTGAGCGTCGGTCTCGCGGCGGGAACGATCATGAGCCGCGGAACGGTCGCGCAGAAGGAGCGCTGGGCGCTCGACCTCCTGACTTTCGAGAAGGTCGGCGCGTGGGCGATCACCGAGCCGGATTCGGGCTCCGACGCGTTCGGCCGGATGCAGTCAACCGCGCGGCGTGATGGCGACGAGTACGTGTTGAACGGCTCGAAGACGTTCATCACTAACGGTCCGTACGCCGACACGACGGTGTTCATCTGCAAGCTCGACGAAGGCAACCCGCCTCCCGAGCGCAAGATCCTGAGCTTCGTCCTCGACCAGGGCATGGACGGCTTCGAGCAGACGAAGCCGATGCGCAAGATGGGGATGCACTCCTCTCCCACGGGGATGCTCTTCCTCGACGACGTCCGCGCCGGCAAGGACCGGCTCCTCGGCGAGACGGAGGACGTGCCGTACCGCGAAGGAGCGAAGCAGGCGTTCTCGATCGAGCGGACCGGCGTCGCCGCCATGAGCCTCGGCATCATCGAACGGTGTCTCGAGCTCTGCATCGCCTACGCGAAGGACACCGTCCGGTTCGACAAGCCGATCGGGGAGCACCAGCTGATCCAGGAGAAGATCGCGCGCATGGAGGTGCACCGCCTCAACGTCGAGAACCTGGTGTTCCGCACGATCGAGAAGGCGGGCGCCGGTGCCGCGATGGACCTCACCGAGGCATCTGCGATGAAGCTGTACTCGGCGCGCGCCGCGATGGAGGTCGCACTGGAAGCCGTGCAGCTGTTCGGTGGCAACGGGTACATGGCCGAGTTCGAGGTCGAGCAGCTGGCGAGGGATGCCAAGGTGCTCCAGATCTATGCGGGTACCGACGAGATTCAGATCTCCCAGATCGCCAGAACGCTCCTGTCCTGAACCGGCCCTCGTGTAGGATTGTGGATTCCGCTGCCGGGCCAACGTCGTCCCGCACGGGCCGAGCAAGTACATACGCCCTGACGACGAGCCCCGACCACGAGTTGGACGAGTTGCTGCGACGAGCAGCTGGTGACGAGCAGCCGATGAACGATCTTCCGCGAGCCCAGGGCCTCTACGACCCCGCACTCGAGCACGACGCGTGTGGCGTCGCGTTCGTGGTCGACCTCCAGGGTCGCGCGAGCCACGAGCGCATCCGCCAGGGCATCACCGCGCTCTGCAACCTGCAGCACCGCGGCGCCTCGGGTTGCGAGGTCAACACCGGCGACGGTGCCGGGATCCTCATCCAGGTGCCCGATCGCTTCTACCGGGACCTGCTCGCCGAGCAGGGCGTGGAGCTGCCGCCGGCGGGCTCGTACGCCACCGGGATCGC
>DATBHZ010000137.1:0-2052 GCA_036557185.1 Acidimicrobiia bacterium | reverse complement strand
GGCAAGAGGATGTGGCCCTCTACCTCGAGGAGCGGGTGGTGAACGGTACGGGTGGAGTAGGGGGAGGTGGCCGATGGCCCGCCGCCTGATCGGTCTCGACATCGGGACGAACGCGGTACGGGTCGCGGAGATCGACCCGGGAGATCCGCCGAGACTGACGACGTTCGGTCAGGTCGCGCTGCCCTTCGACGCGATGCGCGACGGCGAGGTCCTCGAGCCGGCCGCGATTACCGAGGCCGTGCAACGCCTTTGGCGTGAGCTCAGCCTGAAGAAGGGGGCCGTGCGCATCGGCGTCGCGAGCCCGAGGGTGCTCGTGCGCACCGTCGACCTGCCGGCGATGTCGGACGACGAGCTGGCGAGCGCGCTGGAGTTCCAGGCACAGGAGCTCATCCCGATCCCGCTCGACGAGGCGGTGCTCGACTTCCAGGCGCTCGAGCGGCTCGAGCCGGCGCTGCCGGCGCCCGATCAGGGTGAGGACGACGCGGCACCTCCGCCCGAGATGATCCGCGTGCTGCTGGCCGCGGCGCGACGCGACACCGTGAGCACGGTCGTCCAGGCCGTGCGCGCCGCGGGTCTCACCGTCTCGGCGGTCGACCTCGTGCCGCTCGCGCTCGTGCGTGCGATCGGTCGCCGCGTGTCCGACAACGGCAACGGCGCCGAGGCGATCGTGAGCGTCGGTGGCGGTGTGACGACGGTCGTCGTGCACGAGGCCGGGCTCCCGCGCTTCGTCCGCATCCTCGGCTCGGGTGGCCGCGCGTTGACCGACGCGGTCGCTCGCGACATGGCGCTCACCGTTGAGCAGGCCGAGGCGCTCAAGCGCCAGGGACCGCTCGCCGCAGAGGAGCACGCGCAGGCCGCGAGCGCGGCGATGGCCCGACCGCTTGCGGACCTCGTCGAGCAGATCCGCGGGTCGCTCGACTACTACCGGACCCAACCCGACGCCGCTCGCATTCTGCGTGTGACGCTGACAGGCGGTGCCGCGCAGACACCCGGTCTCTCGGAGCAGCTGCGGGAGCTCATCGGGATGCCGGTCGATTTCGCGCAGCCACGCGAGCACGTGGTGGTCGGCGACATCGGTTTCTCCGACGATCAGCTCCAGGCGATCGACCCGTTCCTTCCGGTCCCGATCGGCCTTGCGCTCGGCGGCATCTCCGCCGGCAAGCGGATCAACCTGCTCGGCGGGCGCGCGACCGGGCGTGCGGAGGTCGACCAGAAGCGAGTCCTGATGGCCGCCACGGCCGCGGGCGTGGTGGTGATCGGTCTGCTCGGTGGCTACTACATGTGGCGCAAGCAGACGCTCGACCACGAGAAGAGCAAGCTCGCGTCGGCGAACAGCCAGAACGCGCAGCTCCAGTCCCAGATCACCAAGCTCCAGGGAGCGGAGACCACCCAGACCAAGATCGACAACCTGACGCAGCAGGAGTCGCAGCTCCTCGCGACCGACGTCTCCTGGTCCGCGATGCTCGAGGATGTCTCGCGCACGATCCCGAACGACGTCTGGCTGAAGGGCTTCACCGCCACGGAGGGTGCGACCACCGCTACGGGTGGCGCCGCCGCGACAACGCCTCCGCCGACCGCGGCGCCCGCCACTCCGTCGACCGGCGGAGCGGCCTCCGGCCCGTCAGGCTCGGTGAGCTTCAGCGCCGCAGGCCTCAGCTACCAGTCCGTCGCTGACTGGCTGCAGAAGGTAGCGCTGCTCAAGGAGTTCTCGAACCTCTGGGTGCCCTCGGCAACCAAGCAAACGTCCGGTGCAGCCGGCCAGGTCGTCGTCACCTTCAGCTCGACGGCGTCGATCACCAGTGGGGCCAAGTCGCAACGGCAGTCCAACCTGAACGGGGGGTCCTAGTCATGAAGCGCGGGGTGATCGCAGCGGTCGTCGCCGGCTTCGTGGTGGTCGTGCTCGTCGCGTGGTTCGCGTTGATCGCGCCGCAGAACAAGGACATCAGCTCCACGAAGGCGAAGGTCTCGGCAGCCGACAAGCAGACCGAGCAGCTCCAGGCGGAGCTCCAGCACCTCCAGGAGCTGTCGGCGAAGGCGCCGCAGCAGCAGGCC
>DATBHZ010000136.1:0-23331 GCA_036557185.1 Acidimicrobiia bacterium | reverse complement strand
ATGGAATCGTCGGTGCGGCCGACCCTTGCCGAGCTCGAACGACGCGGCATCGAGTACCGCGGCGTCCTCTACGCAGGCCTCATGCTCACCCCGGACGGCCCGAAGATCCTCGAGTACAACGTGCGCTTCGGCGACCCGGAGTGCGAGGCCGTGGTCCCGCGCGTCGCGAGCGACCTCGCGGTGCACTGCCTCGAGGCTGCGACCGGCCGGCTCGTCACACCGATCACGTTCCGGGAGGACGCCGCCGTCACGGTGGTACTCGCGAGCGACCGATATCCCCGGACTCCTCGAACGGGCGATGTCATCGACGGGCTCGCGGCCCTCGAGGGGCTCGACGACGTGATCGTGTTCCACGCCGGGACCGCTCGCGCGGGTGACGACCTCGTGACCGACGGCGGTCGGGTGCTCGCGGTCACGGCTCTCGGCGGATCGATACCCGAAGCGCGGGCGCGCGCCTACGACGCGGTCGCCAAGGTCTCGTGGCCCGGGATGCAACACCGCACCGACATCGCGGCTCGGGCATGATGGAACCGTGATCCCCCGGTACTCGCTTCCCGAGATTGCAGAGCTGTTCACGGACGAAGCGCGGTTCGCGGCGATGCTCGAGGTCGAGATCCTCGCCGTCGAGGCATGGGCCGAGCTCGGTGTCGTCCCGAAAGAGACGGCAGAGAAGATCCGCGAGGGCGCCGGCTTCGACGTGCCGGCTATCGAGGAGCGCGAACGCATCACCGAGCACGACACCGCTGCCTTCGTGGACGTCGTGCAAGACACGGTCGGCCAGCCCGAGGGCGCGTGGTTGCACTACGGGCTCACGTCGAGCGACGTGGTCGACACCGCCCTCGCGCTCCAGCTGACGCGTGCGTTGGATCGCATCATCGACGCGGCTCGTGACCTGGATGCCGCACTGACCGCGCGCGCACACGAGTTCCGCGACACGCCGATGGTCGGGCGGACGCACGGCATCCACGCCGAGCCCACGACGTTCGGCATGAAGCTGGCGCTGTGGGCCCTCCAGGTGCGGCGCGACGTCGAGCGTCTGCGCAGGGCGCGCGAGGGCATCGCGGTGGGCAAGCTGTCCGGCGCGGTGGGGACGTACTCGAACGTCGATCCGTTCGTCGAGGAATACGTGTGCGCGAAGTTGGGTCTCGAGCCCGTGCCGTCCACGCAGGTGCTCGCGCGCGACCGTCATGCGGAGCTCCTGTACGCGTGCGCCTCCGTGGGTGCGACGGTCGAGTCATTCGCGCTCGAGATCCGGCACCTCCAGCGGACCGAGGTCCGCGAGGTGGAGGAGGGCTTCCGCGAAGGGTCGCAGAAGGGCTCCTCCGCGATGCCGCACAAGCGCAACCCTGTGAAGTCCGAGCAGCTCTGCGGCCTGGCGCGCGTCTTGCGCGCCGACCTCATGGCAGGGCTCGAGGATGTCGCGCTGTGGCACGAGCGCGACATCTCGCACTCGTCGGTCGAGCGCATCGTCCTGCCGGACGCGTGCATGCTCGCGTACTACGTCCTCGTCAAGTTCCGCGAGATCGCGCAGAACATTCGCGTCCACCCGGACCGGATGCTCGAGAACCTCGACTCGAGCTACGGGCTCGTGTTCAGCCAGCCGGTGCTGCTCGCGCTCGTCGAGTCCGGCCTCTCGCGTGACGATGCCTACCGGATCGTGCAGCGGGCCGCGATGCAGACGTGGGAGGAGCGCCGGCCGTTCATCGACGTGCTGCGCGACGATGCCGAGGTCACGACGGCGTTGCCGGGCGAGCGCCTCGACGACTGCTTCGACCTGGCGCGCGCCGTCGTGAACGTCAAGCGGACCTTCGATGTGCTGGACGGCGGGTCCGCGTGACGATCGAGCTCCCGCACCTGTACCGCGGGAAGGTGCGCGATCTGTACGACGCCGGCGACGACCGCCTGCTCATGGTCGCCTCGGACCGCGTGTCGGTCTTCGACGTCGTGCTCCCGACAGCGATCCCGGACAAGGGCAGGGTCCTGACAGCAATCTCGAGCTTCTTCTTCGACCTCACCGCCGACCTCCTCGCGAACCACGTGGTCAGCGTCGTGCCTGCCGACTTCCCGGATGCCGCTCGACCGGAAGCCGACGGCCGGGCGATGCTCGTGCGTCGAACGGAGCCGATCCGGATGGAGTGCATCGCGCGCGGCTATCTGTTCGGGAGCGCATGGGCCGAATACAGAGATCGCGGGACGGTGCAGGGAAGGCCGATGCCCGCCGGCATGCGCGAGGCGGAGCGGCTGCCGGACCCGCTCGTCACACTGACGACGAAGGCAGAGGCCGGGCACGACCTGCCGATGTCGAACGACGAGGCCGTCGCGCTCGTGGGCCTCGACCGGTTCGAGCAGATCACGGGCGCTGCACTCGCGATCTACGAACGTGGCGCGCGTCATGCCGAGGCGAAGGGCATCATCCTCGCGGACACGAAGTTCGAGTTCGGCACCGCCGGAGGCGAGCTGCTGCTCATCGACGAGGTGTTGACCCCCGACTCCTCGCGCTACTGGCCGAGAGAGGACTACGCGCCCGGCGGTTCGCCACCCTCATTCGACAAGCAGTACGTCCGCGATCACTACCTCGCGACGAGCTGGGACCAGACACCTCCTGCACCCGAGCTGCCGCCCGACGTCGTTGCCGGAACCCGCGCGCGGTACGTCGAGGCGTACGAGCGGCTCACCGGACTCCGGTTCGCGGATTGGTTCGACGGCTCCGTGGTGGCCGGCGGTTAGGGTCGAAACGTGCCGCGCTTCAAGGCAGTCGTCGACATCACGCACCTGCCGGGCATCCTCGACCCACAGGGCGCGACCATCGAGCGCGCGCTCCCGCAGCTCGGTTTCGAGCACGTCTCCGACGTCAAAGTCGGTAAGACGATCCACCTCACGCTCGATGCCGACAGTGAGGCGGGCGCTCTCGACGAGGTGCGTGCCATGTGCGAGCGACTCCTCGCCAACCCTGTGATCGAGGCATACGAGATCAAGCTCTCGGAGGCGATCGCGTCGTGACGGTGCGCGTGGGCGTCGTGCAGTTCCCCGGCACGAATTGCGAGCTCGACGTGGTGGCCGCCGTGGAGGTGCTCGGCGGAGAGGGCCGGATCCTCTTCCACGCGGACTCGGACCTCGCGTCGTCCGACGCGATCGTGATCCCCGGTGGGTTCGCGCACGGCGACTACCTGCGGACCGGCGCGATCGCGAGGTTCTCTCCGATCATGCAGTCGGTCTCCGCGTTCGCTGCGGACGGCGGGCCCGTCGTCGGGATCTGCAACGGCTTCCAAGTGCTGTGCGAGGCGCGGCTGCTCCCCGGCGCGCTGCAGAAGAACGCCGGCCTGAAGTTCCTGTGCCAGACGGTGGAGATCCGCGTCGAGACGGTCGACACCGCCCTCACCAACGCGGCGGTCGTCGGCCAGGTGCTGCGCGTGCCGATCAACCACTTCGAGGGGAGCTACGTCTGCGACGCCGAGACGCTCCGACGCATCGAGGACGAGCAGCGCGTCGTGGTTCGGTACGTCGACAACCCGAACGGAAGCCTCCGCGACATCGCCGGGGTGTGCAACGCGGGTCGCAACGTGGTCGGTCTCATGCCGCACCCCGAGCGAGCAAGCGACGAGATCCTCGGATCAGGCGATGGCGCGGTCCTGCTCCGCTCGCTGCTCGCCGCGGCCGGCGCGCGGCTCGCGGCGTGATGCGACCGCAGCAGGCCGCGCTTGCGGAAGTGCTCCGCGAGCACGCCATCCGCGAGGGTGAGTTCACGCTCTCGTCGGGCCGCACCTCGACGTGGTACCTCGACGGCCGCCAGGTCACCTTCCGCGGCGACTGCCTCGACCTCGTCGGCGCGGCGATCCTGGAGGCGCTCACGGCAGAGCTCGGTTCCGTCGAGTTCGACGCGGTCGGGGGGCTCGCGGTCGGCGCCGTGCCGGTCGCGCTCGCCGTCGCGAGAGCATCCGGGGCGAGGAGCTTCGCAGTCCGCAAGGAAGCGAAGGACCACGGGGTTTCCGGGCGCATGGCCGGACCGGTCGAGGCGACCGATCGCGTGCTCGTCGTCGAGGACACTGCGACGACCGGGGCCTCGCTGCTCCAAGCGCTCGATGCCGTCGAGGAGCTCGGATGTGACGTGGTCGCGGCTTCGCTGCTCCTGGACCGCGGCGGCGAGGTCGGTTCCGCGCTCGAAGCGCGCGGCGTCCGCTACGCGCCCGTCCTCACGGCTCCGGATCTCGGGTACGCGTTCGGCTCGTAGCGGCCCGATCAGCTGCCGCGCCCGATCCCCGCGCGCTTGAGCACGTCCGCGGGGACGCCCGCCTCGCGCCACGTCGCGTACGAGATGCCCTTGCGCTCGCTGTAACCGCGCGCCGCACGTACGAAGCCCTTCTCGACCGAATCAAGGTTGCGTGTGAGGGACATCGCGTCGAGCTCGTCTGCCAAGTCGCGGCGCTCCTGCAAGAGCTCGACACGCTTGACCGACGACGCCGAGCGAAGCTCGCTCTCGACGGTTGTGAGCCGGCGTTTCACCGAATCGGCGGTGCGCTTCCGTCCTCGCTTGGGCTTGTTCTGGTCCAGCGCGTCCAGATAATCCCGCACTGCCTTCGCTTGTGAACGGCCGAGGGCGAGCGCCGTCTTGTGCGCCTGGGTCATGGTCATCTTCTTGCGCGGGGGCATGAGCAAATCCTCACGAGTGGCTCGGTAAATACCTTGGATCGAGTCGGCGCGATTGCGCGTTGGCGAGTGTAGCTATTCGTGAAATGGAAGCGAACAGCAGGGTGCAACACGACCGTGCTCTAGCCTCGGCGTCGATGAGCGAGGCGCCCCTGCACATCCAGTTGGGCATGACCGACGACGAGCTCGCCGCCGCTGTGGACGAGCTCGGACGGGAACCGTCGGACCTCGAGCTGGCGATGTACTCGGTGATGTGGTCCGAGCACTGCTCCTACAAGTCCTCACGGGCGCATCTCGGGCGTTTTCCCACCGAGGCGCCATGGGTCGTCGTCGGCCCCGGTGAAGGCGCGGGCGTCATCGACATCGGTGACGGGCTTGCCGTGGCGGTCCGTATCGAGAGCCACAACCATCCGTCTGCCGTCGAGCCGTACCAAGGAGCCGCGACGGGTGTGGGCGGGATCATTCGTGACATCTTCTCGATGGGCGCCCGGCCGATTGCCCTCATGGACCCGCTCAGATTCGGGCCGCTCGACGACGCTCGCACCCGCTATTTGCTGGAAGGCGTTGTCAGCGGAATTAGCGGATATGGCAATGCGGTTGGCGTTCCGACGGTCGGAGGTGAGGTCGTCTTCGACGAGTGCTACCGGGACAATCCGTTAGTGAATGTCTTCTGTCTCGGAGTGCTGCCGCGGTCGCGCCTCGTGCTCGCGCGCGCGGAGGGCGAGGACAACCTGGCCGTGCTCCTCGGCGCATCGACCGGGCGCGACGGCATCGGCGGTGCGAGCGTGCTGGCGTCCGCAGGTTTCGAGGAGGGGAGCGACGCCAAGCGGCCCTCGGTGCAGGTGGGCGATCCGTTCGAGGAGAAGAAGCTGATCGAGGCGTGCCTCGCGCTGCTCGATGCCGATCTGGCGATCGGTGTCCAGGATCTCGGCGCAGCCGGGCTGTCCTGTGCTGCATCTGAGACGGCCGCAAAGACGGGCGCGGGCATGGACGTCGACGTCGCGAGGGTGCCGAAGCGTGAGCCCGGCATGAGCCCCGTCGAGGTCATGACCTCCGAGAGCCAGGAGCGCATGCTGGCGATCGTCACGCCGGACAAGCTGCGAGAGGTCCTCGCCCTCTGCGAGCGATGGGAGATTCGCGCCTCCGTCGTCGGGCGGGTGAACGGGACCGGGCGCTTCCGGGTCTTCGAGGGCCTCTTCGACGCGGTCGGGGTACCGGGAGCGAACCCGGCGCCCCCCGCCGGGGACGAGCCGCTGCAGAGCTCCTCCGACCTGCGACCGATCGCCGATGTGCCGATCGGGAGCCTGGGCGACGGTCCGCTCTATCACCGGCCGCGCGAGGTACCGCCCGGGCTGGCGGACCGGCAGGCCGAGGATCCCGCGCCGGCGCTCATCTCCGGCCGCGAAGGCTCGGATCTCTCCGACGAGCTGCTCATGCTGCTGGCGAGCCCGAACATCGCCGACACGTCGTGGATCTGGCGCCAGTACGACCACCAGCTGTTCCTGAACACCGTCGTCGGTCCGGGGGCTGACGCGGCGTTGCTGCGCGTGCGCGAAGCGCCAGGCCGTGCGCTCGCCCTCTCGGTCGACGGCAACGCGCGGTTCTGCGCGCTCGACCCTCGCGCGGGCGCGCGACTCGCGGTGCTCGAAGCGGCCCGCAACGTCGCCTGCGTCGGCGGGGAGGCGCGGGCGCTCGTGAACTGTCTGAACTTCGGAAACCCGGAGCACCCGCAGGTGATGTGGCAGTTCTCTGAGGTCGTCGACGGCATCGCCGAGGCCTGCCGTGCGCTCGACATCCCTGTGATCGGAGGCAACGTCAGCTTCTACAACGAGTCGCGCGGCACCGACATCGATCCGACGCCGGTCGTGGGTGTGATCGGGCTCCGCGAGGGGCTCGATGCACCGCCGCCGCCGGCGGCACTCGGTTCGGGTGATCGCATCCTGCTGCTCGGGGAGACGCGCGCCGAGCTCGGAGGCTCCGAGTGGGCGCGCCTGCACGGCCTGCACGGCGGACTGCCTCCGGCAGCGGACCTCGACGCCGCGCGCAAGCTCCACGCTCTGGTCGCAGAGCTCGTGGTCGAACACCGCGTGCGCGGCGTTCACGACTGCTCGGAGGGCGGGCTCGCGGTCGCGTTGGCGGAGATGGCGATCGCTGGCTCGGTGGGCTTCGTGGTCGACCTCGGTGACCCGCTCGGATGCTTCTCCGAGTCCGCCTCGCGCGTCGTGGTGTCGGTGGCGCCCGAAGGAGTCGACGACATCTTCGCGGCGGCCGCCCGCGCCGGCGTGCCCGCGACGCTGCTCGGTGAGGCCGGTGGCACCGTGCTCGACGCGGACAGCGCGTTCCGGGTCGAGCTCGACGTCGTCTCCCGCACCTGGCGCGACGCCATCCCGTCGATCATGAGCGGCGCGCGGGCCTGAATGCGGCTCGATAGCCTCCGGGCAACAGGGAGCTGAAGGATGGCCACTCGGCGCGCCACGTCAACTTCGAACTTCGGTGTCGGTCGTCGCGAGAGCCACGACGCGAGCGGGTTCTACGCACGGTTCTCACCGCCCGAGCTCACGGACGACGACGAGGTCCGCTCCGCAGTTCCACTCGACGACCCGTTCCAGCTCGGCGACGCGCGCCGGATGGACGCGGTGCCCGACGGGTCCGTGGCGCTCGTGGTGACGTCACCTCCGTACTTCGCGGGAAAGCAGTACGAGGAGGAGCTGGAGCGCGACGGCGTGCCGGCTTCCTACGTCGAGTACCTCACCCTGCTCGGTGAGGTGTTCGCGGAGTGCAAGAAGAAGCTGGAGCCCGGCGGCAGGATCGCCATCAACGTCGCGAACCTCGGGCGCAAGCCTTACCGCAGCCTCGCGGCGGACGTGACTCGGATTCTCCAGGACGATCTCGGGCTACTGCTCCGGGGCGAGATCGTCTGGCGCAAAGGTGAGGGAGCGAACGGCTCGTGCGCGTGGGGGTCGTTCCGCAGCGCCGCGAACCCGGTCCTCCGCGATACCACCGAGCGTGTCGTCGTCGCGAGCAAAGGTCGCTTCGACCGCGCGCGCTCCGCCAAGCAGCGCGAGCGCGAGAGCCTGCCCTTCGAGAGCACGTTGACGACGGACGACTTCCTTGCGGGCACGCTCGACGTCTGGGACATCCCGCCCGAGAGCGCGCGTCGCGTCCAGCACCCGGCGCCGTTCCCCGTCGAGCTGCCCGAGCGGCTGATCCGCCTGTACACCTTCCGGCACGACCTCGTGCTCGATCCCTTCATGGGCTCGGGCTCGACGCTCGTCGCGGCTGCGCGTGCCGATCGCCGGTACGCGGGATTCGACCTCGATCCGGAGTACGTCGCGATCGCCCGCGAGCGGGTCGCGGACGAGCTCGCAGAGCCGGGTGTCGACGAGCCGCTCGCACGTGCGCTCCACGAGGGGAAGAAGGCTCCGGATCTCGCCGAGGACGTGCTGCGCGAGGCCGGGTTCGTCATACGCGCCGACGGCCGGGGCAGGCGGATCCGCGGCACCGGCGTCACCGTCGACGTGGTCGCCGAGGACGCTGCCGGGAGGCCGTGGTACTTCGACGTCTCGGGCCCGTTCAGCAGCACGCGAGGCGGCCTCCTCCGCACCGACGCGGTCTGGAGGGCGCTCGGACGCGCCCACGTGCTCCGCGAGCAACGGATCGCACCGCTGGTGCTGTTGACATCGGAGCTCCCGCGCCGGGGCAGTGAGGGCGACAACGCGTTGCGCGCTGCGGGGCAGGCGGCCTTCTTCGACGTGGTCGCGATGCTGTCGAAGGACGGACGGGACCGCCTGCGGCGCTACGCGCACGGAGACTGCGAGGAGCCGGTCTCCGGCTTCTGGTAGCAGCGGCCGGCGCTCCGAGCGCCGCCCATCGTTTCTCCGCGTGGGATAATGGAGCAGTGATCGCCTCCCCCGACGAGCACGATCCAGCAGGAGCGCCCGAGACGCCGGGCCACGCGTGCGGCGTCTTCGGCGTCTATGGCGCCGGACAGCCGGTCTCGCACCTCGTCTACCTCGGCCTGTTCGCGCTCCAGCACCGTGGCCAGGAATCGGCGGGCATCGCGGTCAGCGACGGTGAGACGATCACCGTCGTCAAGGACATGGGCCTCGTCACGCAGGTGTTCGACGAGCGCCGGCTCGCCCCGCTCTCCGGTCATCTGGCCATCGGCCACAACCGCTACTCCACGACCGGCTCTTCCTCGTGGCAGAACGCGCAGCCGGTGTACCGCTCTGTCGGAGACGCAGGCTTCGCGCTCGGTCACAACGGCAACCTCACGAACACGGCCGAGCTCGCGGCCGGCCTGGGTCAGCTGCCGGGCATGACGCCCGACGAGACGGGATTCGACTCCACCACCGACTCTGCGCTCGTCGCCGAGCTCATCGCACGCGCGTGGCCCGAGGAGCCCCGGTCCGACGGCTGCGAGCTCGAGCTCGCCCTCGAGCACGTGCTCCCGACGCTCCGCGGCGGCTTCTCGCTCGTGCTCATGGACGATTCGCATCTCGTCGGCGTGCGCGACCCGCACGGCTTCTGGCCGCTGGTCCTCGGCCGCCTCGACGGCGGTGGCTGGGTGCTCGCGAGCGAGACGGCCGCGCTCGACATCGTGGGCGCGCACTACGTCCGTGACGTGCAGCCGGGCGAGATGATCGTGATCGACGCCACGGGCCTTCGGCGCGAGCACCGGTTTGCCGCACCCGAGCCTCGGCTGTGCCTCTTCGAGTTCGTGTACTTCGCGCGACCCGATACCCGGTTGTACGGCCAGAGCGTGCACGCCGCGCGCCAGCGGATGGGCGAGGAGCTTGCCGAGCAGGCGCCGGTCGCCGCCGACATGGTCATGCCCGTCCCGGAGTCGGGCATCCCTGCGGCGCAGGGCTACGCGCGGGCCTCGGGCATCGCGTACGGCGACGGGTTGGTGAAGAACCGGTACGTCGGCCGCACCTTCATCCAGCCCAGCCAGAAGATGCGTGGTGCGGGCGTGCGGCTCAAGCTCAATCCGCTCCCCGACAACATCCGCGGCAAGCGCCTCGTGGTGGTCGACGACTCGATCGTGCGCGGCACCACGACGAGACAGGTCATCGCGATGTTGCGCGAAGCGGGCGCGGCCGAGGTGCACTTCCGCGTCTCCTCGCCGCCGTACCGCTGGCCGTGCTTCTACGGGATGGACACCGGGCGCCGCGGCGAACTGCTCGCGGCGGACCTGCACGTCGGGGAGATCGCTGAGTACCTCGACGTCGACTCGCTCGCGTACCTCGACCTCGACCGGCTCACGCGGGCGACGGGCGCGCCGCCCGAGTCCTTCTGCACCGCCTGCTTGTCGGGCGTCTACCCGGTGCCGGTCGCGCTGACCGACCGCGACACCAAGACCGTCTTGGAGCTCGATCAGATCTCGATCTCCGAGTCGAGCTCGCGCACCTGACGGTGGACGAACCCGAGCCGCTCACCTACGCGCAGGCGGGCGTCGACATCGAAGCCGGTGACCGCGCCGTCGCCAGGATCAAGGCGCACGTCCGCAGCACGCACCGACCCGAGGTGATCGAGGACACTGCCGGCTTCGGAGGCCTCTTCTCGGTCGACGCGCTCCCGTACGAGTCGCCCGTGCTCGTCGCCTCGACCGACGGCGTGGGCACGAAGTCCGACGTCGCCCGGCTCGCGCGCAAGTACGACACGATCGGGATCGACCTCGTCGGCACCGGCGACGACATCGCCGCGCAAGGTGCCGACCCGCTGTTCTTCCAGGACTACATCTCGGTCGGTGTGCTGGAGCCGGAGATGATCGACGAGATCGTGCGCGGTGTCGCCGGCGGTTGCCGTACGGCAGGGTTCGCGCTGCTCGGCGGAGAGATGTCCGAGCACCCGGGCGCGATGGAGCCGGGTGCGTTCGATCTGGTGGGGTTCGCCGTCGGAGCCGCCGATCGGAGCTTGCTCCTGCCGCGCGATGTCGGGGCAGGCGATGCTCTGGTCGGGATCGCCAGCCCGGGGCTGCGGTGCAACGGCTACACCCTCGCGCGGCGCGCGCTCTTCGATCGCGGTCACCGCAGGCTCGACGAGCCGGCTTGGCCGGGGGCGGACAGATCCCTGGGCGACGAGCTGCTCGTCCCGAGCGTGATCTACGCCCCGGCTCTCGCCCGCCTGCGACGCGAGGTGGAGGTGCACGCCCTCGCCCACATCACCGGTGGCGGGCTTTCCGGCAACGTGGCCCGGGTGCTTCCGGACGGCTGCGAGGCACGCATCCGTCGCGGCAGCTGGGAGGAGCCGCGCATCTTCCGCGAGGTCCAAGCCGCCGGTGAGATCGCCGACGCGGAGATGGAGCGCGTCTTCAACCTCGGCATCGGCATGGTCGCGGTGGTCCCCGCGTCGGCGATCTCGGAAGCGATCGAGTCCCTCGCCCGTTCCCGGCACGCGGCATGGCACATCGGGGAGATCGCGCGCGGTGCAGGTCGTGTCACGCTGACGCGCGACTGACATCTCCGCGCGCACGGGCTGTTGCCATTCTGCGTGATTCGGACGAATCGGGCCGTTAGGCCCCGTGCCTTCGGTCACAGCACGCGCGCAGGATGCCCCGGAAACAGGCCTTGATGGTCGGATACAACGGATTTGGTTCCCGCTGCCTATCCTTGCCCGGCTTCATCCGCTACGCTCCGCGCGGAGTACGACGAATGGTGGTCGATTGACTAGCTATTCGGAGAGGGTCCGTGCTAAGGTTCGCACATCGCTCTCAGGGGATCACAAAGTTCCTCTGGGTCGAAACCGGACACGGGCTGGGCACCGTCAGTGTCCGAGCTCCTGACAGAACACAAGCACCAGAGAGCCGGGCAGGCGCCTGAGCTGGGGGAGGCACCAAGAATGCAGGCACAGCCTGACAACGACGCGTTGTTGACGCCTTCGGAGGTTGCGGCCATGTTCCGCGTCAATCCGAAGACCGTAACGCGCTGGGCACGAGCAGGGAAGATCTCGGCGATCCGCACGTTGGGCGGCCACCGTCGCTTCAAGGCGTCGGAGATCCGCCGCTTCCTCGAGCAAGTCGAGGACTCGACCGAGGTCTAGCCGCGGTGCCGGCTGCGCCGGCGCTGCTGTTGCACAGCGAAGCAGGCGACCATCCGGTCGCAGCGCCCCGGGGTCACACCTCGGGGCGGTTTCGCGCGAGCGTCCGGAAGGCTGTCGGGGGCGCGGCGCGTTGACGTCGACCGAGCGGGACAGTCACGATGGTGCGTCCGATTTCTCCCCGCGATCGACTGAGGTCCGGATGACCACGTTTCCCCCCATTGCCGGCTACGGGTTCCTGTCGGATTGCGAGGTCAACGCTCTCGTAGCTCCGGACGGCGCGGTGGAGTGGCTGTGCCTGCCACGGCCGGACTCGCCGAGTGTGTTCACTGCCTTGCTCGATCGCTCCGCCGGCATCTTTCGGTTCGGCCCGTCGGCGGCCACCGTGCCGGACCAGCGACGCTACCTGCCGGGCACGAACGTGCTCGAGACGACCTGGCACACGGCGTCGGGCTGGATGACCGTGACGGACCTTCTGGTCGTTGGCCCGCCTTCGAACAATGCGCGCCTTTCGACCTGGCGCCGCGTCCCCGAGGACGTCCTCGCGCAAGGCACGCTGCTGCGCATCGCGTCGTGCTTCGACGGTCGGGTCGAGGTGGAGGCCAACTGCCTTCCGCTGTTCGACTACGGCCGGTCGATCGGTATGTGGGAGTACGAAGGAGAGGGCTACGACCGGCTGAAGGTCACGTCCGGTGACATGTCGCTCCGGCTCGGGAGCAGCCTGCGGCTCGGGACCGTCGGGTCGCGCGGATACGGGCGGACGACGCTCCAGGAGGGGGAGACGGCATGGATCGCGCTCTCTTGGGGTGACCAGCTCCCCGACAGCGTCGACGCCGCGCTCGAGCAGTTGGAGACGACCCAGCAGTACTGGCGTGAGTGGTTGAGCCTCGGCACCTTTCCCGACCACGTCTGGCGGCCGTACATCGAGCGGAGCGCGCTCGCGCTCAAGGGCCTGAGCTACGCGCCGACCGGGGCGATCATGGCAGCGGCGACGACCTCACTCCCGGAGACGCCCGGCGGGGAACGCAACTGGGACTACCGGTTCACCTGGATCCGCGACAGCGCGTTCATGTTGCGCGCGTTGCATGCGCTCGGCTTCGACTGGGAGGCGTTCGAATACTTCGCGTTCCTCCTCGAGACGATCGCACCGTCGGCGCGCGACGGTGGCGACTGGACGATGCAGATCATGTACGGGATCGGTGGAGAGACCGACCTCACCGAGCACACGCTCGACCATCTCTCCGGTTACCTCGACTCGAAACCCGTGCGGACCGGGAACGGCGCGTTCGATCAGCAGCAGCACGACGTCTGGGGAATGCTGCTCGACTCGATCGCAACCCACGCGCGTCGTGACGGGGCCGTCCCACAGCAGGTCTGGGAGGGCCTCGCGACCCTTGTCGACCAAGCGATCGCGAACGCCGGCGAGCCCGATCAGGGCATCTGGGAGATGCGCGGAGAGCCGCAGCACTTCGTGGCATCGAAGGTGATGTGTTGGGTTGCCGCCGATCGCGGTGCGCGACTGGCCCGCGGAAGGGGCGACGACGAGCGCGCCGATCGTTGGGAAGCGGCCGCCAAGGAGATCATGGCGGACGTGCTCGCACACGGCGTCGACGACCGCGGTGTGTTCGTCCAGCACTACGGCACCACCGATCTCGACGCGTCGAATCTCCTCATCCCGATCATGGACTTCCTCCCGCCCGACGACCAACGGGTCCGGGCGACGGTGCTCGCGATCGCGGACGAGCTCACGAGCGACGATCTGGTCCTGCGGTACCGCCTCGACCGCGCAGACGACGGTCTGGCTGGATCCGAGGAGGGCACGTTCACGATCTGCTCGTTCTGGCTCGTGTCCGCGCTCGCGATGATCGACGAGACGGCGAGGGCACGCGCATTGTTCGAGAAGCTGCTCTCGTTCGCCGGCCCGTTGCACCTGTACGCCGAGGAGATCGACTCGACGACCGGACGCCATCTCGGCAACTACCCGCAGGCGTTCACGCACCTCGCGTTGATCGACGCCGCGCTGCGCCTCATCGCGAACGAGGAAGAGGACGCGCTGCCGGCGTCGTCTTAGAGTTTGGCGCTCGTCAACCCTTGTCGCCGCCCGCGGCTGCGCGTAGGGCATCGACGTCCAGCTTGCGCATGGAGAGCATCGCCTGCATCGCTCGTTGCGCTCGGTCCGGGTCCGGGTCACCGAGCAGCTCGCCGAGCGCTTCGGGCACGACCTGCCACGAGAGGCCGAAGCGGTCCTTGAGCCATCCGCACTGGCTCTCCTCGCCGCCGTCGGTGAGCGCGTTCCAGTAGTGGTCGACCTCTTCCTGGTCGGCGCAGTGAATCAGGAACGAGACCGCCTCGTCGAAGACGAACTCCGGCCCCCCGTTGATCGCCGTGTACGGCTGGCCGTCCAGCACGAAGTCGACCGTGAGCACAGTCCCGGCAGGCTTCGGCGCGCCCTCGCCGTAATGACTCACGTTGGTGATCTTCGAGTTCGGGAACAGTGACACGTAGAGCTCGGCCGCGTCCTTCGCCTGCGTGTCGAACCAAAGGTTGGGAGTGATCCGGGGCATCGTCCGTCCTCCTTGCGAGCGATCTCGGGCGCGCGTTCCCGAGCTGTCGTCAATTCTGTCTCCTCGTGGTGCGACCGCTCGCGCGCGCGAGACTGCCGGGGCGCCGCCGGCAAGAGGAGACCGAGTGACCACCGAACCGTGGCTCGAGACGCTGGCCCCGGATACCTGTGCGGCGCTGTTGCGGCAGGGTTCGGTCGGGCGGATCGCCGTCGTCGTCAACGGCTTCCCGGTCGTCCTGCCCGTGAATTACAAGCTCGTCGAGACGGTGGGTCACGTTTGGATCGCCGTCCGCACACGCCCGGGGAACGTGATCGACGAGGGGGGCATGCACGCCGCCTTCGAGATCGACAACATCGACCCGGCCGCACACGAAGGATGGTCGGTCCTCGTGCGTGGCATGTTGCAGCGGATCGACCCCGACGCGGCCGACGTTCGTACTCGCTTCGATCCGGAGCCCTGGATGTCGGCGGAACGCGACGTTTGGCTCTTCCTCGAGCCGTTCATGATCACCGGGCGCAAGCTCCACGCCCCGGACTCGACCTGGACGGTGCCGCTCGAGACCATCCTGGGCATGTAACCGGGATCCGCGCGGGGCGCGCGGCGGGGCGCGTCGCTCGGCCCGTCGCCGTATCCTCCTGTTCGAGTGGGTGACGAACGCACGATCCGGGTCTTCCTGCTCGACGACCACGAGGTTGTCCGCCGCGGGGTGCGTGAGCTTCTCGAGTCCGAGGACGACCTCAGCGTGGTCGGTGAGGCGGGCACGGCGGCCGAGGCGATCGCACGAGTGCCGCCCACGAGGCCCGACGTCGCGCTGCTCGACGTCCGCTTGCCGGACGGCGACGGGATCGCCGTCTGTCGCGAGATCCGATCTGCGCATCCCGAGGTCGCATGCCTGATGCTCACGTCGTTCTCCGACGACGAGGCGCTCCTGCAGGCGATCGTGGCGGGCGCCTCCGGGTACTTGCTCAAGCAGATCCGTGGCAACGACATCGTGGCGGCGGTCCGGCGAGCGGCAGACGGTGAATCGTTGATCGACCCAAAGCTCGCGCGGCGTGTCGAGGAGCGGCTGCGCAACCCACCCGCGGAGGACGAGCGCCTGGCTCACCTGACCGGCCAAGAGCGCAAGATCCTGAAGCTGATCGCGGACGGGATGACCAACCGGCAGATCGCGAACGAGCTGCACCTGGCTGAGAAGACGGTCAATAACTACGTGTCGAACATGTTGACCAAGCTCGGGATGTCGACGCGGACGCAGGCCGCGGTGTACGCAGCGCGCCTCGGTGGCGAGTTCGACACTCCGTCTCCACCCGACGGCTGATCGAAGCGCACCTACGGCAGTGGAGCAATCGAGAACCAGGCTGCAGGGAACGCCGCTGGATCGGTGACGATCGGGAACACCTCGCGGCCGCGCACGCGCAAGGACGGCTCCGGCGACGGACCCTCGGGATGCCCGACCACCGCGTAAGCGAGGTCACCGCGGATCTGGTACCAGGGAGACGCGGCGCACCCGGACGGGTGGCCGGCCGCGGGATAGACCATCGATCCCACGACCTCGAAGCACGGCTCGCTGCTGCCGCCCATCGGGTGCTCGACGGTGGCGTACCACGCCACGCTGTCGGGAGCGAGCGAGGTTGGAAGATCCGGCACATCCCCATCACGACCGAACGACGGGTGCGCGAGTAGAGCCGAAGGTCCTGTGCTGAAGGCTGGTCAGGGGACGTTCGGCACGCGCCACTCGAGCATGGTGCCGCCGTCCGGCCGCGCGCTCACCGTGCAACGCCCGCCGAGCTTGCCGGCGCGCTCCGACAGGTTGCGGATGCCGTTCCCGCCCGATGCCGTCCCCGTCAGCCCACGGCCGTCGTCGAGCACACGGAGCGTCACGAAGTCCCCGCACTGGATGTCGACCTCCATCGACGACGCGTCCGCGTGGCGGGCGACGTTGGAGACCGCCTCGCGTACGGCGGGCAGCAGTTCGGCTGCGACGAGATCATTCATCGTGTCGACGGGGCCGTCGAATCGGAGTCTCGCCTCGAACCCCAGAGCCTCCCGCTGGTCGTCCAGGATCCGGAGCACCGCGGCCCGCACTCCGGGCACGTCGCGAGCCTCAGACTGCAAGCCGAAGATCACGGATCGGATCTCGCGAATGGTGTCGTCGAGATCGTCCACCACGCGGTTGAGTCGTTGGGCGCGGTCGGCGTCGAGGCCGCCTGCGGCCACGCCTTGCACAGTCATTCCGGCGGCGAAGAGCTTCTGGATCACGATGTCGTGAAGATCCCGAGCGATGCGTTCCCGGTCCTCGACGATGCGCACGTGCTGTTCGGCGCGCTGGATTCGCTCCTCGGCCTCGATCCGCTCACTCACGTCACGCACGACCGCGACCACTTGGAGGCCGCTGTCGGTGCGGAGCGGGCTCAGGCTGATCTCGACGGGGAACTCCGTGCCGTCGGACCGTCGCCCGCGCAGCAACAAGCCTGCACCCATCGGCCGGACGCGCGGCTCCGCCTTGTAGCGCGTTCGGTGCGCGCGGTGAACCTCGCGCATCTGCTCTGGGAGGAGGTCGTCGACCGAGTGCCCCAGCAGCTCCTCGGGCCCGAACCCGAACATCTTCTCGGTCTGACGGTTCGCGAACACGATGTTGCCGGTGTCGTCGGCCAACAGGATGCCGTCGGGGGCCGCGTCGACGAGTGCCCGGACCGTGGCCTCGTCGAGGTCCCTGAGCTCGTCCGCGGCTCCCGTTCCCGGGCTCGGTGCTGTGGGCATCGACCTCCGACCTTCCTCGGGTGCGCCCGCGGCGTGAGGATAGGCGGCGCGCTCGAGGTCCTTCCTGCGCCTCACTGCCAGAGGAACGAAGACCCTCGAGCGGATCACTGCCGAGGCCCGCCGCCGACAACATGGCATGCGCGCGCAGCTCTCGACCCTCGATCTCGACTCGGTGCGGAGCGCGCTCCAGGAGCTGACCACGATCGTGCGCACGAAGCTCGGCAAGGTCTGACCGGCGCGGACTGTGTCACGGCCTACTCTCACGGCGTGCGGACGTGGCTGCTCGGTCTGGGATTGGGTCTGCTCGTCGTCGGATGCACCACGGGCTCCGCGTCGCACACGGCACGGGGCGCGCGCCCGTCGTCGCGGCCGACTGAACGCGACGGCACAATCTCCGGCGTGCCGTCGCCAGCCGCTCAAGAGATGCGTGCCGCCCTCGAGGCTTGGGCGTCGTTCCCGGTCAAGGCCGCCGTCAGGCCGCTCGTGCTCATCTCGGATCCCGTCTCGGCTCCCGCATTCGGCTTTGCAACGGTCGACGCGAAGGAGGCCTTCCTCGCTGGTGTGTTCGTCGCTCCGTCCTCGTTCCCGCCGGGACCGCGACAGGCCGAGTCGTTTCCCCTGATCACCGCCGAACAAGCGTTGGCGCTGATGCGCGCCGAAGGCACCCCAGCCGGCGGAGCTCCGCGCGCGCCCACCCCGTTGGTCATCACAGGTGTTCGCTTCGGGGCATCGTCCTTCGAAACGGACCGTGGCATCCGGACGCTCCCGGCCTGGTTGTTCTCGTTCGAGGGTGTGCCGAACCCTGCCGCGGTGATCGCCGTCGGAGCGCCGCCCCGGTTCCCTTCGCCGCCTGAGGCATATTTCTCGACCATGGGAGCGCGTGTCGCGGCAGACGGGCGCTCCGCAACCATCACATTCGTCGGCGCCCGCGCCGGCAAGGGACCGTGCACCGCCGATTACAGCGTCGACCAGCTCGCGTCCAACACCGCGGTCGCGATCACAATCCGGCAGACGCGCCAGGGCCGGGGACCCGGACCCTGCTTGGCGATCGGCTACCCACGCCACGAACGAGTCGAGCTCGCGTCCCCGCTCGGTAATCGCGTCCTCGTCGACGCAAAGACCAAGGGCCCCATCGCGATCGCTCCATGACAGCGAGAAGGCGTGACCTGCAGCTTCGACAGTGGGTCGCCCGGGATTCGAACCCGGAACCAACGGGTTAAAAGCCCGGTGCTCTGCCAGTTGAGCTAGCGACCCATGCGCGTCTCGCGCTCGAGCGCGAGCAAGGCTACCCGTACATCGCCATCCGACCCGAGGAGCATCAGTGGACGAGCAATTCCCGGTGACGACCGCGTTCGAGTTCCCCGCATGGACGATCGAACGCTCGATCGGACCGGTGTTCGGCCTGGTCGTCCGCTCGATGGGCTTCGCGAAAGGGATCGGCGCGGGCTTCAAGTCACTCGCCGGGGGAGAGGTGCAGCAGTACACGCAGCTCCTCGAGGACAGCCGGCGGCACGCGCTCGACCGGATGATCGAGAACGCGAAGATCATGGGAGCGAACGCGGTGCTCGCCTTCCGGTTCGACTCCTCGGAGATCGGCCAAACGCTCACCGAGATCGTGGCGTATGGGACGGCTGTCGTGGTGAAGGCCGGCGGCTAGTGGGCGCAGTCCTCGTGATCGTCGCGATCGTGCTGCTCGGGTTCCTGATCGCGAGCTTCTTCGTGCGGCGTCACGGTGAGTCGGACCGGCCCCGGTCGGATTGGCAGCGCACCGACGAGGTCTTCCGCGATCCCTCGACCCAGCGGCTCATGCGCGTCTGGGTGGACCCAGGCACGGGCGAGCGGCATTACGTGCCCGACCCCGGCGGGAGCGCCGGCTGAGCGCGGTCGAGGGAGGCGCTCGACGCGTGTTCCGGAGGTCGCCCGAAAACGCCTGCTGCTACGATGCACTGCCTCCCTGGAGAGCGAGCCCCCATCGTCTAGTGGCCCAGGACGCCGCCCTTTCAAGGCGGTAACGGGGATTCGAACTCCCCTGGGGGCACAGGCAGCACTGGCAGCCGACAGTGAGACACCTCCTCGAGCACGGCGGTGAACACGTCACGACAAGATCCTGGTCCTGTGGTGCAGTTTGGAGTGCACGCCGCCCTGTCAAGGCGGAGGCCGCGGGTTCAAATCCCGTCAGGACCGCCGGTCGGCCCCGGCCGACCTACCCGGCCGGGTAGCTCAGTCGGCAGAGCACGCGCCTGAAAAGCGCGGGGTCACCGGATCGACGCCGGTCCCGGCCACCACCGAAGCCCTGGTCACAGCGAGCGCTGGACCGGGGCTTCGTCGCGTCGTACGCGGGCTCAGTTCGGTTGGACGGTGATCCGTTCGAGCACATCCTTGGCAAACCATGCCGCCACGGCGAGCGAGACGATCCCACCCGAGAGCGAGGCACCGCCTCCGCCGTCCGGCTTGAGCCACCAGAGATCGACGCCTTGGCCGAGCAGCACGACGGCCGCGGTACCGAAGAGGACGCACCCGACGGTCGGAACGAGTGACTGGGGTTGCAGCGTGCTCGGTCCTCGGCGACGACGAACCCATCTCCAGGCGACGAGTCCGAGCGCGCCGAGAACTCCTGCCACGACCCGGTACCACACGACCTCGGTGAAGTGGTGAATCGCGGCCGCCTCGGTGCAGGTCCGCGCGTTCGGCGCGTACTCGAGGAAGTCGCGACAACGCGCTGCGGTGTACGTGACTCCGGGGGTGTCGCCCGCGACGAACGCCTTGCCCGCGATCAAGCCCATCACCCACGCGACGAAGCCACTCACCCCGATCGCGACGAGACCTATGCCTACGAGCCACATACCCGCGAGAAAGAGCTCCACCAGGACCGGGCGAGTGAGACGGGAACGCAGAGTCGATGACACAGCGGTCAGCATCAGGGATCAAGGAGTACCGAGCAATGGAGGAACTGTGGAGATTCGGCGCCGATCGCGTGCAGGAGCGGCTCAGGCCGAGCTGTTGCCCAGATCCCTCGGCAGGAAGAGCGACACGCCGAGCCCCACCAGGCCGATGACCGCGACGACGATCAACGACGCCGCGTACGCGTGCCGCGTGAGGTTCGCCACCAGGATCGTGCCGGCGATGGCGGTCCCCAGGCAGGATCCGAGGTTCGAGACGCTGCGGGACAGGCCCGAGATCTCGCCCTGCTGCTCGTCGGGGAAGGCGGACTGCACGATGTTGACGGAGGGCGTGAGTGCTGCACCGAGGCCGAGACCGATGAGCAGCAGCCCCGGCGCGTAGACCCAAGCACTGTGCGTGCCGGATGCTGCCAAGGCCAACAGCACCGCGATGCCGACGATCGTGGTCACGAAGCCCCCGGCGATGAGCGTTCGCTGCGGATACTTCTTCGCGAGCCGCTCTTGGGTCAGCGAGGACGCCAGGATCCCGACGGTGGCGGCGGTGAAGATCACGCCCGTCTGGATGGCGTTGTAGTGGCGCACCACCTGGAGGTACACGGAGACCACGAATGACACGCCCATGAGCATCAGCCATTGCACGTTCTGCGTGACGAGGCCGAGGTTCGAGGTCCGGTTACGGAACAGCTTGATGGAGAGCAGCGGTTCCTTGCCCGCGCGCTCCCGATTGCGCACGTAGACGAAGAACCAGGCGAGCACGAGCACACCCGCGGCGAGCAGCACCGCCATGGCGACGCCGTTGTTGTCGGCCGCGAGGATTCCGGCGATGAGCAGGCAGAGACCCAGGGCGGAGAGGATCGCTCCGACGACGTCGAACGACCGGTTCGGGTCGGGCGGCACCGGATCGACGAGTCGCCGGCTGAGCAAGACGATCGCGACGATGATCGCCGTCTGGAAGAGGAACGCCGCGCGCCACGTGATCCAGGTGGTGATCGCGCCGCCGATCAGAGGTCCCGTCGCCGCGCCGATGCCCCCGGCGCCGCTGATGAGACCGAATGCGCGGGCGCGCGAGGTGAGATCGGTGAACAGCATCGTCGTCAGGATGTAGACGGGCGGGATCAGCAGCGCGGTGCCGATCCCCTCCAGGATCGAGTTGCCGATGATCAGGACGCCGAGGCCGGGCGCTGCCGCGCTCAGCAACGCGCCGATCCCGTAGACGATGAGCCCGGTCATGAAGCACCGCTTGCGGCCGAAGCGGTCGGTGAGCTTGCCGCACGGGATCATGAACGCGGCCATCACCAGCAGGAAGATCGTGATGGTGATCTGGACACCCTGGACCGTCGTGTTCAGGTCCTTGCTGATGTCCGTGATCATCACGTTCATGTTCGTGCCGGCGAAGCTGCAGATGAACTGCGCGAGCGCCAGCGGGATAAGCATGCGCTGAAGACCGCTGCGCGAGCGGTCCGTGCCGACACCTTCGGTCATGTTTCCCGCTCTTGGCCCTGGGGGCCGGGCCGCTCGGGCCACGCTCGCTGCTCGGCGGGGTACCCGCCTCGCGGACGCTCACTCATGACAGGCAGTCACCTCGGGTCGTCGTGCAGAGCATCAGCGAGCGCGGCAAGCGTCGAACCTAGCAATCATCGGCCACCGGCGGTGTCGAGGAATCGCTGCACGGCTGCGGCGGACTCGAGCCTCCAGTGATCCACCACATCGGCACCTGGCGCCGCGGCCGCCTTCTCGAGTGCCACGAAGATGGGTTGGAACGCCTGCTTCTGGGCACGGAGGAGCGAGCGCGGGTTGCGTCGCTCGCGCTCACCGAACACCAGCTTGAGCAGCAGCTCGGTACGGACGTCGCGCAGGTGCTCGATCGGCGTCGTCAGCCAGTGCTCGTGCTCACGACGACCGCGAGCCGTCGCCGCGTAGATCGTGCGGCGCGGTCCGTCGCCCTGCTCGGTGCCGGTCGCACGGATGAGCTTGTGCTCGGCGAGGTCGTCCATTGCCCTGTAGGCCAAGGGTCGCGACACGGTCCAGATCCTGCCGATGGCCCCTCCCGGTGCGAGCTCACGCGCGATCGCCCACCCGTGTGCCGGCCGTTCGCAGAGCAGGGCGAGCAAGACGTGCTCGCGAAGTGTGAGCTGAGGTTTGTGCGGCATGTGCACTCCTTCCGCGGGCTCATGCTGCGTAGACGTCGATGTCGGTCGCCTTCACCGACGTCCAGACCAACGCACCCTCGGCGAGCTGGAGCTCGCGCAGCGCGGAAGGCGTGATCTCGGCAACGAGCGGGACCCTCCCGCCGACGCGCACCCGGACGCGATCGCCGAGGAGCTCGATGCTCTCCACTGGGCCCTCGTTGACATTGCGCGGGCTGCCTTCCGGCCGTGCGCGGTGCAACGCGACCGAGCGCGGGTGGACGACCGCGAGCGCGTTTCCCGAAGCCGCATCGGAAGCCGCCAGCGTGCCACCGCCCGGTAGATCGAGCAGTCCTCCGTGCGCGGTTCCCCGAAGGAGGTTGACCCCCACGAGCTCCGCGACGTACCGCGACCGCGGCCGTGCCGCCACCTCGGCGAAGGTCCCGCGCTGGACCACGTGGCCTTCCTCGATGATCACGAGACGGTCCGCCAGCACGGCGGCATCGAGCGGATCGTGTGTGACGAGGAGCCGCAGGCCGCGGAACGTCGCGAGCCGTGCCCGGAGCTCCCGCCGCACCGCGCCCCGGGCGCTCTGGTCGAGCGCGGCGAGTGGCTCGTCCAGCAGGAGCAGGACTGGCTCGGTCGCGAGGGCACGCGCGAGCGCGACGCGCTGTGCTTGGCCGCCGGAAAGCGCCTTGGGTTTGGATCCCGCGTGCTCGGCGAGATCGACCTGCTCGAGGGCACTCATCGCGCGAGCGCGTGCCGCCATTCGCCCGAGCCCGCGGGTACGGAGCCCGAACGCCACGTTGTCGAGCGCCGAGAGGTGCGGAAAGAGGAGATAGTCCTGGAACACCACCGCGACCGGCCTGCGCTCCGGCGGCACGAACGTCCGGAGCCCGTCGTCGAGCAGGGTGCCGTCCAGCTCGATGCGCCCCGAGTCGATGGGTGCGAGGCCGGAGAGCGCGCGGAGCAACGTCGTCTTCCCGGCGCCGTTCGGACCGAGCAGAGCGATCGTCTCCCCCTGCTGCGCGGTCAGCGCGACCTCGAGGTCGAGCGTGCCCAGGTGCACGCGAACGTCCGCGACCAGGCTCATGCCGCGCCGAGCCAGCGGTCACGGAGCAGCGCCAGGATCGCGACGCACACGGCGAGCAGCACGATGCTCAGACCGACCGCCACGTCGGGCTTCGTCTCGAGCAGGAGGTAGACCGCGAGCGGCGTCGTCTGCGTGCGGCCCTGGATGTTCCCGGCGAACGTGATCGTCGCGCCGAACTCGCCGAGCGCGCGGGCCCACGCGAGCGC
>DATBHZ010000135.1:0-4331 GCA_036557185.1 Acidimicrobiia bacterium | reverse complement strand
ACGTAGCCGCGGTTCGCGACGGCCAGGGCGATCAGGGCGTTCTGCTCGACGAGCAGGATCGCGGTACCGGCCTTGTTGATCTCGCGGACGATGTCGAAGATCCGCTCGACGAGGATCGGCGCGAGGCCGAGCGACGGCTCGTCGAGCATGAGCAACTTGGGCTTGGCCATCAGCGCCCGGCCGATGGCGCACATCTGCTGCTCGCCGCCCGACAGCGTCCCCGCCTTCTGCATGCGCCGCTCCTGAAGACGCGGGAAGAGCTCGTAGACCCGGTCGATGTCCTGCTCGATCCCGGCCTTGTCGCTTCGCTGGAACGCACCCATCTCGAGGTTCTCGCGCACGCTCATCCGCGAGAAGAGGCGCCGGCCTTCCGGCGACTGGCTGATCCCCATCTTCACGATGTCGTGGGGTCGCCGGCCGACGATGTCCTGCCCCTTGAACACGATCCGGCCGCGCTTCGGCCGGCTGATGCCCTGGATCGAGCGCAGCGTGGTCGACTTGCCGGCGCCGTTCGCGCCGATCAGCGTCACGATCTCGCCCTCGTGCACGGTAAGCGAGATGCCCTTGATCGCCTCGATCGTCCCGTAGAACGTGTGGACGTCCTGGACCTCGAGCAGCACCGCGCCGTTGTCAGCCACCGCGGGGATCCTCCTCACCGCCGTCTGCCGTCGCCGCGGAGCCCAGGTAGGCCTCGATCACGCGCTCGTTCTTCTGGATCTCGGCTGGGCTCCCCTCGGCGATCTTCTCGCCGTGGTCGAGCACCGTCACCCGCTCCGAGATGCCCATGACGACCTTCATGTCGTGCTCGATCATGAGGATCGAGAGCCCGCGCTCGTCCCGGAGCTTCCCGACGAAGGTCGTGAACTCAGCGCTCTCCTGGGGATTCATGCCCGCGGTGGGCTCGTCGAGGAGCAGCAGCTTGGGCTCTGTCCCGAGTGCCCGGGCCACCTCCAGACGGCGCTGGTCGCCGTAGGAGAGGTTCATGGCGTACGTGTACTCCGCGTCGCGCGGCAGCCCGCAGTAGCGCAGGAGCTCGCGCGCTCGATCGGCCGCTGCCCGCTCCTCGCGCCTGAGTCCGGGCGTGCGGAGGATCGATTTCACGATTCCGCCGTTGAGGCGCGCGTGCATGCCCACGAGGACGTTCTCGAGGCCCGTCATCGTCGGGAAGAGGCGGATGTTCTGGAACGTCCGCCCCACGCCCAGGTGCGTGACCATGTGCGGGCGCAGCCCGACGACCTCGTGTCCGTCGAAGGTCACCTCGCCGCTGGTGGGCGTGTAGACGCCGGTCAGCATGTTGAAGAACGTGGTCTTGCCGGCCCCGTTCGGGCCGATCAGACTCACGATGCCGCCCTCTGGCACGGCGAAGTCGATGTCGGAGACGGCCACCAAGCCGCCGAACTCCTTGCGGACACCTCGGGCGATGAGGATGTCCTCCGCCATCACGCTTCGGCGTCGTAGAGCGATCCGCCCTCGACGCCCGTCTCGAGCTCGATCTTCCGCCGTGCGGTGGGTATCAGGCCCTGCGGGCGCACGAGCATCATCACCACGATGATGATGCCGAAGATGCCGAACGTGTACTGAGGGATGTTGAAGCTCGTACCGGCCACCTCGTTCAGGTTGTTGCCGACCGCCTCGAGGCCCTGGTAGTTGAGGTACGAGAGCACAGCGCCGCCCAGGCAGACGCCCCACACGTTGCCCATCCCGCCCAGGATGACCATGCACAGCACCGCGATCGAGATGTTGAGCGAGAAGTCCTGCGGGAACGTGGAGCTCTTGAAGATCGCGTAGAAGCAGCCCGCCATCCCGCCGAAGAACGCCCCGATGGCGTACGCCCAGGTCTTCGTCCGCATGAGCGGCACTCCCATAGCCGACGCGGCGATCTCGTCCTCCCGGATCGCGACCCAGGCCCGACCGAGGCGCGAGTCGCGAAGGCGGATGCAGCAGAACAGTGTGAAGACGACCATGGCGAGCCCGGTCCAGTAGTAGTAGTCGGCCGAGTTGATCTCGAGGCGATAGCTGGACGGGAGGAACGAGACGGTATTGTGGATCGAGACCCCGAACCCGAGCGAGTCGATCGGCGTGAGGCCGTTCGGCCCGTTGGTGATGTTGTGGCCGAACCAGTCGTCGCCGTTGTTCACCGCCTGCGGGATGATCTCGCCGAACCCGAGGGTCACGATCGCCAGGTAGTCGCCGCGCAGCCGCAGGGTCGGCAGGCCGATGATGATGCCGAGGATCATCGCGAACACCGCGCCCACGACAAGGAGCAGCCACACGTTGACATGGAGGCCAGGAAGCACCGGATTCACGCCGACGGACAGGAAGTGGACATCCTTGGGGGCGAACTGGAGCGTCGCGAACCATCCGGCGATGTACGCCCCGGCGGCGTAGAAGGCGACGTAGCCCAGGTCAAGCAGCCCCGCGTATCCGACGACGACGTTCAGTCCGAGCGCCATCGTGACGTAGACGCACATCACGACCATCGTGGGCACGGTCGGGGCCAGCTGCCCGGTGGTACCGCCGCCCAGCGCATCAAACAGGTCGCGATAGTAGTTCGGGTAGAGCGCGACGAGGACGAGCACCGTGACCGGCAGCGCGAGTGCGCGCACCCGCTTGGGGAGCCGCGCCCACGCGTCGCCCACGGATCCGGTGAGGCCGCTCATGCGCGGTCGGGGACCTCCTCACCGAGGAGCCCCTGTGGCCGGAACACGAGCACGAGGATCAGAATCGAGAAGATCAGGGACTGCGTCCAGCTTGAGCCCGGCGTGTGCCACGAGAGGCCCTCGTTGAACGCCTGGATGAGGCCGATCAGGAGTGCGCCGAGCGCGGCGCCGGTGAGGTTCCCGATGCCTCCGAGGACGGCTGCCGTGAAGGCGAAGAGCCCGAGCTGGAAGCCGAGGTCATACCGCGTCGAGGTCTGGTACATGACGAAGAGCACTCCGGCGGCCCCGGCCAGCGAGCCGCCGAGCGCGAACGTGAAGGCGATCGTGCGGTCGACATCGATGCCCATCATCCGGCTTGCGTCCATGTCCTGGGCGACCGCGCGCATCGCCTTGCCCTGCCGGGTCGAGCGCACGAGCCAGGTGAGGGCGATCATCACGGGGATCGTGATGAGCACGATCAGGAGGGACTTCTGCGTGTACGCGACGCCGCCGATCGAGAAAAGCGCCTTCGTCGGGAAGACGTCTCCCCCGAGCGGCTGCTCGATGAAGCCGTAGACGAGCGCGGCCGCGTTCTGGAGGATGAAGCTCATGCCGATCGCGGTGATCAGGGGCGCGAGCTTGGGCGCGTTCCGAAGCGGTTTGTAGGCCACCCGTTCGATGGCGACGTTGAGCGTGCCGCAGAACGCGATGCAGACGACCATCGTGATGAGGATGCCGCCGGCCGTCACGTACCAGGCCTGGCTGCCGTCGAGCCCCAGCCAGTGCACGGACACCGTTACGGCGACCATCGACCCCCACATGAAAACGTCGCCGTGGGCGAAGTTGATGAGCTCGATGATGCCGTAGACCAGCGTGTATCCGAGCGCAACCAGGGCGTAGATGCACCCCAGGGTGATGCCGAGCAGGAACACGCTCACGAACTGCTTGGGGGCGTTGATGAAGTTCCCCACGATCCAGATGACGAACAGGCCGACCACGACCCAGGTGAGGACGCGGTTGACCTGCCGGGACATCCGGGGGAGCGCCGCGAGCATGGGCTTCCGGGCCGTGCCGGACTCGGCAGTCATCGCAGCGCTCCCCCGTGGTCGCTCATTGATCCGGGAACGTCTCCACGAGATTCGCCGGAGGAGTGAGCACCTTGTAGGTCGTGAGCTTTCCGTTCTTCACGACGTCGATCGTCATCGAGCCCTGATCGGTGTCGCCTGCGTCGTTGATCGAGAACGTGCCGAGCACGCTATCGGTGACCGTCGCCCCGAACAGGTTCTTCGCGACGCTCGCCCGCGTGCCGTCGGACGCGGCGATCGCCTGCAGGACGACCTGCGCGGCGGCGGCGGCGTACGGGGTGTACGGGTCGATGAAGTCGGGGTTGTACTTGGCCTGGAAGTCGGACACGAAGGTCGCGCCGGCCCCGGTCAGCTGGTCGGTCGGGACGCCCGCGACGGACGCGTACAGGCCCTCGGACGCCTTGCCGGCGTCGGTGACCGTCTGCGAGGTCGTGAAGCCGTCCGGCAGGAACAGCTTCACCTTCTCGTTGTCGCCGAGCACCGCGACCTTGTCCTTGATCAGCTGGCCGCCGTTCTCGCAGATGAGGCCGCCGACCATGATCGCGTCGGGGTGCTTCGCGGCGATGCCCTGGAAGAGGGCCTGGTAGTTGGTGCCGGTCTTCGTGTT
>DATBHZ010000134.1:0-3228 GCA_036557185.1 Acidimicrobiia bacterium | reverse complement strand
GGCATCCCGACCGCGGCGCGGAACTGCCGCGCGTACGGCAGCAGGAACGCCTCCTCGAAGGGGTACTCCTTGATGAAGCGTCCCCCGAACATCCGGAACGCGGGCCGGATCGCCTTCGGCATCGTGGCGGCCATCTCGTGGACGGGCGCCTCACCGCGGAACAGGTACATGGGGTTCTGGAGCGAGCTCCCCGCGGTCAGCTCGATCGCGTCGAGTGCGCCGTCGGCCTCGAGCATGCGCGCCACCCCGACGCTCTCGTCGACCCACAAGCCCCCGCGCACGCCGTCGGCCATGTTGAGCTTGGCCGTCACCGCGAGCTCGCCGCCTACCGCCTCGCGCACCGCCGTGCAGATCTCGCGCGCGAAGCGAGCGCGCTTCTCCGGCGTCCCTCCCCAGTCGTCGTCGCGCCGGTTCAGCCTCGGGCTGAGGAACTCGCTCGGGAGATAGCCGTGCCCGAGATGGATCTCGACCGCGTCGAAGCCCCCGTCGCGCACCACCCGCGCCGCGTCTGCGAACTCGCCGATGATCCTGCGCACGTCGCCGTCGGAGGCAACCCTCGTGCGCCGCATCGCCAGCACGCTGAACATCGGCGACGGTGACAGCCCGCGCCGTCCGGTGTTCGCCGCGACCGCGCCTGCGTGACCGATCTGCGCGCTCACGGCCGCTCCTTCCGCGTGCACCGCGTCGGCGAGGCGCGCGAGCCCTGGAACCGCGTCCTTGCTGAGCAGGATCTCGTTGGGCGTCCCGTACCCCTCCTCCGAGACGGCGCAGTAGGCAACGGTCGTCATCCCGACGCCGCCCGCCGCGACACGCCGGTGGAACTCGATGAGCCGGTCGCTCACGACGTGCTCGCGCGTCAGGCCCTCGAACGTGGCGGCCTTGATGAAGCGATTGCGGAGCTCCACCGGCCCGAGCCGTGCCGGTCCGAATGGGTCGATCTTCAGAACTCTGCCCCCCCGACCAATGCGTCGATCAGTGCACCCTGGAGGTGCGTGAGCCAGTGATACACCTCGAATGCGGCCGCGTTCGCCTGCTCAGGCGCGGTTTCCTGGTCCTCGCTGACCCCGAGGGCGATACCCAGCGCCAGCCGCACGTCGTTCAACGCGCCGACCCACTCGTCGAGCTGCTCGCCGGAGAGGCTGACCTTGGCCTTGCCGCGCGACATGTGGAGCCCGTCGAGCGTCCCGACCACCGTTGCGAGGTTCTCGGCCTTGGCGCGCACGAGGTCGTCGTGGACCGCATGCTGCCAGTCCTCCTCGGCGACGTCCTCCGTCGGGTCGAGGTAGGCGCGGGGGAAGAGCCGCTCGCGCACCGGATCGGTCCCGCGGTCGTCGGGCGCGCCGGCGCCGAGAATGCCGTCGAGCTGACCCGTGAGGTCGCGCAGGAGCGACACCTCGTTCTCGTACAGGACGAGCTCGAACTCGTCGCCTCTCCGCTTGATCCGCTGCACGGGCTCAGCTCCGCTGCATCGTCGCCCAGAGGCCGTAAGCGTGGAGACGGGCGACGTCGGCTTCCGCCTTCTCGCGGGTGCCGTCCGACACCACCGACTTGCCGTCGTGATGGACCTCGAGCATGAGTTTGGTCGCCTTCTCGCGTGTGTAGCCGAACACCGTCTGGAAGACGTAGACGACGTAGCTCATGAGGTTCACCGGATCGTTCCAGACGATCACGATCCACGGCGTGTCCGGCGTGGTCGCGGTCTTGTCGACCTCTTCCTCGACCGGTGCCTCGATCGTCTCGGCGGATTCCACGCCCCATGCTCGCGCGCCGCTCGGGGTGCCGGGCTCAGGGTGTAGGAGCGCGTACCTCCTCGGCGATCTTGGCGAGGAGACCGTTGACGAAGCGCCCTGAGTCCTTGGTGGAGTACAGCTTGGCGAGCTCCACGGCTTCGGTGATCACGACCGCGGTGGGCACGTCGGGAACTTGCGTGAGCTCGTAGCAACCGAGCCGAAGGACGGCGCGGTCGACGGCAGGCATGCGCTCGACGGCCCAGTGCTCCGAGTAACGGCGCAGGAGCTCGTCGATCTCGGAGCTGTGCTCCTCGACGCCGCGCGCGAGCTCCACCGCGTAGTCGTCGGGTTCGAGCGGCAGCTCGCCGAGCAGCTCCGGGATCGTGATCTCGCGCAGCTCGCTCTCGTAACAGAGTCCCAGCGCCCGCTCGCGGGACTCGCGTCGTGGTGCCACGGTCAGGCGGGAACGTGCATCAGCCGGCGCGGGTGAGGTACTCGCCGGTGCGGGTGTCCACCTTGATCCGCTCGCCCGGCCCGACGAACAGGGGGACCTGCACCACCAAGCCGGTCTCGAGCGTCGCGGGCTTGCGCGCGCCGGAGACTCGGTCGCCCTGGATGCCGGGCTCGGTCTCCGCGATCGTCAGCTCCACCGCGGCCGGGAGATCGGCGCCGAGCACCTCCGACTCGTACATCGGCAGCACCGCCGAATCGCCCTCCTTGAGGTACTTCACCGCGTCGCCGAGCGACGACGAGCCGACGTGCAGCTGCTCATACGACTCGTTGTCCATGAAGACGTAATCGGACCCGTCGCGGTACAGGTATTGCATCTCGCGCTTGTCGATGACGGCCTGCTCGACCTTCTCGTCGGCACGGAAGGTCTTGTCGATCACCGCGCCGGTGCGAAAGTTCTTGAGCTTGGTGCGCACGAACGCTCCACCCTTGCCGGGCTTCACGTGCTGGAACTCGACGACCGTCATGAGGCCCTCGCTGAGGTTCAGGGCCATGCCGTTCTTCAAGTCGTTGGTGGAGATGCTCACAGCACCAGTTCCTTCGGGAATTCGGTCAGGGCGATCGGGCCATCGGGCGTGACCACGAGCGTGTCCTCGATCCGGACGCCCCCGATGCCGGGCAGGTACACACCGGGCTCGACGGTGACGACGTTGCCGCGCTCGAGGATACCAGCCGCCGTCGACGCGACCCGGGGCGCCTCGTGGATCTCGAGACCGACACCGTGGCCCGTGCCGTGCACGAAGGCCTCGCCCCATCCCGCTTCGCTGATCACCTCGCGGCAGCGCGCGTCGACGGCCGCGCATTCGACGCCGACGGCCACCTCGGCGCATCCGGCAGCCTGCGCCTCGTGCACCGTCTCGTAGATCCGGCGCGCCTCGGGCCCCGGGTCGCCGACACTGACCGTGCGCGTCATGTCGGAGCAGTAACCGTCGACGATGCAGCCGAAGTCGATGACGACGAGCTCCTTCGCCTCGATGCGCCGATCCGA
>DATBHZ010000133.1:0-13641 GCA_036557185.1 Acidimicrobiia bacterium | reverse complement strand
CGGGAAGGGCTGGCCATGAGGCGGTCGCAGGAGCTGAGCTGGTCGCAGGTCGCCATGGCCGCGAACGCCCCGATGCTGACGAAAGCCGCGCTCGTCGACGGCAAGCTCGAGGCGGGTGTGCTGCCGACGGGGCAGGTGGTGGGCGCCATCGACGAGCTCCCGACCGTGGCCGACATCATCCGGAGCATGATGGAGGAGGCCGGAGCGACGCTCGCCCGCCTCCGGGCGCTGGAGGAAGCATGAAGACGAAAGTGCCGGCAGTCGAGGGGTGGTTCACGAACTGTGACGAGCCGCGACTGCTCGCCGGCCGCGGTGCGGAGACAGGCAGCTACTTCTTCCCCAAGAACCTCGCGTTCTCCCGCAACCCCGCGGCTCCGGCGGAGGAGATCGAGGAGGTCGCGCTCTCCCGGCGAGGCCGCGTCTGGTCGTGGTCGACGAACCACTACCAGCCGCCCGAGCCGTACGTCGCTCCGGACCCGTTCGTGCCGTACACCGTCGTCGCCGTCGAGCTGGTCGACGAGCAGATCGTCGTGCTCGGGCCGCTCGCCGACGGCTGTGACCCGGCCGACCTCAGCGTGGGTGCCGACGTCGAGCTCGTGCTCGGCACGCTGTACGCCGACGACGACCACGAGTACCTGATGTGGCAGTGGAGGATCGTCTGATGGCACGCGACCACGACGTGGCGATCCTCGGCGTGGGCATGCACCCGTGGGGCAAGTGGGGACGCAACTTCGTCGAGTACGGCATCGTTGCCGCTCGAGCGGCACTCGCCGACGCGGGTGTCGACTGGCGCGACATCCAGTTCGTCTCGGGCGCCGACACGATGCGCAACGGCTATCCGGGCTACGTGTCGGGTGCCACGTTTGCCCAGGCGCTCGGATGGCAGGGCGCGCACGTTGCCTCGTCGTACGCGGCGTGCGCGAGCGGAGCGACCGCGCTCGACACCGCGCGGGCGCAGATCCTCGCCGGGTTCTGCGACGTCGCGCTCGTCGTCGGCGCGGACACGACACCGAAGGGTTTCCTCGCGCCGAACGCGGGGGAGCGGGGCGACGACCCCGACTGGCTCCGATTCCGGCTCCTCGGTGCCACGAACCCGACGTACTTCGCGATGTATGCACGTCGTCGCATGGAGGAGTACGGCGCGTCGCCCACCGACTTCGCCAAGGTGAAGGTGAAGAACGCGCGTCACGGTCTCACGAACCCGAACGCGCGCTACCGCAAGGAGGTGACCGAGGACGACGTCGCGGCATCCCCGATCGTCTCGGATCCGCTGCGGCTACTGGAGATCTGCGCGACCTCGGACGGCGCCGCCGCGATCGTCGTGTCGAGCCTCGACTACGCGGAGCAGCGCGGCGTACGCGACCCGGTGCGTGTCCGGGCGGTGAGCACGGTGACGCCGAGCTACCCCAACACGGTGATCGAGATGCCGAACTTCGCCACGGACTCGGCGTTCGGCGTCGCAGCGCCGGAACGCACCTTCCGCGACTCGATCGCGCACGCCGCCTACGAGGAGTGCGGCACGGGGCCCGACGACCTCGACCTCGCCGAGGTGTACGACCTCTCGACCGCGCTCGAGCTCGACTGGTACGAGAACATCGGGCTTTGCAAGGCGGGGGAGGCAGAGAAGCTCCTCAACGACGGCGACACGACGATCGGCGGGCGGATCCCGGTGAACCCCAGCGGCGGCCTGGCGTGCTTCGGCGAGGCCGTGCCGGCCCAGGCGATCGCGCAGGTCTGCGAAGTGGTGTGGCACCTGCAAGGCCGCGCGGGTGACCGTCAGGTGGACGGGGCGCGGGTCGGTCTCACCATCAACCAGGGCCTGTTCGGTCATGGCAGCTGCGTGATCCTGGAGAAGTAGCTCCCGTGCTGTGGAACGTCGCCGACCTCTTCGAGGGTGTGTGTGATGCCGTGCCCGATCGCGAGGCGATCGTGTGCGGCGATCGCAGGCTGACGTTCCGCGACTTCGACGAGCGCGCGACGCGGCTCGCGCACCACCTCCTCGCGCAGGGCGTGCAGGCCGGCGATCACGTCGGCTTGTACCTCTACAACGGGTCCGAGTACATGGAGGCGACGCTCGCCGCGTACAAGATCCGCGCCGTACCGATCAACGTGAACTACCGGTACGTCGAATCGGAGCTGCGGTACCTGTTCGACAACGCCGACCTCGTCGCACTCGTCCACGGCCGCGAATTCGTCCCGCGCATCGCGGCGGTTCGCGACGAGCTACCGAAGCTGAAGGTCTTCGTCTCCGTCGAGGACGGCACCCGAGAGGATCTCTCGTCGATCGGGGCGGTCGAGTACGAGGCGGCGCTCGACGGAGCATCGTCGGTGCGGGACTTCGCACCGCGCTCCGAGGACGACCTCTACATCCTGTACACGGGTGGGACCACGGGGATGCCGAAAGGCGTGATGTGGACGCAGCGCGACTACCTGCTGTCGACCATCGTCCCCCTGCTCACGCTCGGTGGTCCGCTGCCGGAGGCCCCCGACGCGGTCGTGGAGATAGCCCGCAACGGCGGGTTCAACGTCAGCTTCCCGATCCCGCCGTTGATGCACGGCGCCGCGCTGTGGGTCGCGACCATGACGCTCATGGGCGGCAACAAGCTCGTGCTCTCCAGCGAGCACAAGCTGGATCCCCGAGCGGTGTGGTCGACGGTGGAGCGCGAGAAGGTGTTGAGCGTGACACTGGTGGGTGACGCCATGGCGCGTCCACTGATCGAGGCGCTCGATGAACCCGGTGCCGACTTCGACACGTCGAGCCTCGTCATCCTCGGTTCCGGCGGCGCGATCCTGTCACCCGCGGTGAAGGCGAAGATCAACGCGACGCTGACGAACGTGGTCGTGATCGACAGCATCGGCGCGTCGGAGACGGGCTACCAAGGGACGTTCATCCAGGCCGACGACCAGGGTCACCCGCGCTTCCAGATGGGGGAGCACACGACCGTGCTCGACGACGATGGCAACCCGGTCGAGCCGGGATCGGGCGTGGTCGGCAGGCTCGCTCGCGGCGGCTTCGTGCCGCTCGGCTACTACAAGGATCCCGAGAAGACGGCGTCGGTGTTCGTCGAGTCCGCGGACGGGCGGCGTTGGGTGCTGCCGGGCGACATGGCGATGGTGGAGGCCGACGGGACGATCGCGCTGCTCGGGCGCGGTTCGGTGAGCATCAACTCCGGCGGCGAGAAGATCTTCCCGGAAGAGGTCGAGTCCGCGCTGAAGTCGCACCCGGACGTCTTCGACGCGGTGGTGGTCGGCGTCCCCGACGAACGGTGGGGCGAGCGCGTCGCCGCCGTGATCAAGCCGCGGCCGGGTGCGAGCCCTTCGCTCGACGAGTTGGCCGCGCACGTGCGCGAGCAGATCGCCGGGTACAAGGTGCCCAAGGAGGTACACCTCGTCGACGAGGTGGTGCGCTCGCCGTCGGGAAAGGCCGATTACCGGTGGGCGAAAGCGACTGCAACGGCGGCGCAGCGCTGAAGGTCTGATCAGTGACCCCGGTTCGCGGGTCCTCCACACGTAGAATTCGGTCCACCGTGGCTCTCACCCCCGCCTCGAAGCGCGCCTTTCTCGGACGGTACGCGATCGCGTTCATCGTCATCTTCGTTCTCGTCGTCGGCGGGATCGTGACCGGCACGGTCGCATTCGATGAGGGCATCAGCGGGATCAAGCGCCAGTCGGCGAGCAACCTCGCGCCGGAAGGCCCGGGCCAGGCGGGCAACTTCCTCATCATCGGCTCCGACTCGCGCGCGGAGCTCACCGACCCGAACGCCGCCCGCCTCTTCGGCGACCCGCGCACGCAGACGGGGCAGCAGGCCGACGTGATCATGATCGTGCACGTGCAACCCGACCAGTCGCGCGGATATCTCGTCTCGATCCCACGCGATACGTACGTGCAAGTGCCCGGTGAGGGCCGCGCGCTGATCAACTCCGCGTACAACGACGGTGCGAAGGGCCCCGAGCGCCTCATCCAGACGCTCAAGGACAACTTCAACATCCCCATCCAGCACTACATCAAGGTCAACTTCGACGCGTTCAAAGCGGTCGTCGACGCGATCGGTACCGTCCCGCTCACCTTTCCAACCGCTGCGCGTGACACGTACTCCGGCTTGCAGGTCCCTGCGGGCTGCGTGGAGCTGAACGGCACCCAGGCGCTCGCGTTCGTGCGGTCACGTCACTTCGAGATCCCCGACTCGCACGGCGGCTGGTACCAGCCCACCGGCTCCGACATCGACCGCATCCAGCGACAGCAGAGCTTCATCCGTCAGCTGGCCGCGATCGCGGTTGGCAAGAGCGGTAACAACTTCCTCGACGCATGGAACATCGCCAACGCGGTGCTGCCGAAGCTGACCGCCGACACGCAGCTGTCGACCGACGACGTCAAGCAGCTGATCAACACGTTCCGCAAGGTCGACCCCAAGGACCCGAATTCCATCCAGATGGTGACCCTCCCGACGGTGCCCGACGGCGCCCACCTGCGGCCCAAGCAGCCCGATGCGGACGCCGTGATCGCGCCGTTGCTGAACTGGTCGAGCTCGACGCCGAGCACGTCGGTGCCCTCGGTGTCGCCGTCACAGGTGAGGGTGCGGGTGCTGAACGGGTCGCAGAAGACCGGGGCGGCGGCAGCGGCGCTCGCTTCGTTGGTGCAGTCCGGGTTCGAGTCGGGAGGGAGCGCGAACGCGCCGTCCCAGGTCAACGACACGGTGGTCAGCTACCGGCCGGGCAACGCTGCGAAGGCGGCGCTCGTGGCTTCCTACCTGAGAGGCGTCGGCGCGCCGATCGTCGACTCCACGATCAAGGGTGCCGACGTGGTTGTGACCATCTCGCCGCACTTCGCCGGCGTCCACCCGCCTGCAGCGGCCGCGACGGCCCCAGCGTCCGCGCCGGCCAAGAGCAGCAGCAACAAGTCGAAGAAACCGGCCACGCCGCACTGCTGAGAGTGTGCGATGACTCGGATGATCATCGGCGTCGTACTGATCGTGGTGGGCTTGGTGTGGATCGGGCAGGGCGTCGGTCTGATCGGCGGCTCGTTCATGACCGGCGAGGCGATCTGGGCGTTCATCGGAGCCGGCTGCGCGGTGTTCGGCTTCGTGCTCATCCGCGGCGCGCGCCGGGAGGAGTAACGCCGGCGCGTCGCGTCAGCGCGCGCCGAACGTGCCGGAGCCGACGATCGCTCTGGACAATGGGCGGCACAGCTCGCGCAGGCGCTGGCAACGGGCTTCGCCGAGGTGCTCCCACGGTGCGGCAGCGAGCTCGTCGGTGCGTTGCTCGACGGCTGCCCGGTGCGCGTGCCCGGTCTCGGTGAAGCGGCCATCTTCGTCGACCCAACCTCGGTCGTGGAGCTCGGCGACCGCCACGCCCCACTCGTCGTCCGACCACGCTCGCGTCGCTCGCAGCAGGTCGGCTGGCACGTCGCCCGATGCCGCGTGCATGACGAGCGCCTCGATACCGCTGACGCCGTCGTCGACGAGCGCGGCGACGTGCCCGTCGCCCCGGAACTCGCGCAGGATCGTGATCGCGTGCCAGAGCACGAGATGGGGCTCGCCGGGCCATGGCAGCGCGGTGTGCGCCGCGTACAGCGGGCGCCCGCTCATCGACATGCCGGGCGCGGTCGCGGCCGAACGCGCGAGCTCCGCTGCCTCGCGCACCTCGTCGCTCGATAGGGCTTCGCCGAGGAGACGATGCAGCGCACGATCGGCGGCTCGTAGCCGCGCGTCGAGCACTTGCCGCGGCTCGGCCGCGCCCCAGCACGACGGCACCGACTTGCGCACGAGCGCGGGGTTGAAGTTGAAGAAGGTCGCGATCACCGTCTCGGCGCTCACCGCGCCCATCGCAGCCGAGCGCGACGCGAAGTAGCCGGCTCGCGCGTTGGTGATCCCGACCTTGCCGTACTCCTCGGGGCCCTCGGGCGCGAAGTAGATCATCCCGTGGATCGGCTCGAGCGTCCGCCAGCACTTGCGGGCTGTCTCGGCGGCCATGGTGCGAAATCTAGGAGCTGAGCGTGAGCGTGTGACTCCCGGGCCCGACCGTGGTCGTCGAGCCGGTCCGTCGGATGACCTTGCCGGTCGTCCCGGGCGGGACCGTCACGTGGATCGTGAGCTTGCCGTGCGAGCGCTGCCACTGCACCTTGATGGAGCCGTACGGCGTGGGAACCGTTCCCGTTGCGCGCGCGAGACCTGCGGTGGGCGGATCGACAGTGAAGGTTGCATAACCCGGCGACGTCGGCCGCACGCCCAGGAGCGCCTGCTGGATCTCGACAAGCACGTTCGCGCCCCATCCGTGCGACATGCTGTCGCCGATGATGTCGGACGGCTGCCAGACCTCCCAGGTGTAGGTGGCGCCGCGCTTCAGGATGTTCGCCCACCCGTCGATGTCGGCGTCGGTGAGGATGTGCACGAGATCGGCGTCGCGGCCCGCCAACGCGAGCGCCTCGATGACCTCCGCAGCGGTGCGCGGCGGGGCCTGCATGCCAAGCCCCGCGACGTACTTGGCGACTGCGGCAACATGCGCGCTCGGCGCCACGCCGTACACGACGGCCGAGGCGTTCGTGTCCTGCGACGCCGCTGCGACCTGCGAGCCGCCGGCCTCGAGCCCGTCGACGTAGGTGCCATCCGGGCGAGTCAGCTTCGTGTTCGTCGCGGTTGTCAGTGCCTGTTGCCAGCCTCGGAGCTGGGCCACCTCTGAGGCCGGCCGGTGCAGGATGGTCGCGATGTCCGCCGCGCGGCGGAACACGTTGACGCCGAGCACGTTGAGCCGCGTCACCGTGGGGAACGTGTAGTAGATGCTCGTGGACGGGAGGTTGGTGACGAGTCCCGTCGACGGGGCCACCGAGTGCTCCACGTACTGCGCGACGCCATGAACAGCGGGGTACACCGCTTGGAGCAGGCTCCGATCGCCGTTGTGGAGCCAGTACTGCCACACCCACTCCGGGTAGATCTCGGTGAACTCGTTGATGTCCAGCGCGCCGAGACCCGTCGGGTAGATCTTGTTGACCGCTCCGACACTCTTCCAATAGCGGTCCTGTGACTGCGCGTACTCCACGAGGGACTTGCGCGTCAGATTCTGCTCGCTGAACGCGTCCATGGCGGTCGTCGACTCGTTGAAGCCGTCCCAGAGCCATGGGCCCTTCTCGCGGGTCGGTGTGTCGAGGTAGCCCTCCTGCGCGCTGTAGAGCGCGGAATGGCGACCGAGATCGAACTCTGCATCGATCGTCGAGTTCGAGGAGCTGAACGTGGCCGCGCGCTGGTCGGGCACGAACGTGTGACGCGCGAGTGTGACGACGTCATCCTTCGTGAGCTTCTCGCCCGGTTGATCGATCTGGAAGTAGCGGAAGCCCAGGTAGTCGAAGGGGTGGAACTGCTCGGGGCCACCGCCGCGCTCGGTGTACGAGTAGCTCATGTCGGTGTGCTGCGTGCCGTGTGTCGTGGACACCGATCCGTTCGGATCGAGCAGGTATCCCGCGTGCATCGGGACGACGTGCCCGGCCGTGCCGTGGTGGAACGTGACCGTCGGGATCGCGGAGTACACCTTGCCGAAGTCCGCGACCACGGAGCCGTTCGGCAGCGTCCGCAGCGAGACGGGTGTGACCGGCTGCTCGACGATGCGTGTGCGCACTGGGACGAGGTGCGTGTACGGAGGTGTTCCCGCGGGGCCGATGTCGGTCGCGCCTGCCCAGCTGCGGTCGTCGAAGCCCGGCTCCTCCCAGCCGACCGGGATCGCAGGCCCGTCGATGCGCTCGGTGTAGTCGACGAGGTCCCCTTCGAGGTCACGTTGCGTCCCCGGCAGCCAGGCACCGCTGCGGACCTTCCAGGTCCCGTCGGTGACGATCTGCTCGCTGCTCCCGTCCGCATGGTCGACGTCGATCTGCACGATGAGACCGGGCTCGCCGGCGGGGTGGCCCTTGGTCGCGCCGTCCCAGGTGGTGGTCGCGGCGATCGCGTTGGGCGCGCCCGCGCGCAGGAGGTGCGTGACGTCGAGCGTCTCGTAGTACTGCGCGTCGGGGTAGCTGTACGCCTGGCCCTTGCCCGCACGACGGCCGTTGATCGCCAGCTCGTACTGCTGGTCGGCGGCGACGAATGCGCGTGCCCGCACGATCGGAGACGCGCCGAGCTTCACCTCTTTGCGTGCGTACGTGTACAGGTCGGGACGCGTTGCGGTGTCCGCGGCGCGCCGGATCCAGTGCGCTCTCCAGTCGCTGTCGCGCAGCCCTGTCTCGAAGTGAGCCGCCGTCGAGGTGTTGTGTTGGCCGGACGGGTTCCAGGTCTCCGCCGTCCACGTGTAGACGCGGTTCGGATCGAGGGCGCGGCCTCCGTACGGGACGAAGGCCTGCTGCTCGGATTGCACCTTCCCGCTGTCCCAGACCGTCGCGGCATGCCCGCCGGTGCCCGGGCGCGGCTGCTCGCGCACGACCAGGCGGTATGACGACTGCCGCGCCGTCGATCCGCCGAGCTGCCACGCGAAGAAGACGTCGTTCGTCCCGAGACCGATCGGCGCGGTCAGGTCGTCGACGGTGAGCGTCTTGGGCGCCGCGCTGCTCGTGCCGCCACCGCTCGAGGTGCATGCCGCGAGACCCGACGACGCGACGACGAGCGCGAGTGCGACTGTTCCAGCGCCGATGATCTGACGACGTGTCCCCAGGCCGCGCATTGGTCCGGCACCGTACCGGGTGACCGAAGCTCGCGCGTCGGCGGCTCAGGCGCGCGTGGCGGTGAAGATCTGGAACGCGATGGGAAGCTCGTAACGGCCGTCGCCGACCTCGAACTGGCGCGTGTGCGCGTCGAGGCGGGCGAGCGCCTCCGGCAACTGCGGCTCCGAGATGCCCATGAAGGCGAGCTGCCCATCGTCGACGAACGCGTCGCGCGCGACCACGACGTGCCGGTCGTAGAGGGTGCACGCCACGTCGCTCCAGCCTGCGGCCTCGAGCATCGAGGCCGTGGCGCCGGCGTCGGCGAGGGCGAAAGGACCCGTCGGCGACTTGCCGGGCGCAGGGGCCGGGACCGGAGGGAGAAACGCGGCTGTGGCCTCGCCGGGGTGCCAGGGGTTGACGTCGAATGGCTGCCAGCAGGCGAAGGTCAGCGCACCGTTACGGACGACATGCTTCGCGATGTTGGTGAACGCGGTGACGGGCTCGTCGAAGAACATCACGCCGAACTGGCTGATCGCCGCGTCGAACGGCCGATCGTCGAGGGTCTCGTACTGCATGTCGGCGACGGAGTAGCGCACGTTGGCTGCTCCCGCTTCCTTCGCGCGCTGCGTTGCGAGCTCGGTGAGCTGCACCGAGAGGTCGGCGCCGACGACATCGCCGTCGGGCGCGACCAGACGGCCTGCCGCGATCGCCGTCTTGCCGCCACCGCTGCCGATCTCCAGCAGGTGCATCCCGGGGAGGAGGCTCGCGTGCTCGAGCAGCACGTCGGTTACCGAGTCGGTGAGCGCCTCTCGTTTGGGCCAGATCGAGGTCCAGTAGTCGTGGTTCCACCGTCTTCGCTCTGCGGCGTTCGGTGCTTCGTCGGAGCTGCGCGGGTCCGTCACGGCGGACAGTGTGGCGCAGATCGTCTCGGTGACTACGCTTCCGCGCCATGTTGCTGTCGGAGCAAGGCACCGTGGTCGTCGGCGACGTGCAGCTCGCCTACGACAGGAGCGGCGAAGGCGATCCCGTTGTTTTCATCTGTGGCACGGGCATGCCGAGGATCGCGTGGCTCCAGCACCGGCCGATCTTCGAGCAGGCCGGGTACCAAACGATCGTGTTCGACAGTCGCGGCGTCGGTGATTCGGACGCGCCTCCTCCGCCGTACACCGTCGAGGAGATGACGGCCGACACCGCCGGCCTGATCGAGCAGCTCGACCTCGCGTCGTGCCACGTCATCGGGCTCTCGCAGGGCGGTATGATCGCCGAGGAGCTGACCCGTGCGAGGCCGGACCTCGTGCGGACCGCCGTGCTCATGGGAAGTGCAGGCCGTGAGAGCGCGTACGCGCGGTTGCTCTCCGAGGCCGAGCTCGAGGTCGCACAGACCTCACCGCTGCGCCACGTCGACACTACGCAGACGCTCACCATGAGCCTGTCGAGCCGCGAGCTCCAGGACGACGCGACGGTGGAGCTCTGGGCCGAGCTGATCGGAACGTCCGACTGGAGCGGGCCGGGCAGGATCGGCCAGGTGCAGGCCAACATGGGGTGGGGTGAGCGCGACCACTGGGAGGAGTCGTGGGCGGCGATCAGCCGGCCGGTGCTCGTCATGTCGTTCGAGCACGACATCCTCCTCCCGCCCGCGGCGGGACGTGAGGCGGCGAAGCACATGCCGCACGGTGAGTTCGTCGAGATCGAAGGCGTCGGCCACGGCGGCGCGATGATGAAGGCCGACGAGGTGTGCCGCGTTGCGATGGAGTTCTTCGCGCGCCACTGAGCAACCGGCAATGACCGTGGCACAGGCATGCGGCTATCGTGCGGGCCGCGTCGACCCGGGGGCACCGCGAGATGTCGATGTCGGTCAAGGTGAAGGAGCAGCTGGTCCGCTTGGGCCGGCACATCGACGAGCGCAACTTCGCGCGTCTGCGGTCGGCGCTCGGCTACATGGAGATCGGCGCGCTCATCGAGCAAGAGCTCGGTGCCCCGGCGCTGCCGATGGTCCCCGATCGGTTCGGCGTGTTCCGCGAGGCCGTGCGCAGGGTGTCGGGCGCGGCGCCCGTGTACCTGGAGTTCGGCGTGGCCGAGGGGACGACCATGCGCTGGTGGGCCGAGAACCTGCGCCAGCCCGGAGCGCGCCTGATCGGCTTCGACAGCTTCGAGGGTCTGCCCGAGCGTTGGCGCCCGGGGTTCGACGCGGGCCGCTTCCGTTCCTCTCCGCCCGAGATCGACGACGAGCGGGTCGAGTACGTGACCGGCTGGTTCGACGAGACGCTCCCGAGCTTCACGTTGCCGCCGCACGATCAGCTCATCGTCAACGTGGACTCGGACCTCTACTCGAGCGCGAAGACCGTGCTGTCGTGGGCGGTGCCGCACCTCACGACAGGTTCGCTGCTCTACTTCGACGAGCTGGCTGACCGCGACCACGAGCTGCTCGCGTTGAACGAGCTGCTCAGAGACTGCGAGCTGCCACTGCGCCCGCTTGTCGCCGGCGGCGGTGGCGCGCATCTTCTGCTCGAGGTGTGCTGAATTCCGCCGGGGTGCGGCGCGGCCCGGCCATACGCTGCGTGAGTGACCGACTCATCCCTCGTCTATCGTCTGCGCGCTGACCTGCGCGACGCGATGAGGCGTCGCGACGCGGCGTCGGCTAACGCGCTCCGGTCGGTGCTCGGCGCGATCGCCAACGCCGAGGCCGTTGCAGGGAACCCTGCTCCCCTCGGCAGCGGACGCATCGCGCGGTCGGTCGACGGGCTCGGCGCAGGCGACGTCGCCCGCCGCGAGCTGTCGGAACGCGAGGTGGAGGACATCGTCGAGGCAGAGGCCGCTGACCGGGACACGGCGGCGCTCCAATACGACGAGCTGGGTCAGGACGCCGCTGCTGTCGACCTGCGACAACAGGCTGCGATGCTGCGCGCGTATCTGCAAGTGACGGCACCTCCGTCCTTGTACGACGGTTGGGACGCACCGGGACCCGGTTGGGTGTGTGGCCAGTGCGGTCTCGATTACGACGCCTCGCCACCCGTCGCCGTCGTGTCGCTCCTCGAACCATTCGGTCCCAGGTACCAGACCTTGCTCGAAGCCGACGTCGAGCGGCTCCGAAAGCGTCCGGAACCGTCCACGTGGTCGGCGCTCGAGTACGCGTGCCACGTCCGGGATTGCTTCGCCCTCTACCACTGGCGGATCCGGAAGGTGCTTGCCGAAGAGCGTCCCGAGATGCCACAGATGCGACGCGACGCGGTCGTGATCGAGCTTGCGTACAACGAGCAGGAGCCTTCGGCCGTCGCGCGCGAGATGGCGGCCAACTACGAGCGGCTTGCGGATCTTCTCCGCGCGATCAGTGGAGCTGAGTGGGAGCGGGCCGGCGTCCGGGAAGGCGAGGAGCTGTCGGTGGCGTGGATGGCGATCAACACACTCCACGAGTGCCGGCACCACCTGATGGACGCGGAACGTGCGCTGGGCGGCGCCGGAGGGTGAAGGCACGCCTAGCTAGACCGTCAGCCGATTACTTCCCGTCGAAGAAGTTGTCGTGCGCCTGGATGTCCTCGGGCAGATCCCACAGGTCGAGCACCTTGCCGTCGCGAAGGCGGAGCACGTGCACCTCGTCCACTGCGAGCGACGCACCGTCGGGACGGCTCGCCGTCTCGTGGAGGACCACGGCGGCGTGGTCGTCGTCGGCGTAGATGCCCTTGATATCGAGCGCCTGGGTGCCCGCGGTGAGCTCGAAGTTGCTGATGAGCGCCGCGGTGATGGCCTCGCGGCCCTTGTGATCACCGCTGTTCGGGCCATCGCCTCCGAAGTGGAACACGCAGTCGTCGGCCAGATCGGCCAGTGCCCCGTCGAGATCTCCCTTGCCGAACGACTCGTAGGCACTACGGATGATGGCGACGTTGGGATGCTCGGCCATGTCAGGACTCCTTGTCCGGTCGACCATCCGCCGACCACCTCACGACGCTAGGTGCCGACACCATCGGACGCCAGAGCTACTTCTCAGCGTGATGCGCTCATGGTTTGACGCACTCAATCAGGAATCGGCTCGCAGACGTACTGAACACGCCGTCGTGAACGATCTGGTCATAGTGCCAGCTCGGCCGTCGGGTCCCGAACGATCTCGTAACGCCGGAACGCGCGCTGCGTGACACTGGCGGTTGCTGCCCCGTCATGCCTGACATAGGGTCCCGCGGACCGGCCACGGCGGAGAAGGCGAGGGCTCTCATGGCAGGCGCGGTGGACACGAGTGTTGTGTTCGGTATCCGCGACTTACTGCTCCCGCCCCAGCTCCAAGACCGCATCACACGGTGGCGCGAGCTGCGCGACCACTACACCTCCGACCAGCGAACCGACGAGATGCTGGCCATCGAGACGGAGCTGCTCAACATCGAAGACGACCTCGCGGCCCTGCTCGAGCATCTCGGCGAGACCGATGACGAACGCGGAGGTCTGCGTCTTGCAAGTGTCATCCTCGTCCGCGCACTGTCGGGGTTCCGCCCCTGAGAGCTCCGGCAACGGGCTCCCAGGTGAGGCCACTGCCGATCAGCGCTGCTCGCGATGATCGATCGGCAGAACCTGGCGTCGAAGCGCGTGATCGGCAAGCTCGGATTCGCGTTCTGGAACGTGCCTGCAGACGCGGACGACTCTCGCTTCGAGCTCTACCGGCGATCCTTTTCCTCGCGGACGGCAACACCTGGCCGGTCGTGCGACGGCGACGACCCGGGCAGCCCCAAATAAGAAACATTGACCGATGTATGTTTGTTGTGGGAAGCTCCGCGGGTGCGGCGTAGCCAGGCGGAGCGGTCGGCGGCGATGCGAGAGTCGCTCGTCGAGGCTGCGATTGAACTGTTGATCGAGCGGGGGTGGGCTGCGACCACCGCTGTAGCCGTGTGTGAGCGTGCCGGTTGCACACGCGGTGCACTGATGCACCACTATCCGGCACTCTCTTCATTGCTTGCAGATGCGCTCGAGTCGCTCTACCACGACTTCACGCGCAAATCGCGCACATCGCCGACGACGATGGTTGAAGTGCTCGACGCCGTATG
>DATBHZ010000132.1:0-2822 GCA_036557185.1 Acidimicrobiia bacterium | reverse complement strand
GATGACCTCAAGCGGGTCGCCGAGATCGCGCACGACATGATCCATCAGTACGCCATGGGCACCGAAGTGACCTCGCTGCGCGCGATCGACGAGGGCGCCTCGGAGTCCACTCGCCGCGTCCGCGACCAGGAGGTCAAGGAGCTGGCCGACGAGGCGTTCCGGGCCGCCACCAGGATCCTCGACGGACACCGCGGCAAGCTCGACGAGCTCGCGGCGCTGCTGCTTCAGAACGAGATCCTCGAGCGCCGCGACATCGACCGCATCATGTCCGAGGTGCCCCGCGCCGCTCCGCCGCGGATCGGCGAGTTGTCGGTTGCGGCCGCCACCGCGGTCAAGCCCGCGGGACGCCCCGGCCAGCATTAGTTCACTAGCCTGCGGGCTTCATGCTCACCGCAGTCGACCACGTCGGCGTCGCCGTCGACGACCTCGAAGCCGCGCTGGCGCTGTATCGCGACACGCTCGGGATGCCGCTCGTGCACCGCGAGACGGTCACCGAGCAGGGCGTCGAGGCGGTGCTGCTCGACGTCGGCGAATCCCACATCGAGCTGCTCTCGCCGCTCGGTCCAGACACGGCCGTCGGGAAGTTCCTGGCGCGCAGGGGCCCGGGGCTGCATCACGTGGCCTACCGCGTGGATTCGGTCGAGGACGCCCTGGCCGCACTCTCGAAAGCCGGGATGCGGCTGATCGACGAGCAGCCGCGGACCGGGATCCGCAACTCCCGGGTAGCATTTGTCCACCCGTCCTCCACCGGCGGCGTGCTCACCGAGATCGTGCAGCCCGCCGGCGACCACTGACGAGAATGCCCAACAACGACAAGCCACAGAAGGTCAGCATCGGATTCGACGGCGGCCAGGTACTGAGCGCACGCGTCGGCCCAGACGAGCTGTCGAAGCTGCGCAACGCCCTTGGAACCAACGGCTGGCACGAGCTGACCGCCGAGGACGGGACGGTCGCGCTCGACCTCGACAGCGTCGTGTACGTGCTCGTCGACGACGAAGAGCACCGCGTCGGGTTCGGTAGCTAGCGCGGCGCGCCTTACCTCTGGAACAGAGTAGAGAGGACGACTTCGGTGACGGTCCGCGTGACGCCGCGCGCCGCCCGGATCCGCTCGAGCACCTGCTCGAGCCGCTTGGTGTCCTCCGCCTGAACGTGCAGCAGCGCGCTGGCCTCGCCGGCGACCGTGTGCGCGGAGACGACCCCGGGCTCGCCTTGCACGGCACGCTTGATTGCCTCGCCGGTGATATCACCCTCGCAGTAGAGGTCGACGAACGCCTCGGCGCGCCAGCCGAATGCCTGCGGGTCGACGATCGCCGTGTAGCCGAGGATCACGCCGTCGCGCTCGAGCCTGTCCACCCGCCGCTTGACGGCCGGTGCAGACAGGTGGACGTGTCGCCCGACGTCGAGGTACGAGCGGCGAGCGTCCTCACGAAGCAGCGCAACGATTTGTCTGTCGACGTCGTCCACAGATGGGTGTTCAGCGGCGCAAACGCAACGAATCGGGGTTGAGTCGGCGACTCAACCAGCGGATCATTGCACACCCAGATGGCCACTCAAGAGGTCACGCGACCGCCCGCGCCAGCTCACGACGTGATGCCGATCCACGGCATCGACCACCTCGAGCTGTACGTCGGCAACGCAGCCCAGGCCGCCTACTTCTACACGCGCGCATTCGGGTTCACCGAGACCGCGTATCGCGGCTTGGAGACGGGTAGTCGCGACCGCGTCTCGCACGTGCTCGAGCAGGGCCGCATCCGCCTGGTCCTGACCGGCACGCTCAGCGGCGACGACGAGATCGGCGAGCACCACAAGCGCCACGGCGACGGGGTACGCGTGATCGCTTTGAGTGTTCCGGACGCGACCGCCGCGTACGAGCACGCGGTCGCCCACGGAGCGCGGGGACTGCGCACGCCGCACGAGACGTCCGACGAGCACGGCACGGTCCGGCTCTCGTCGGTCGCCACCTATGGCGACACGCACCACGTGTTCGTCGAGCGCAACGGCTACGCCGGCGCATTCCTCCCGGGTTACGAGTCGCGCGATCCCAGGCCCGACCCGGCGTCGGGGATGCTGATCGGAATCGACCACGTCGTCGGCAACGTCGAGCTCGGGCACATGGAGGAGTGGGTGCGCTATTACGAGCGCGTCTTCGGGATGACCGAGATGATCCACTTCTCCGACGAGGCGATCTCGACCGAGTACTCGGCGCTGATGTCGAAGGTCGTCACCGACGGCAGCGGGCGGATCAAGTTCCCGATCAACGAGCCCGCGCAAGGCAAGCGCAAGTCGCAGATCGAGGAGTACATCGACTTCTACCGCGGCGCCGGCGCCCAGCACATCGCGGTCTCGACGACCGACATCGTCCGCACTGTCGAAGAGCTGACCGGGCGCGGCGTCGGCTTCCTGCCGATCCCCGAGTCCTACTACGCCGAGGTCCCCGGGCGGATCGGCAAAATCGACGAGGACATCGCCGACCTGCGCCGGCTGGGGATCCTGGTCGACCGCGACGACGAGGGGTACCTGCTGCAGATCTTCTCCAAGCCCGTGGGCGACCGCCCCACGGTGTTCTTCGAGGTGATCCAGCGCCACGGTGCCCGCGGATTCGGTGAGGGCAACTTCAAGGCTTTGTTCGAGGCGCTCGAGCGCGAGCAGGACCGCAGAGGGAACCTGTAGTGGCGGTCGCGGAGAGCTGATGCGCTACGAGGTCCGCGGGCGACTGCCCGCCAAGCGCCATGTCGCGTTCCGCGAGAACGGAACGTTGCTTACGGAGGAGGTGATGGGGTTCGAGGGCTTCTCGGGCAACGAGTCGATCCTCTACCACCTGC
>DATBHZ010000131.1:0-5750 GCA_036557185.1 Acidimicrobiia bacterium | reverse complement strand
GCGAGACCGGCCGAGTCCACGAGGTCGGCGAATCCGATGGCGAGGAGCTGCGTCGCTGGGTCCGTCTCGAGAATCGGCCGTTGCATCAGCTCGACCTGAAGCCGGAGGATGAGATCCATCATCTTTGCCGTCTCGCGCAACAGCGCGATCGCCTCCGAATTGGTCCGCGCGAGCGTGAGACCGCTCGGATCCTGGGCGAGCGCCGGTTTCCCGATGTTCACCAAGAACGCGGAAACCATGGCATCGGCGACGCGCGCCATCGAGGTCCCGATGACGCGGGCGAGTTGCCGGACGATGTCGTCGCCGAAGAGCTCCTTTGCTCCTCGAAACAGTCGGAGCGACTCGACATCCTCCTGCGTGCACACGAGCGCGGTGGGTCCCGGGTCCGGGAAGCCGACGGCCCGCCACAGTTGACCGGCCTCCTCCGGCGAGACTCCCGCCTGCGCCGCAGCTTCGGCTTGCGTGAGCGAGGGCTTGGCGCCTCGGAGCGCCAGGGTCGAAGCGAGGCCGGACAGCTCCGATCGCGACGAGAGGAGGTCGTCGACCGTGGCGCCCAGATCCAACAGGTAACCCAAGAGTTCGAGCCGCTCGTGCGCGAGCGGCGCCTCGGGGTCGTAGAGGCCCAGAGCCTCGAGCTCCGCCGCGGACACGCCGGCCATCGCTCGCACGCTAGGACGGCGCCGCTCGTGTTGCACGCGAGCTCTGCATTCCACCCGCCGCGATGGGTCCGTGACTACCCTGATTGCGTTTCGAGAGCGGGCGCTCGGCTGATGGAGCAGGAGATGACGGAAGCCACGGTCACCGACAGTTCCGACCAGAGCATGAGCGACGCGAAAGTGCGTGAGGAACGCCGCGCGGTGTACCGGGGGATGATCCAGCACGAGAACGACTTGCGGAACCAGCGGCTCGGCTGGCTCTTCGCGCTCAACGGCTTCCTCTTTGCTGCAGCCGGGGTCGTGTGGAGCACGTCGAATCCCAAGCCGCTCCTGGTCGTCATCGCGATCACCGGCGCCGTGACGTCCCTCAGTTGCGGGGTCGCGCTGTGGTTCGGCACGAAGGGCATCCGAGGCCTGAACAACCTCGCCGAGTCGGAGCGGCAGGCCGGCGACCTCCCCGTCGCCGGCATGCGCACCGAATGGTTCACGAAACGAAAGCTGCCGCGTCCCGTGAACTGGGCGATGCACGCGGTGTACCCGTGGAACCTGGTTCCCGTGGTGCTCGCAGGCGCGTGGGTCGCCATCGCGTTCGTCGGCCCCGGTCACCTCTAGGCGTCGCAGGGGCGTGACGCGCCCGCCCGCTTACACTCTCGCCGCATGGTGGCTGCCTCCGGGGAACTCGTAGAACGCGCGAGCCTCGCGTTCGACTCCCACGAGTGGGAAGCGGTCGTCGCGCTGCTCGAACACGAGACCGCGCTCGATGGCAGGATGCTCGAGACCCTGGGGGAGGCCGCCCGATGGGCCGGGCGTGACGACCTCGTTCTGCCGACGCTGGAGCGAGCCCAGGACGCTTTCGCGCGCGAGGGGAACCGCAGGGGCGGGGCGCGTGTGAGCATGACGCTCGCGCGCGAGCACTGGGAGCGCGGCAAGGACGCCGTCGCCATGGGCTGTCTACGCAGAGCCGGCGCGCTCCTCGACGGGCTGCCCGAATGCTCGGAGCACGCGATGCTCGTGTGGGCGACCGCACGGATGTTCGTCCAGGCCGGCGACGCCGACGGTCTGCTGGGCGCCGCACACGAGGCGCGGGAGATCGCTCGCCGGGTCGGTAACACCGACGTCGAGGCGCTGACCATCATCGACCGTGCGCACGCGCATCTCGCTCGCGGTGACGTCGCCGAAGGGCTCTCGCTCGTCGACGAGGCGATGGCCTTTGCGACGGGCGGGTCTCTCGACATCCAGACCGCGGGAACCATCTACTGCTCGACGCTCTGGAGCTGTCGCAATCTCGGTGAGTGGCGACGCGCCGCCGAGTGGACCGAGGTCACCATGCGGTGGTGCGACCGCGTGGCGGTCAATGGATTCCCCGGAGTGTGCCGATTCCACCGCGCGGAGGTGCTCCGGATGCGCGGCGAGCTGGACCAGGCCGAGGCCGACGCGCGTCGGGCGATCGATGAGCTCGTGCAGGCGCGGCCGCGTTTCGCGGCGTGGGGCTACATGGAGCTCGGTGAGATCCACCGGCGACGAGGTGACTTCGACGCCGCAGAGGCCGCGTTCACCCGCTCGCAAGAGCTGGGATTCGATCCGCAGCCGTCATGGGCTCTTGCCAGGCTCCAACAGGGGGACCTGGAGAGCGCACGCGCCATGATCGAGCGGACGCTGGAGAGCGCACCGATCATGATCCGCGAAGCAGGGATCGCGACGCTTCCGGTCGCCGTCTCGATCGCCTGCGAGCTCGGAAGGCTCGAGCACGCGACCGCGCTGTCAGAGCAGCTCACGAACCTCGCCGACCAGATCGGTACGGCGCATGCGCGGGCCGCCGCGCTCGACACGAGAGCTGAGCTGCAGCTTGCGTCGTTGGAGTTCGACGGAGCGCTGGAGTCGCTCCAGGCGAGCGCATCGCTTTGGTCCGAGATCGACGCGCCGTACGAGGAGGCGCGGTGCCACCTGTTCCGCGCTCGTGTCCACCACGCCCGTGGTGACGCTCTCACCGCGCGTGCGGAGCTGCAGACGGCGGTGGCCGCCTTCGAGCGGCTCGGCGCACGGGGCGAGGTCGAGTCAGCACAACAGCTCCTTACCGCGCCGGACGTTCGCGGTGAGCGGGTCCACGCCACGTTCGTCTTCGTCGACATGGTCGACTCGACACCCCTGGTCGAATCGCTCGGCGACGAAGCGTGGGCAGCGCTCCTGAGCTCGTACGAGCGGGCGCTCCGCCGCGAGCTCGAACGGTTCGGTGGGTACGAGGCCAACAAGGAGGGCGACGGCTTCTTCGTGACCTTCACGGATCCAACCGCCGCGCTCGACTTCGCGTGCGCGGTCCAAGAGCAGCTCGCAGAGCGGCGTGCTCGTGATGGCTCGGCGTTGCGTGTGCGTATCGGCCTGCACGCCGCCGACGCTCACCGGCGCGGGCACGACTACTCAGGTCTGGGTGTCCACGTCGCTGCGAGGGTCTCGAGCGCCGCCGCACCCGACGAGATCCTGGCGAGTTGCACCACATTGGCGGACGACCGTCGCGGGCGCGTCGTGACCGACCGGCGCGCGCTCACCCTCAAGGGCGTTTCGGATCCGCTCGACGCGGCAACCGTCGTCTGGCGCTAGGAGCCGAGACCCGGCCGGCGCGGCTGGTGTTGGCGCGGCCAAACGGCGATCCATAACGTGAGCGACGATGAGTAGACGAACGTGCCGCGATGAGGTCCTCGACGCTCTGCGTCGCCTAGAAGGTCGATCCGTTCGTGACACATTCGAGCTTCAAGAGATCGTCGCTGAGGTGATGCGACACACCGATGCTTATGCCGAAACAACGGTTCGTACACAGATCACGTCGATCATGTGTGCTAACGCTCCCGTGAATCACATGAACCACAGCAACGATCTAGAACGCGTTGACCGCGGGCGGTACCGGCTCGTCACTCGCGCCCCGGAAACACCCGCGAGGGCCGCCGAGAGCCCACGCGTCACAGCAGAGCCGATGCTCTCCGCTGAACCCGATGCGCGATCGGACGACGCACCTGTGTCGCACGATGCGGAATGGTCCTGGGAAGGCAACGTTCAGGGTGCCGTCGCGGCGTGGCTGCGCCAGCAGGGGTGGACCATCCAGCGCGAGGCGAACACTGCATCTCGCCAGGGCGGAGTCGACCTCCTTGCGAGTAAGGACGACGACGTCATTTGCGTCGAAGTCAAGGGGTACCCGTCACGTCGCTACTCTCGTGCGACCAAGGCAGACGCAATCAAACCGACCGCACCGCCGACGCAAGCGCGCCAATGGTTCGCGGGTGCCATGCTGAGTGCACTGCTTCTCCTGGGCGACTATCCGAACGCGGGAGTCGTTTTGGCGTTCCCCGGCTTCAAGACCTACCGAAGGCTGTGCGAACGCGTCGCTCCGTCATTGGATCGGCTCGCCGTCGCCGTGCTTTTGGTGGATCGACACAGCGTTGAGGTCATTCTCGACCCGAGGAACTGGTTCGGAGAGCGGCCTTCGGCAGCGCGTTAGTCCGCGTCGGCGCCCGTCAGGTGCAACGCGAGCGTGCGGTTGATCGCATGGAGCGTCGCGCGTGCCGCGGCTTCGACCGGGCTCGTGCCCTGCGCGACACCGAGCATCCGAACGGTCTCGGTGCTGACCTCGCTGAGGATCACGCTCGTAGGCCCTTGCTCGTCGACGATGCGCGCTCCCGCGGGCTCCGCGCCGAGGTCGGGTGCGAACGCCTGCACACCGTCGAGCGTTGCCGAGACCGCGCCGAGCAGCCCCGCGCTTGCGCTCGCGCGGCCGATCACGCGGCGCCCCTCGAACGTGAGGTGCACCTCGAGCTCGTCGGTGTCGGGGAAGACCAGCGTGGCGAGCAGCCGGATCCGCCGCTCGCGCATGACGGGACCGCTGCGCGCCTCCGTCGGCATGCCGGTCAGCACCGCTGGCTCGTCGGTCTCCTCGTCCTCGGCGGCCTCTGCCGGTGCCGCGAGCGCAGTGTTGCCTCCTCCGCTCTCGAGCGTCCGCCAACGGACGATCTCGAGCGCGACGGGCGTGTCGCTGTGGCGGTAGGCAATCCGCATCGCGTTCGTGCCCAGATTGGGCTCGAGCTCCTCGCCGGTGGTGTGCACCTGCACGTGCAAGTGCCCCTCGCGCTCGGCGAATCCGGTGGAGCGCACGCCGCGGAGACGCCGGAGCTCCAGCTCGAGGTCGTCGTACGTCATGGGCGCGCCCCCTTCGCCTCGTAGAGACGGCTGTCGGCGAGCTTGAAGAGGCTGTCGACGTCGTCGGACTCGTTGGGGCACTGCGCCACTCCGTAGGAGAACGGCGGGCAGGGACGGTCGCCGAGCTGGGTGGCGCCGATGCGCTCGAGGAGCATGGGCACGTCGTCGGGATCGGTGTTCGGCAGGATGAGCGCGAACTCGTCGCCGCCGATCCGGGCCGCGTTGTCGCCGAAGCGGAGGACCCGGCGGAACCGCTCGCCCAGCGCTCGAAGCGCGGCGTCGCCGGCGGCATGACCCTCGCTGTCGTTGATCGACTTGAGGCCGTCGAGGTCGATGACCACGAGCGTGAACGGCCAGTGGTAACGGAAGCTGCGCGCGACCGACATGTCGAGCAGGCGGTCGAAGCTGCGGCGGTCGTACAGGCCCGTCAACGGGTCGTGCCACGAGTCGTAGCGCAGCACCTCCATGCGAAGTGCGACCACGCAGAGGCTCGTGACCATCGTGACGTCGACGGCCGTCGGTTCGAGCGCCGGCTCCGTGTACAGCCCGGGCGGCGCGTCGAGGAGCGCCTCGGCGACTGTGTCCTCGATCGGCCTGCGACCGGCGCGGAACACCTGGCGCCCCATCGCAGGCTCCTCGATCACGACCGCTGCATCGACGAGGTCGTGCTGCTGCACGAGCCCGTCGAGCGCGCGATAGATGATGCCGAGCCCTGATTCGGTTGTCGCGAGCTCTGCAGCGAGCTCCACCCCGAGCTCGGTCACCGGCGGGTCTCCCGCGGGCGCCAGTGCCGATGGAAAGAGGTGTCGCACCGCCTGCGGCTCCGTGTCGCCTGCCGTAGGCAACAGGGCAGCCAAGCCGCGTCCGAGTCCTCCCTGCCGTGCCACGAAGAAGCCTCCCTCGAGCGCCCCA
>DATBHZ010000130.1:0-1751 GCA_036557185.1 Acidimicrobiia bacterium | reverse complement strand
CGTCGAGCCGGGTGCGCGAGTACGCCTGCACGCCGATGAAGTCGTCGCCCTTCGCGGCCTCCAGGTGCTGGCCTTCGTGCATGAAGCGGATGCGCTCGAGCGTCTCCTCGCTGCCGGGAGGCGACCACCAGTCGCCCATCGCGACGCACGACCCGACGGGGAAGTCCCCGTTGCCCGCCTTGATCGCGTTGTAGCCCGCGCGGTGTGCGGCAATCAGGTGCTCGTTCGCCGTACCGAACTCGCCGATGTCGTTGTGGCCGGGCGGGAACACGCCCACCATGTAGCCCATCAGCGAGACGATGTTCGGCTCGTTGATGGTGCAGCCCATGCCGATGAGGTCGCCCAGCGCGGCGGTGGCGCGCTCGCAGAGCCGTGTGTAGCGGTCGACGATCGCAGGGTTGCACCACCCGCCGTCGGCCGCTGCCCAGCGAGGCGTCGCGAAGTGGTGGTACGTGACGACGGGCAGCAATCCGTGCTCGTGGCACGCGGCACACATCCGGCGGTAGTGGTCGAGCGCGGCGTTCGACCATTCGCCTTCCTCGGGCTCGATGCGCGACCACTCGAGCGAGAAGCGGTAGGCATCGAAGCCCAGATCCGCCAGGAGCGCGATGTCGTCCGGGTACCGCGTGAAGTGGTCGACCGCATCTCCGGAGGGCTCGGCGCACGGGGAGCCCGGCGCATGCTCGAACATCCACCAGTCGTTGTTCCAGTTGCCGCCCTCCGTCTGGTGCGCCGCGGTGGCCGTGCCCCAGACGAAGCCGTCGGGGAATGCAATCGAGTCTTTGGAGGAGGGGCTCACGCTGGCGGATCGTAGACTTGGGTTCTTGGGCGTGCTCGACCAGATCCTCGCGAGCAAGCGCGACGAGGTCACGTTGTTGCATCGACCCGAGACGCGCGACTTGCTCCGCTCGAAGGCTCTCGACGCAGGCTCGACGCGCGGCTTCGCCTCTGCGTTGCGTCGCGACGACGGGCGGATCGCCGTGATCGCGGAGATCAAGCGGCGCTCGCCCTCCAAAGGTGAGCTCGCGCCGAACCTCGACCCGGTCACGACGGCGAAGGCATACGAGGCGGGGGGTGCCCGGGCGCTCAGCGTGCTGACGGACGCGCCGTACTTCGGCGGGACGGTGGCGGACCTCCAGGACGCACGGGAGGCCGTCGGTGTGCCGGTGCTCCGCAAGGACTTCGTGATCGACGAGGTCCAGGTATTCGAGACGCGCGCGATCGGCGCGGACGCAATGCTGCTCATCCTCGCTGCGCTGCCCGACGACGCCGCGGTACGCGACCTGCAGGAGCTGGCGTGGGAGCTCGGGCTCGACGTGCTCGTCGAGGCGCACGACGCAGGGGAGGTGGAGCGCGCCGTCGGCCTCGGCGCGCGACTGCTCGGTGTCAACGCCCGGGATCTGGGCACGTTCGCCGAGGATCTCGACGGCGTGCGCGCCCTTGCCGACGCGATCCCACCGGCCACCATCGCCGTCGCCGAGAGCGCCATCCGCGCGCCTGGTGATGCCGAGCGCATGGCAGATGCAGGCTTCGATGCGGTCCTGGTGGGGGAGGCGCTCGTGCGCGCGCAGGACGCAGGTTCGCTGGTTGCTCGGATGGCAGCACCGGTGGTCCGGCGCCGGGTGTGAGCAGCGGTTGATGCTTCCGTTTTGATGCACGGACCGGGTACCCGTCGTCCGGTACCGTCGGTATGGCGTGTTCGTAAAGATCTGTGGCATCACGAACGAGGAAGATGCGCTCCTAGCGGTGGC
>DATBHZ010000129.1:0-1723 GCA_036557185.1 Acidimicrobiia bacterium | reverse complement strand
GATCCGACCACGGGGCGGACCGTCGTGCGAGGCGAGCCGGGCGAGTTTCTCGCGCGCGGGTACGCGGTCATGCGCGGCTACTGGAACGACCCCGAGCGGACCGCCGAGTCGATCGACCACCAGCGCTGGATGCACACTGGCGACCTGGCCATGATGGACGACCAGGGGTACGTGCGAGTGGTCGGCCGGATCAAGGACATGGTGATCCGCGGCGGCGAGAACGTGTACCCGCGCGAGATCGAGGAGTTCCTCTACACCCATCCGAAGGTCGCCGACGTGCAGGTCATCGGCGTCCCCGACGAGCGCTATGGCGAGGAGCTGATGGCGTGGGTCGTGCTGCGGCCCGGCGAGCAGGCCAGCGACGACGAGATCCGTGAGTTCTGCCGCGGGCAGATCGCGCATTACAAGATCCCGCGCTACGTCAAGTTCGTCGACTCCTACCCGATGACGGTCACGGGCAAGGTCCAGAAGTTCAAGATGCGCGAGACCGCGGTGCAGGAGCTCGGGCTCGACAAGGCTGCCGCGATCGCGACCGCCTAGTTTCTGACTCGGGACACTAGCCCCGGTCGTGCTCCAGCTGCGTGTGCAGCACCCTGATCCGCTCGAGGATGTAGTCGGCGGCGTGCTGCTGCTGCTCGCGGGTCGAGTGCTCGACGACGTTGAACTTGAACGGCTCGTCGTAGCGAACCGTCACCTTGGGGAAGCTCAGCCGCTTCCAGTTACGCGTCTGATGTGACCCCAGGATCGCGACCGGCACCACCGGGACCCCGGATTCGAGCGCCAGCCGGCCGATGCCCGGCCTGGCCTTGTCCCCGATCGCGCCCGTCCGCGAGCGGCCACCCTCGCAGTACATGACGATCGCACCGCCGCGCTCGAGGATCTTGAAGGACGTCACGAACGCCTCCTCGTCGGCGAATCCGCGGCGCACCGGGAACACGCCGCCGTGGCTGAAGATCCACGTCAGGATCCCCGGCTTGAACAGCTGCGACTTGGCCATGAACTGGATCCGCCGGCGGATGCACGCGCCGGTGAAGAAGTGGTCCATGAACGACGCGTGGTTGGGGGCGAGGATCACCGGCCCGTTGGGCACGTTCTGGCTGTCGATGCCGCGTATCCGGTACGCGGTCAGCGCCATCATCACCGTGACCGCCCGCACCACCTCGTAGATCCATTCCGGGGGACCCGAGCGGGTGCGCTCGTGGAACTGCTCGAAGTACTCCGGGGGCCGTTCGTCCTTGTAGACCTGCGGCTTGATCTGAACGTCGGTGCTCATCGCGATGTCGCTTGGGAATACCCCGGCTCGTCGTGCGGGTGACAGAGGGTGCCGGAGCCGCCTACGTGGGCGGCGCAGGCGGGCCCCTCCCCCAGTCAGCCGGTCAGGGGCAGCACCATCGCCGGCTTCTCGATCACATGATCGTCGCTGACCGGGACAACCGCGGTCCCAATCGCGAAGAACTCGATCACGTGCGAGCCCCAGCCGTGGCTGCGTTCGATGATCCGCGCACCGACGATCCCGTTGGCTTGAACCTCGGTCGCCTCGGCCTGCATCCGCTCCATGGCGAGCTCGCGGGCCTCGTACAGAGCCTGCGTGTAGGTCGGCATCTCCTGGTTTCGCCCGATCTGCTTGAACGACGCGCGCAGGCCCTGATGCGCGACGTGGTAGACGCAGTTGCCCATCACCAGGCCGACCGGGCGGTAGCCGGCGCGCAGCAGCGCCGAGAAA
>DATBHZ010000128.1:0-2704 GCA_036557185.1 Acidimicrobiia bacterium | reverse complement strand
AGACGCCGTACTCCTACCTCATGACGCGACGCATCGAGCGGGCGAAGGCGCTGCTGCGCCAGGGCATGTCGGTCACCGACGCGTGCATGGCGGTCGGGTGTACGTCGCTCGGCTCGTTCAGCTCGCGGTTCACCGAGATCGTCGGCGAGACGCCGTCGCAGTACCGAGCGAGCGACCACCGCGGCCTCGAGGTCGTTCCTTCGTGCGTGAGCATGATCGTGACGCGACCGCGGCGCAGCCCCGTCTCGGTCTGAACGCGGCCGATCTGCACCGAGCAGGATCGGAGAAGTGTGCGGCCGGCAGGTAGCCGTACGGTCGTCGCATGACGACACTCACCGTTTCCACCATGTTCATCCCCGTCCACGATCCCGACGAGGCGCTCGGGTTCTACCGTGACGCGCTCGGCCTCGAGGTCCGCAACGACGTCGCGTCCCAGGGTTTCCGCTGGGTCACCGTCGGCGCACCGGGACAGGACGTCGACATCGTCTTGTCCCAGCCGCACGGCGGTCGTTCCCAGGCCGAGGGCGACGCGCTGCTCGCGCTCGTGACACAGGGCTCGCTGCAGGCCGCGATCTTCCGATCCGACGACCTCGACACGACGTTCGAGAAGGTCCGGGCGTCGGGCGCCGAAGTGCTCCAGGAACCGACGTCCCAGCCCTGGGGCGCACGGGACTGCGCGTTCCGCGATCCCTCCGGCAACCTCGTGCGTATCGCCCAGGCCTGACCGCCCTGCGCGCGCGGAGCGCCGCGCATGCGGCGCTCCGCCCCGCGCCTGTCACAGCCGGGTCGGCTGCCTTGTCTCAACGGGTAGGAACCCCTCGAGCAAGGAGGTCGCACGATGAAGGTGTTTGTGGCGGGTGCGACGGGAGCAATCGGCAAGCAGCTGGTACCGCGTCTCGTGGCTGCAGGTCACGAGGTGCACGGCATGACCCGCAGCGAGTCGAAGAAGGCGATGCTCGCCGACATGGGTGCGGTGCCGGTGGTCGCGGACGCGCTCGATGCCGAGCAGGTCGCGGAGGCGGTGGGCAGGTCGAGGCCGGACGTGATCGTCCACGAGCTCACTGCGATCGAGACGCTGGACATGCGCAACTTCGATCGCGCGTTCGCCTCGACGAACCGGCTCCGCACCGAGGGGACGGATCACCTGCTCTCGGCCGGACAGGCGGTCGGAGTGCAGCGCTTCGTCGCGCAGAGCTTCTTCGCCTTGTACGAGCGCACGGGCGGGCCGGTCAAGAGCGAAGAGGACCCGGTCGACCCGGCTCCGGCGCGGGAGATGCGGGAGAGCATCGGGGCAATCCGTCATCTCGAGGAGACGGTGCTCGGCGCACGGTGGACCGAAGGGATCGTGCTGCGATACGGCGGCTTCTACGGGCCGGGCACCTCGATGGAGCCGGGCGCGGAGGAGTACGAGCTGGTCCGCAAGCACAAGTTCCCGCTCGTGGGCAACGGTGCCGGCGTGTGGTCGTTTATCCATGTCGCCGACGCCGCGGACGCAACGGTCGCGGCGATCGAGCACGGCCACCGCGGTGTGTACAACGTGGTCGACGACGACCCGGCGCCGGTCAACGTCTGGCTGCCGACGTTCGCGCACCAGCTCGGCGCCAAGAAGCCGATGCATCTGCCGCGCTTCGTCGGGCGGCTGTTCGCGGGTGAGACCGGCGTGATCATGATGACCGAGCTTCGCGGCGCCTCGAACGCCAAGGCCAAGCGCGAGCTGGCCTGGCGGCCGGCACACCCGAGCTGGCGGCAGGGATTCGCGGCGGCATGACGGATCGAGAGCAACTTCTCGACCAGCTGCGCCCGGTCGCGTTCGGGATCGCCTACCGGATGCTCGGCAGCGTGTCCGAGGCCGAGGACATCGTGCAGGAAGCGTTGCTGCGCGTGCACCGGGCGCTCGAGGCGGGCGAGGAGATCGCCTCGCCCCGCGCGTTCGTCGCCACCGTGACCAAGCGACTGGCGATCAACGAGCTGCGCTCGGCGCGCGCCCGTCGCGAGCAGTATGTGGGCGAGTGGCTGCCGGAGCCGATCATCACCGACGGTCAGGATGATCCGGCCCGGCACGCCGAGACCGCGGACTCGCTGTCGTTGGCGATGCTCACGCTGTTGGAGAGCCTCTCGCCCGAGCAGCGCGCCGTGCTGCTGCTGCACGACGTCTTCGGCTACGGGTATTCGGAGATCTCCGCGATCGTGGGGAAGAGCGAGGACAACACGCGGCAGCTCGCGACACGGGCGAGACACCACGTGGAGCAGCGCCGGCCCCGTTTCCACACGACGCGTGAGGAGCGCGACGAGCTGATGCAGCGGTTCTTCGCCGCAGCCGAGCGCGGCGATCTCGCGGGGCTCGAGGCGTTGCTCGCGCACGACGTGAAGCTGACCGGCGACGGTGGCGGCAAGGTTCCCGCGCTCGCACGGTCACTCCACGGGCGCAGCCGCGTCGCGCACGCGGTGGTCAATTGGGTGGGGCGCGTCGGGAGCCTCCCCGGCGTGTCGTTCCGTCCCGTCGAGATCAACGGTGGCCCTGGCGCGCTCTTCCTCGACGTGGAGGAGCGACTGATCGGCGTGTGCGCGCTCGACGTCGTCGACGGCCGGATCACGAGCATCAGCGGGATCGTGAACCCCGACAAGCTGGCGCACCTCGGACCGGTCGCCGACGTCGGGTCACTCCTCAGATCGGCACGAGGAGAGTGAGATGACGACGGACCAG
>DATBHZ010000127.1:0-1992 GCA_036557185.1 Acidimicrobiia bacterium | reverse complement strand
TCGACCACCGCGTCGGTCGACGCCGTCGCCGCTTCGTCCCAGAGCTCGGCGAGGTTCGCCCCGACGCCACCGTCCACCGGCAGCCGGCGCGCGCCCTGCACGACCTCTCCGGCGGCGTCGAGGTCGAGTCCGTGCATCAGCGGCGGGAACCAGAGGTGCTCGTCGATCAGGTGATCGACGAGGTCGGCGACCGACCATTCGGTATCCGGTGTCGGCGCCGACCATTGCTCGTCGGTGACGGCGTGTACGCGGTCGGTGAAGACACGCTGCGCGGCAAGAAACGTCTGCACGATGTCGTCCATACCGACTGCCTACCCGGTCGCGCGCAAACGCGAAACCCCTCGTCAGTAGGACGGCAGGGACGGATCGATCTGGCTGACCCACGCGGTGACGCCGCCCTGGACGTGCACGGCGTCGCGGAACCCGGCGTTCTTCACCGCGGCGAGCGTCTCCGCCGAGCGCACCCCCGTCTTGCAGTACATGACGATCTGCTTGTCCTGCGGCAGCGAGGCGAGCGCGTCGCCACGCAGGATCTCGTCCTTGGGGACGAGCGTTGCACCCGGAATGCGAACGATCTCCCACTCCGCCGGCTCGCGCACGTCGACCAGATAGATCGGCTTGTCCGAGTCGATCAGCTCCTTCAGTTCGGACGCGGTGATCGTCGAGCCGACCGCGGCCAGCTGAGCCTCCTCGGAGACCACACCGCAGAACGACTCGTAGTCGATGAGCTCGGTGATCGGCGGCGTGTTCGGGTCCTTGCGGACCTTGATCTCGCGCCAACTCATCTCCAGCGCATCAAAGACGAGCAGCCGCCCCACGAGCGGCTCGCCGATGCCGGTGATCAGCTTGATCGCCTCGTTCACCATCACCGAGCCGATCGACGCGCACAGCACTCCGAGCACGCCGCCCTCCGCGCACGACGGCACCATGCCCGGCGGCGGCGGGTCGGGGTACAGGTCGCGGTAGTTCGGCCCGTACTCGTTCCAGAACACCGAAACCTGGCCGTCGAAGCGGTAGATCGAACCCCACACGTAAGGCTTGTTCAAGATCACGCACGCGTCGTTGACCATGTAGCGCGTCGCGAAGTTGTCGGTGCCGTCGAGGATCAGGTCGTACTGGCTGAAGATCTCCAGGACGTTGTCGTTGTCCAGCCGCGTCTCGTGCACGTTGACGGTGATCAGCGGGTTGATCTCGACAACCGACTCGCGCGCGGACTGCGCCTTGGACTTGCCGATGTCCGACTGGCCGTGGATGACCTGGCGCTGCAGGTTCGACTCGTCCACGACGTCGAAGTCGACGACGCCGAGCGTGCCGACACCGGCAGCGGCGAGGTACAGGAGCGCGGGCGAGCCGAGCCCGCCAGCGCCGACGACAAGGACGCGCGCGTTCTTGAGCCGCTTCTGCCCGGTCATCGCGACGTCGGGGATGATCAGATGCCGGCTGTACCGGCGCACTTCGTCGATCGTGAGCGACTCGGCAGGTTGCACGAGCGGCGGGAATGACATGGGCGGGGATCCTCACTGTCAAACGGTTTCGGCGGACACAACGACGAGCGCCCGTTCCGACATTCCCATTGTCCCCCAGCCGGTTCGGCGCGGCGACGGAAGGTCAGTCGCCGAGGTTGTACTCGTTGTTCGCCGGGGTGTCGGGCTGTTCGGCACCGGGCGCGCCCTTCGCGCCCGGCGGGTACGGCCATGGGTTCGCCTGGCACATGGCTCCCGTCTCGGCCGACTTGAGCCCGAACGTCTGCTGCATCATCACCGGTGCGAGCCCGCCGGGCAGGCACTGGTGCGCGTGCTGATGGCCCAACGCGTGCCCGTCCTCGTGGTTGATCATGTAGATGCGGTATGCGTTCAGGTCGCCGACGTACGGCGCGGCGCCGCGCACCCAGCGCGCGTCGTTGAGCACCACCCGGTTCACCGCCAGCCCCGCTGCGCTGTACGCCTGCGCGTAGCAGGACGTCTCGACGGGGATGTCATACCCGCAGAGCTT
>DATBHZ010000126.1:0-47648 GCA_036557185.1 Acidimicrobiia bacterium | reverse complement strand
CGGCGACGTGTGCGCGCGGCGCCACCATCAGATGCCCCGACGTGTACGGGTAGGCGTTCATGACGGTGAACGAGCAGTCGCCTCGCTCGAGGATCATCGCCTCCTCGTCGCCCATCGCGAGCAGCCCGCAGAACAGGCACTCGTCGGAAGGTGGCTTGGTTGCGATGTCGTCGATGTAGTGCGCGCGCCAACCCGCCCAGAGACGGTCCAGCGTCATCGGCGCTCGCGTACGTCGGCCTCGAGACGTTCGAAGAAGTCGTCGACCGGCACCAGCTTTTCCACCTCGTTGGCGCGGCTGTTCACGGCGACCGTCTCGCGTTCGACGTCCTCGTCGCCAACGACCAGCACGTACGGCACCTTCTCCGTCTTGGCACGGCGCACCCGGTTCCCGAGCGTGTCGTTGTGGGAGTCGAGCAGCTCCACGCGGTACCGCTCGTCGCGCAGCCGCCGCGCGAGATCCTCGGCGTACCCCTGGTGCCGGTCGGCAACGGGGAGGATCGTCACCTGCACCGGAGCGAGCCAGACGGGGAACGCGCCCGCGTAGTGCTCGAGCAGGATCGCGAAGAAGCGCTCGACCGATCCGAAGAGCGCCCGGTGGATCATGACGGGCCGGTGCCGCTCGTTGTCGGCCCCGATGTAGTGCAGGTCGAAGCGCTGCGGGAGCTGGAAGTCGAGCTGGATCGTCGACATCTGCCAGGAACGCCCGATCGCGTCGCGTGCTTGGACGGAGATCTTCGGTCCGTAGAACGCACCACCACCCTCGTCCATCACGAGGTCGAGCCCCGCGTCGAGCGCGGTCGACCGCAGGACCTCGGTCGCCTCGTCCCATTCGGCGTCGGTGCCGACCGCCTTGCCCTCCGGCTTCGTGGACAGCTCCAGGTAGAATTCTTCGAGGCCGTAGTCGCGCAGCACGTCGAGCACGAACCCGAGCAACGAGCGCAGCTCGCCCGCCACCTGCTCCTTGGCGCAGAAGATGTGCGCGTCGTCCATCGTGAGACCCCGGACACGCGTGAGGCCGTGCACCACCCCCGACTTCTCGTACCGGTACACGGTGCCGAACTCGAACAGCCGCATCGGGAGGTCGCGGTACGAGCGCGTCCGGCTCCTGTAGATGAGGATGTGGAACGGGCAGTTCATCGGCTTGAGGTAGTAGTCCGTGCCGTCCTCGAGCTCGATGGGCGGGTAGATCCCCTCGGCGAACCAATCGAGATGGCCCGAGATCTCGAAGAGGTTCGACTTGGTGATGTGCGGCGTGTTGACGAAGTCGTACCCGGCCGCCTCGTGACGCTGGCGGCTGTAGTCCTCCATCACGCGCCGAACGGTGCCGCCCTTGGGATGGAAGACCGGGAGACCGGAGCCGATCTCCTCGGGAAACGAGAACAGGTCGAGCTCGGTACCGAGCTTGCGGTGGTCGCGACGCTCGGCCTCCTCCAGGCGATGCAGGTGCTCGGCGAGCGCCTTCTCGCTCTCCCACGCCGTGCCGTAGATGCGCTGGAGCTGCGGCCGCTTCTCGTCGCCCCTCCAATAGGCGCCTGCGACGCGCATGAGCTTGAACGCGCCGAGCTTGCCCGTCGACGGCACGTGCGGCCCGCGGCACAGGTCGACGTACGCGACGCTCCCGTCGGCGTGGAGGTTGCTGTAGACACCGACCGAGCCGTCGCCCGACACCTCGCCGGCGTCCTCGCTCTCGGCGCGGCCTGCCGTCACGTTCTTGATGATCTCGACCTTGAACGGCTGGTCGGCGAAGAGCTCGAGGCCGGCGTCGGTGCCGTATTCCTCGCGCACGAACGGCTGGTCCTCGCGCACGATCTCGCGCATGCGGGCCTCGATGCGCTCGAGGTCCGCGTCCGTGAAGTGCGCGCCGTTGGGGAGCGCGAAGTCGTAGTAGAAGCCGTCGGCGATCGCCGGGCCGATGGCGTACTGCGCGCCCGGGAACAGGTCGAAGACGGCCTGTGCCATCAGGTGGGAGGTCGAGTGCCGCAAGACCTCCCGCCCCGCCTCGGAGTCCGCCGTGACGACCGCAACGGCCGCGTCGCGGTCGATCGGGCGCCCGAGATCGAGCACGTCCCCGTCGACGTCGACGGCGACCGCGGCCTTGGCGAGACCTTTGCCGATCGACGCTGCGACCTCGGCGCCCGTGACACCCGCCGGGTACTCGCGGGAGGATCCGTCGGGCAGCGTCAGGGTCACGTGGTCTGCGGGCATGAAGGCCTCAGGTTACCGGCGCGACCTCGTTGCGCCGGAGCCAATACAGTGCTGCCCGCACGCGACCGGCGAGGAGAGATGGATGGCAGAGGCGACTGCAGAGCTCGCGATGAGCGCGAGCCCCGACAAGGTGTGGGAGACGGTGCGCGACTTCCACGGTCTCGGCGACTGGATGCCGGGTATCGACTCGTCGCGTTCGGAAGGTGACGACCGCATCCTCTCGATGATGGGGATGGAGATCCGCGAGCACCTCGTGAGCATCGACGAAGCGGCACGGGCCATCACCTACTCGATCACCGACGGAGCACCGGTCGAGACCCACCGCGCCACCATCACGGTGCACGACGACGGCTCGGGCTCGAGGGTGACGTGGGACGTCGACGCGAAGCCCGACGAGATGGCCGGGCTCATGCAAGGCGTCTATCAGCAGAGCCTCGAGGCGCTGAAGGAGCACGTCGGCGGCTGACCCGGCAGGCCGCCGCTGCGCGGTCAGTGCGTCGGCGGACGCTCCAGGTCGACGCCGATGAGCGCCCCAAGCTCGCGCAACACCACAGGCGCGTCGGTGTCGGTGCCGCCCGAGAGCGTGGCGTCGGCCAGCTCGCCGAGAGCGTCCAGCGCGCGCGGCGTGTCGAGATCGTCGTCGATCGCCGCGCGCACGCGCTCGGCGAACGGGCGAGGATCAGGTCCTTCGGGTCGCTTCGCCGCAGCGAGCAGCCGGTGCAACAACGCAGTGCCGTCCTGGATGTCGGTGTCGTGCCACTCGAAGCCTGCCCGGTAGTGGTGGTGCATGAGTGCGAGGCGGATCGCGCGAGCGTCGGCGATGGCGAGCAGGTCGCTGACGAACACGAGGTTGCCGAGCGACTTGCTCATCTTCTCGCCCTCGTACGCAACCATCGCCGAGTGCAGCCAGTGCCGGACGAAGGGCTTCCCGGTCAGCGCCTCGCTCTGCGCGACCTCGCACTCGTGATGCGGGAAGATGAGGTCCGTGCCGCCGCCGTGCAGGTCGAGCGTCGGCCCCAGCTCCTGCATCGCCATTGCGGAGCACTCGATGTGCCAGCCCGGGCGGCCGACGCCGAAGGGCGCGCGCCACGCGGGCTCGTCCTCGAGCGACTGCTGCCACAGCACGAAGTCGAGCGGGTCGCGCCGGTGCGGGTCGTCGGGGTTCCCGCCGCGCGCGCGGGCGAGGCGCACCATCTGTTCATGGTCGTAGTGGGATACCTGACCGAAGCTCGGGAACGACGACACGTCGAAGTACGCGGACCCGCCGGTCAGGTAGGCATGACCCGAATCCAGGAGCCTGGAGACGATCGAGATGATCTCGTCGATGGTCTCGGTCGCGCGCGGCTCGGCGAACGGCGGACGCAGCTCGAGCGCGTCGACGTCACGGTGGAAGCGCTCCACCTCGGAGGCGGCGAGCTCCAGGTACGGGATGCCGAGCTCCCGGGCCTTCGGAAGGATGGAGTCGTCCACGTCGGTGATGTTCCGCACCATGAGGACTTCGTGCCCGAGCTCCTCCAACCGGCGCGTGAGCAGGTCGTAGGTGAGATATGTCGCGGCATGGCCGAGGTGGGTGGAGTCGTAGGGGGTGATGCCGCACACGTACATGCGGACCGTGTCCCCCGGCTCGAACGGAACCACCGCGCGCTGCTGCGTGCAGTAGAGCGAGACCGTCACTCGATGCCGCTCAAGCGGAGGCCGGCACGGACGTGGTGCCGAACATTGATCGTGAGCAGCACGGCGGCGAACGTCTCAATGCCGACTGCGTTCTCGAGCGATCCACCGTCGAAGGCGCGCAGGTCGGGTATCGCCTCGATGATCTCCATGAGGGTCCGGCGGGCGATGTCGTCGTCGCCGCAGGCAACGACGTCGCCCTCCATCCGCTGGTCGAGGTTCACGAACTCCGCGGCGGGCACGAGGTGGAAGGCCGTGACGACCTGCGACCGCCAGAGCAGGGCCTGCATCTCCTTGGCGATCGACCCGTGCGGAGGCAGCACCGCGTGGAACTCATTGCCCTTCTTCACGAGGCTGTTGGCCATCGACACGACGATCTTGCCGGCGAGCTCGTCGGCGTAGTCCCTGGCCGTCGCAAGCGCCGCGTCGGCGTTTACCGCCAGCACGACGACGTCCGCGTCGCAGGCACCGGCGTTGTCGGCAGGTGTCAGACGCGCGACCCGTTCACCCCAACGCTCCTCGAGCTGCTCGACCGTCGCTGTCGCCTTGGCGAGCTCTCGCGAGCCGGCGAGCACGTCGAACCCGACATCCGCCAAGCGGGCTGCCAGACCGCGTCCCGCGGGTCCGGTCCCGCCCAACACCCCGATCTTCACGGCGGGAAGCATGGCACGCGCCGGCGCAGCCCTAGGAACGACCGTTCGCGCCGGGTGCATCCCCTTCGTGCGGCGGACGGCGGTGCACGACGACCACCGATCGCTCGGGGTGGTCGAAGTCGAGGAACACGTCGAGCGGCCGGTCGGGATCGGGCTCACCGTCGCCGCGCTCGGAGACGATCTCGGTCTGCTCCTTCTTGCCGAACATGCCTTCGTCGAGACCGCGCATCGCGGCGCCGAGCACGAGACCGGACGCCCCCTTCGTGAAGCCGGACGTGACGCGATCGATGAGCCGTTCCTGGAGCGCGTCGGTCACGTCGTCGTCGTCGGTGCGCTCGTCACGTTGCGCGCTGTCGTCGGGCGGAGCGAGTGCATCGCCTCGTTCGTGGTGGTTGCGCTCATCGTGCGGCACGTCCGAAGCGTACCGCTCACTCAAACGATGCAGTCCGGACCCAGCAACACGCGCAGCTCCGCGAACAGCCCGTTCCGGTCACTGACGAGGTGCTCGTCGCCGAGCCGCAGGACCGTTGTCCTCTCGGGACCCTCGAGATGCACGAACACCGGGCTGTCGCCGGGATGCTCGACCAGGATCTCCTTGAGACGCGCGACCTTCGGCTCGGTCAGCGAGCCCAGCCGCGCCCGGATGCGCACCGGTGGGCCGCCGTCGAGCAGGAGCTCGGGGCGGGTGATCTCCATCGCGATCAGCTTCGGCGTGTCGTCGCGCGCGTCGAGGCGGCCTTTCACGCACACCAACGCGTCCTCGTCGAGCAGCTCCCCGTACTGCGTCATCGTCTTCGGGAAGACCATCACCTCGATCGCCGCGGCGAGATCCTCGAGGACGAACGTCGCCATCAGGTCGCCACGCTTCGTGTACTTGCGCGCCAGCGAGGTCACCACGCCGCCCACCGTGCGGAGCTCTCCTTCCCGCAGCTCCTTGAGGTCGGAGAGCGTGGCGTCGGTGTATCGACGGAACGCGCGCTCGGCGCCCATCAGCGGATGGTCCGACACGTACAGGCCGAGCATCTCCTTCTCGAACGCGAGCCGCTGCGTCTTGGCGAACTCCTCGTCGGGGATCTGGATCCGCGCTTGCTCCCGCTGCTCCTCGTGCACCTCGGCGCTCGTCGAGAAGAGGTCGAACTGCCCCTCGGCCTCCTTCACCCTGCGGCGGAGCGCGTCGTCGACGACCGGCTCGAAGGCGAGCAGCAGCCCCTGGCGCGGGTGGCCGAGCGAGTCGAACGCGCCGGCCTTGACGAGCGATTCGACGGCGCGCTTGTTGAGGGCGCTCTGGTCGACGCGGTCACAGAAGTCGTAGAAGTCGGTGAACGGGCCGTCCGACTCACGGGCATCGATGATCCGCGCCGACACACCCTCGCCGACGTTGCGGACCGCCGACAGGCCGAAGCGGATCGCGTCGGCGCGCACGGAGAAGTCGAGCTCGGACTCGTTGACGTCGGGGACGAGGACGGGGATCTCGAGCTGCCGGCACTCGTTGAGGTACACGGCCGACCTGTCCTTGTCGCCCTTCACGCTCGTGAGCAACGCGGCCATGTACTCACGCGGGTGGTGCGCCTTGAGATACGCCGTCTGGTACGCGATCAGGCCGTAGCCCACCGTGTGGCTCTTGTTGAACGAGTAGTCGGCGAACGGCTCGATCGTGTCGAAGATCTGCTCGCCGAACTCGCGCGGGTGCCCCTGCGCCACGCATCCGTCGACGAACTTCGTACGTTCGGTGACGATGAGCTCGCGGATCTTCTTGCCGGTCGCCTTGCGGAGGTTCTCCGCGTCCGCGAGCGAATAGCCGGCGAGCAGCTGCGACACGCGCATGAGCTGCTCCTGGTACACCATCAGCCCGTACGTCGGCGCGAGCACCTCCTGCAGTGCCGGGTGCGGATAGGTGACGGGCTTCCGGCCGTTCTTCCGGTCCGCGTACTCGTTGTGCCAGTTCTGCGCCATCGGACCCGGCCGGTACAGCGCGTTCACGGCGGACACGTCCTCGAACGTCGACGGCGCGACCGAGCGGATGAGCGCGCGCATCGGCCCACCCTCGAGCTGGAACACACCGATCGTGTCGCCGCGTCGCAACAGCTCGAACGTCTCCGGATCGTCGAGCGGGACGTTGTCGATGTCGGGACGCCCGCCGGTGGCGTGCTCGACGAGGTCGAGCGTGATGTCGATCACGTCCAGGTTGCGCAGCCCCAGGAAGTCCATCTTGAGCAGCCCGAGGTTCTCGACCCCGTGCATCTCGTACTGGGTGACGATCGGCGCGTCGTCGAGGTTCCCGCCCGGCTCGGGCTTGCGCTGCACGGGCAGATACTCGGTGAGCGGCTCACGCGTGATCACCACTGCAGCAGCGTGGATCCCGTCCTGGCGGCGCAGTCCCTCGAGCCCCCTCGCGACGTCGATCACGCGCTTCGCATCGGGATCGTTGTCGTACAGCTCGCGCAGCTCGGAGGCCATCTTGTAGCCGTCCTCGTACTTCTGCTGCCGGTCGAAGCATGCATAGAGCGGCGTGTCGCGGCCCATGATGAGCGCGGGCACCAGCTTGGCGACCTTGTCCCCGAGCGCGTAGGGGTAGTCCAGGACCCGGGCAGCGTCGCGTATCGCGGCACGCGCCTTGATGGTGGAGAACGTCACGATCTGCGCCACACGGTCCGCGCCGTAGCGTTGTGCGGCGTACTTGATCATCTCGCCCCGCGCCCGCGAGTCGAAGTCCATGTCGATGTCGGGCATCTGCTTGCGGCCCGGGTTCAAGAACCGCTCGAAGAGCAGGTCGTAGTGGATCGGGTCGATGTCGACGATCCTGAGGCAGTACGCGACGCACGACCCGGCCGCGCTCCCCCGCCCGGGCCCGACCCTGATGCCCTGCGATCGCGCGTGCCGCACGAGGTCCCACACGACGAGGAAGTACGCCGCGAACCCCATGGACTCGATCACGCCGAGCTCGTACTCGAGGCGCTCGAGCACTTTCGGGTCGGGCAACTCGCCGTACCGCTCCTTCGCACCCGCGAAGGTGAGCTCTCGCAGGTAGCTCTCCTCGGTCGTGCCCTCGGGCACCGGGAAGGACGGCAACACCGCTTGACCGAACTCCAGCTCCACGTTCGCACGCTCTGCGATCCAGAGGGTGTTGTCGCAGGCTTCCGGGTAGTCCCTGAACAGCTCCCGCATCTCGCTCGCGGTTCGCAGGTAGAAGCTGTCGGCGTCGAACTTGAACCGGCCCTCCTCGTGGATCTTCGCTCCGGTCTGCACGCAGAGCAGCGCGTCGTGCGCGACGGCGTCCTCGGGATGCGTGTAGTGGCTGTCGTTGGTCGCGAGGAGCGGCGCACCGAGGTCGCGTGCGATCTCGATCAGCTGCGGGTTCACGCGCGCGTCGTCGGGCAGTCCGTGGTCCTGGAGCTCGATGAAGAACGACGACTGCCCGAAGATGTCCTGGAACCGGCCGGCCGCCGCGCGCGCCGCCAACGGCTCTTCGTTGAGCAGCAACTGGCAGACGAGGCCACCGAGGCAGCCGCTCGTCGCGATGAGGCCCGCGCTGTGCTGCGCGAGCAGCTCCCAATCCGTGCGCGGCTTGTAGTAGAAGCCGTCGAGGTACGCCTGCGACGAGACCTTGATGAGGTTCCGGTATCCCTCGTTCGTCTCGGCGAGCATCGTGAGGTGGTAGATGTCGTGCTCGGCGCGTCGCGGACGGTCGAAGCGGCTCGTGTCGACGAAGTAGCCCTCCATCCCGAGCACCGGCACGATGCCCGCGTCGCGCGCCGCGGAGTACATGTCGAGCACTCCGTACATGTTCCCGTGGTCGGTGATCCCGATCGCAGGCTGTCCGTCGCGCGCCGCGGCCGCGACGACATCGGGAACACGCGAGGCGCCGTCGAGCATCGAGTACTCGGTGTGCACGTGGAGGTGTGCGAAGGACTGCGCCAAGGTCCCGAGCATATGCCGCGTCTTACAGCTGTGTAACTCTCCACAGGGACATCCACAGGTCCTGTGGACAGGCCCCGGGGTTGAAGGCCTGGGGATCAGCGGTCCCGGGTAGCCCCGCCCCGCGCCGCGACCAGCGGCACGAGCATCTCGTCGGGGGTGAGCGACCCGTGGGCCGCCACCAGGTGGCTCTCGCGCGGCAGCGCCGGGTCGACGTATGCCACGGGCTCGCGAGCCGCGAGCACCACGTCGCCGATACGTCGGCGCGCGTTCGAGCCCGGCGGACGCGCACCGAGCCAGCCCTCGTCGACCAGGGCCTCGCGGGTCAGGACCCACGCCTCGTGACCGAACAGGTCGCGCGCCGCCTCGGCCAGCTCGGCAGCCGCGCCGCGTTCCGCATAGAGGTAGCGGAACCGGCCCTCGCCGGCGCACGCACGCGTCAGCGGCTCGAGCGGCGCGAGCGAGCGCCACCGGTCCGCCACGTCCACCTGCCCGTGATCGGCCGTCAGCACGAGCGCCGCCTCCTGCGGCAGCACGTCGAGCAGGCGCGCCGCCAGGTCGTCGACGAAGCGGAGCTCCGCCGTGAAGAAAGGATGCGTGATGCCGTACTCGTGGGCCACGGTGTCGACGCCCGGATAGTAGAGGTAGACGAATCGGTGCCCCTCGCGCACGAGGACCCGGCACTGCTCCACGAGCATCGACACCGTGCTCCATCCGTGGAACTCACAGCCGCGCAGGTGAGCGTCCGTGAAGCCGGTGGAGCGGAACTCGCTCCGAGTCACGACGGGCACGGCACGCCCGAGGAACGCGGAATGCCGCTGCACGGTGAAGGGGTCCGGCGGCTTGCGGCGCGAACCGGTCTGCCAGCGCAGCACGTTGAGGATGTCGTCGTCGACGCGCATCCGGTAGCCGACGATCCCGTGCTCGGCCGGGGCGAGCCCTGTGGTGAGCGAGGTCAGGGCGGAGGCCGTGGTGGACGGGACGACCGTGGTGACAGGTCCGCCCTCCATGGCGCCGAGGGTCGGGAGCTCCGCACGGCGACCGTCGACGACCGACCAGCCCAGACCGTCGAGCACGAGCACGACGACGATGGAGGCGCTGCGCACACTTTCGGGCAGCCACGAGGTGTCGTGACCGGCGTCGGGCCCGCCCAGGATCGCGGGGATGATCCGTTCGAGGGACCGGGCTCCGTAGGCCGGTCGAACGGGCTCCATCGGCACGCACGGTACTCGTACGGCCCGGCGCAGCGGCGTTTCTCCGCGCCGGATATGGGACTATGACCGCGTGAAGGTCTCGACCCGCGGCGACTACGCGGCTCGTGCGCTGCTCTCGCTCGCGCTGCACGACTCCGAGCGGCCGACATCCGTGAAGGAGATCGCGGAGCGCACCAACCTCCCGCAGCCCTATCTCGAGCAGATCCTGCTGGCGGTGAAAGGTGCCGGGCTCGTGCACTCCAAGCGCGGCGTCGGCGGTGGCTACGTGCTCGCCCGGCCGCCCGAGGAGATCACGCTCGCCGAGATCCTCGCCGCGGTCGACGGCCCCCTGACGACCTTGCTCCCCGAGCACGACCACTGCGAGGGCCATTGCGTGCTCCAGGAGGTCTGGGTCGGGGTCTCGGACCAGATGAGCTCACTGCTCGAGGGTCACACGCTCGCCGAGCTCGTCGAGCGCACAAGGGTCGGTCATCCGACCGTGCGCTCAGGGGTCAATCGCGCGTGACCTCGTGGTCCTCGAGGCCCTCGAGAACAGCCGTGAGATCGGGTGGCAGCTCGGCCTCGAAGCGCATCTCGGCTCCGGTCATCGGGTGCGTGAAGACCAGCTCTCCCGCGTGCAGGAACGGCCGCGTCACCGCCAGCCCCTGCCGCACACCGCCATACGCGGGATCACCGACCACGGGGTGCCTGATCGCCGCCAGGTGCACGCGGATCTGGTGCGTGCGCCCCGTCTCGAGCGCACAGGTCAGCAACGCGAGGCTCGGGTCGCGGTACTCGCGCCGGACGGTGTACGAGGTGCGCGCGTCACGACCGCCGGAACGGACGGCCATGCGCGTCGGTGATCGCAGCGAGCGCCCGATAGGGGCGTCGACCACGCCGCGCCGCGCCTCCGGGACGCCCCACACGAGCGCCACGTAGCGCCGCTCCATGCGGCGCGCCGCCAGCGCGTCGACAAGCTGCCCGTACGCGGCTTCGGAACGGGCGACCACGAGCAAGCCGCTCGTGTCGCGGTCGAGCCGGTGCACGAGGCCGGGCCGCATCGGGTCCCCGACCTCGCGGAGCTCCGGGTACCGGGCGAGCAGCCCGTTGACGAGCGTTCCCGAAGGGTGGCCCGCGCCGGGATGGACCACGAGCCCCGCCGGCTTGTCGACGACCAGCACGTCCTCGTCCTCGTAGACCACGCGCAGCTCGATCGGTTCGGGACCCGGAGGCAGGTCGGGCTCCGGCTCGGCGAGGAGCTCCACCAGCTCTCCCTCCCCCAGCCGGCGGCTCTTCGCGACGGTGGCTCCGTCCACGAGGACCTGCGATCGTTCGATCAGCACCTGCACGTCGGCGCGCGACCAGCCGGTCAGCAACGCCACAGCTCGATCGACGCGTTCCCCCGCCAAGGTCGCGGGGACCGCGAGCGTCTCAGTCACGGTGGGCCGACGCGCTCGACCCTCGGAGCACCGCGTAGACGAGGAGGAGCGCCCCGATCGTGATCGCCGAGTCCGCGACGTTGAACGTCGGGAACGATCCGACCCGAACGAAGTCCACGACCCCACCGTGCAGCACGCCGGGCGAGCGGAACAGGCGGTCGCAGAGGTTTCCCAGCGCGCCGCCGAGCACCAGTGAGAGCGCGACCACGGTCAGCAGGTCGGTGGCGCGGCGCACCGCTCGTATCAGGATGACCGACATCACGATCGCGAGGAGCGCGAGCACGACGGTCGCATTCGTGAAGAGGCTGAACGCCACCCCGCTGTTGCGTCCGACCCTCAGCTCGACGTCGTTCCCGATGATCGAGAGCGGGTCGTTGGTGAGGTTGGCGACGACCCAGGCCTTGGTCAGCTGGTCGACCAGGACCACGGCGCCGACGATCGCCGGCGCGAGCCAGCCGGGGACGACCCGGGTGCGCCTATCTGCGCCGCTCGACACGCTGTTTGCAGTCAACACAGGACTCCGCCCACGGGATCGCTTCGAGGCGGGCAACCGAGATGCGCCTCCCCGCGGGAACACACAGGCCGTACGTGCCGTCCTTCATCCGTGCGAGCGCGCGGTCGATCTCGTCGACGGCCTGACGTGCGGTCGCCGAGAGCATGAGATCGCGCTCGCGCTCGACGCTCGTCGTGTCGCCCTCCCCCGACTCCTCGTCGAACTGGGTGTCGCCCTGCTCACGCTCGGAGACGAGCGCCTCTGCCTCCGCCTGAAGGTCGGCCGCCTGACGGAGATGCCGCTCGCGCTCCTCGAGCAGCTGCGCCTTGAGCTTCTCGAGCGTCTTCGGCGAGATGTTGGGCGACTGCTTCGGGACGAACATGCCCGAGAGCGGGCAGACGGTCCCGGGCGGCAGCTTCTTCTCGGGCTTCGGCTTGGGCGCGGGCGGAGCTTTCTTCGCCGGGGCCTTCGCCTTCGCCGGAGCCTTCGCGCCGGGCTTCGTCCCTGCGCGCTTGATGGCGGGCGCCTTCTTGCCCGCCTTGGCCTTGATGGGAGCCTTCTTCGCCGCAGGCTTCTTGGGCGCCGCCTTCTTCGCCGCAGGCTTCTTCGTGGCCTTGCTCACGGCGGTCTTCTTCGCCTGGCGGGCCGTCGTGGCGCCGCGCTTCTTGGCCGCGCTCCCGGCCGCGCTCTTGCGAGCGGACGCCTTGCCGGCCTTCGCCTTGGCCGTCGCGCCCTTCTTCGCGACCGCCTTCGACCCCTTGCGGGCCGCTGCCTTCTTGGCTGCCGACTGCGTCGCCGCCTTCTTGGCGGACTTGCCGGTGGCAGTCGCCATCGGGGATCCCTTCGTAGGGGTTGTGGCGCGGTGCGAGGGGAGCAGCGCCGGGAGAACGGCGGATGCTAGCCCTGCGACCGGCGACCATCAACGATTCACACGGTCGCCGCATTCCCTCGAACTCGCTACACGCTGCGCGGCCGAAGGCGAGGAAACGCGGCGCATGTACCGTGCGCCGCCCGAGCCGGGGCCCGAGCGGCCTGCGACGAAGTCGCAAGAGCGGGCAAGCAGTGGGCAATAGCCTACGGCTCGTGACGTTCTCGCCCGTCGAGCCTCGCCTCGACCTGCCCGCGCTCGAGACCGAGATCCTGGCGCAGTGGCGGGACCGTGACGTCTTCGCCGAGAGCCTCCGGAGGCGGGAGAGCTCGCCGGAATGGGTGTTCTACGAGGGGCCGCCGACCGCAAACGGCCGGCCGGGCATCCACCACGTGTGGGCCCGCCTCTTCAAGGACATCTATCCCCGCTTCCACACCATGCGGGGCAAGCACGTGCCGCGCAAGGCCGGCTGGGACTGCCACGGCCTCCCGGTCGAGGTGGAGGTCGAGAAGGAGCTCGGGTTCTCGGGCAAGCCCGAGATCGAGGACTTCGGCATCGAGGAGTTCAATCGCCGGTGCCGCGCGTCGGTCCAGCGCTACGTCGAGGACTGGTCCTCCCTGACCAGCCGGATCGGCATGTGGCTCGACATGTCCGACGCGTACTGGACGATGAGCAACGAGTTCATCGAGAGCGTCTGGTGGATCTTCCACGAGATGTGGGATCAGGGCCTCATCTACGAGGGCTCGAAGGTGGTCCCCTACTGCGGGCGTTGCGGGACGGCGCTCTCGAGCCACGAGCTGGGTCAGCCGGACGCCTACCGCGACCTCACCGAGGACTCCGTGTACGTGCGCCTCCCGGTACGCGACCGCGATTTCGACCTCCTCGTCTGGACCACGACGCCCTGGACCCTCGTCTCGAACGTCGGCGCGGCCGTCAGCCGCGACATCGACTACGTCCGGGTCCGGTCCCCCCAAGGCGGGCGCGACCTCGTCATGGCACGCGCGCGCGTCGAGCCGGTGCTCGGTGAGGGCGCTCGGATCGTCGAAACGGTCGATCCCGGCGATCTCGTCGGCCTCCACTACGAGCGGCCGTTCGACTGGCTCCCCGTCGACGCGGAGCGTGGCAACCGGGTCGTCGCCGCGGACTTCGTCACCGTCGACGACGGGACGGGCATCGTGCACCTCGCGCCCGCGTTCGGTGAGATCGACCGCGAGGTGGGCGAGGCCGAGTCGCTCCCGATGCTCAACCCGATCAACGCGCAGGCGCGGTTCGACGACACCGCGCCGGATGTCGCCGGCTTGTTCGCGAAGGATGCGGACCCGAAGCTCATCGAGCTGCTCCGCGCCTCGGGCGCGTTGCACCACGTCGAGTCGTACACGCACTCGTACCCGCATTGCTGGCGTTGCGGCCGTCCGCTCATCTACTGGGCCAAGCCCACGTGGTTCGCCGCCACGTCCTCGCGCAAGGACGACCTGATCCGCGAGAACGAGACGATCGGCTGGCACCCGGAGCACATCAAGCACGGCCGGTTCGGTGACTGGCTCGCGAACAACGTCGACTGGGCGCTCTCGCGCGACCGGTTCTGGGGCACACCGATCCCCGTGTGGCGTTGCGGCACGTGTGGGCACGACACGTGCGTCGGTTCGGTCGACGAGCTCGCGAAGCTCGCCAGTCGGTCGCTCGCCGACCTGGACCTGCACCGTCCGTACGTCGACGACATCGTCGTCGACTGCCCCGAGTGCGAGAGCGGGCGCGCGATACGCATCGAGCCCGTGCTCGACGCGTGGTTCGACTCCGGCTCGATGCCCTCGGCTCAGTGGCACTACCCCTTCGAACACGCGGACACGTTCGAAGCGCGCTTCCCGGCCGACTTCATCTGCGAGGCGATCGACCAGACGCGCGGCTGGTTCTACTCGCTGCTCGCGGTGAACACGCTCGTCTTCGGGCGCACTCCGTACAAGAACGTCGTCTGTCTCGCGCTCGTGCTCGATCCCGAGCTTCAGAAGATGTCGAAGAGCCGCGGGAACGTGCTCGACCCGTGGACGATCCTCGCCGAGCGCGGCGCCGACGCGCTGCGCTGGAACTTCGTCTCCGGCGGCTCGCCCTGGATGCCCAAACGGGTGTCCGTGGAGAGCATCGACGAGACGACGAGCAGCTTCCTGATCCGGCTCTGGAACATCTACGCGTTCTTCACCACGTACGCCAACATCGACGGTTGGGAGCCTCCTCTGACGGTCGGGTTCGCTGCTCAGCGGGATACCCGCCTCGCGGCCGCTCACCCGACGCATGTGCTCGACCGCTGGATCCTGTCGCGCCTGCACTCCACCACCAGGGAGGTCACCGAAGCGCTCGAGAGCTTCGACGCGCTCCGCGCCGCGCACGGGTTGGACCGTCTCGTCGACGATCTGTCCAATTGGTACGTGCGCAGGTCGCGCCCGAGGTTCTGGAAGGCGAGCGACCCCACGGCCCATGCCGTCCTGCACGAATGCCTCACGACGATCGCACAGCTCCTGGCCCCTCTGTGCCCGTTCGTGGCAGACGCCGTGTACCAGAACCTCGCCCGCACCGAGGACTCGGTCCACTTGAGCGACTGGCCCGTCGCGGACACCTCGGCGATCGACTCGGCGCTCGAAGCGGAGATGGAGCGCGCCCGAGAGGTGGCGTCGCTCGGCCACTCGGCACGCAAGGGCAGCGAGCTGAAGACGCGCCAGCCGCTCCCCCGCGCGCTCGTCCTGCTGCCGGGTGGCGAGCCGCTGTCGCCGGAGATCGCCGACGAGGTCGCCGACGAGCTGAACGTCAAGCGGCTCGAGCCGGTGAGCAGCCTCGAAGGTCTCCTCGACTACTCCGTGGTACCGAACTTCGCGACGCTCGGACCCAAGGTCGGGAAGCTGGTCCCGCGGATCAAGGCGGCCCTCGGCGAGAGCGACGGGGCGGCGGTACGGGCGGCGCTCGACGAGACGGGCGTCTACCGCCTCGACGTCGACGGCACCACGGTCGAGCTCGGCGCGGAAGACGTCGAGGTGCGAGCCGCGTCGCACGAGGAGTTCGCGCTGGCCCAGGGTGGCGGGGTGGCCGTCGCGATCGACACCACCATCGACGAGGACCTGCGGCTCGAGGGATACGCCCGGGAGCTCGTGCGTGCGCTGAACGACCTCAGGAAGTCCACCGGCCTCGCGATCGCGGACCGGGTACGCGTCAAGATCGCGACGTCGGACCCGCTCGAAGCCGCGGTGCGCGCGCACCGCGACTGGATCGCCGGAGAGGTGCTCGCCACGGAGCTGTCGAGCGATTCGGAGCCGGACGCCGGCCGCGCGCACACCCTCACGATCGAGGGGACCCGGCTGGACGTCGAGCTGACGAAGGTCTAGCGACCGCGGCGGCGGAACAGGCCGCCACCGCTCTTCGATGCGTCCTCGTCCTCGTAGTCGGCGTCGTCGCGCGGTCCGAGCGGCGTCTGGTCGGTCACCGCTTCGCGCAGGCTCGCGAAGAACGCATCGTCGTCGAGCGCGTCGGGGGTCGGCGGGTCCTGGTCGAACAACGGTGCACGCGTCCCGGACAGCGGCTCGGAGCGCACCGGCTTCTTCGGAAGGTCGGGGGCGTCCGGCAACGGCGAGGCCGTGAGCGGCTCCCAAGTCGGCTCGGTCTCCTTCGCCGACTCGATCACGGGCTCCGGCGCGCGCTGCGGCTTCGGAGCATCCGCCTTGGCGGACACGTCCGAGGGCTCGCTCTCGCGCCGCTCCGGGCTCTTGCGCGCGACCGGCGGCGGTGCCGACTTCTGCGCGATGCCCTCGGGGACCGCCGGGATGTCGACGTTGTGGATGGTCGGCCGCGGCGCAGGTACGGACGGTGCCTGCGTTGCGAGGAGCTCGAGGTCGGACTCGACGGATCGGCGCAGGCGCGCGCGGTAGTCCTGCTCGAAGGTCTCGAGGCTCTCGACGTCCGCCAGCAGCGCCTCGCGGCGCGCGCCGAGATCGAGGATCTCGCTCTCGAGGCGGCGACGCTCGAGCTCTGCTTGGCGGCGCGCCGTGGTCTCTGCCTCGACCACGGTCGCCGAGGCTCGAGCCTCGGCTTCCTCGGTCGTCTGGCGGGCCTTGATCTGGGCCTCGGCAATCGCTTCGTCGGCGGCGCGCTGCGCCAGGAGCAGCGTCCGGTGGAGCATGTCCTCGGTCTCTTTGCTCTGACCGGTCTGGCCCTCGGCGCTCTTGACCTGCTCGCTGAGCTGGCGGACGCGCTCGTGGAGGGCTTCGATCGTGGCGGCTGAGCGTTCGAGCAGCTCCTCGACGTCCTCACGGTGGTAGCCGCGCAACGTCTCGCGGATGTCGATCTCGCGCAGTTCCCGTGGCGTCACGTCCATGCCGGTCATGCTAGCGACGCACGACCACCCGGCGTGGGAGCTGGTGCAAAGTGCTCAGGGCGATGGACCCGGTCAGTGCGCGGGCAACGCGCTGTAGAGGATGACAAGGATGAAGAACACGACCATGAACGAGAGGTCGAACATCCCCGCCGGGGGGATGATGCGGCGCATCGGCGCGAGCACCGGCTCGGTCAGGTCGAGGACCAGGCGGTTGATCGGCGCCAAGCGACCACGGAGCGTGTCCGGCGGCATCCAGCTGAACGCCATGCGAACGAGCATGACGATGATGTAGACGAGGACGATCGCTCGCAGGATCCCCACGGTGGTCGCGCGACTAGGTGCGGTAGAGACCGCGGGCCTGCAGGCGCTCCTTCTCCTCCTGCGAGACCTCGACGTTGCTCGGCGTGAGGAGGAAGACCTGGTCGGCCACTCGTGACATCGTGCCCCCCACGGCGTACGTCAGGCCGCTCGAGAAGTCGATCATGCGGCGCTGCAGATCACGGCCGAGACCCTGCAGGTTGATGATCACCGGCTGGTCGGCCTTCAGGCGGTCACCGACCTCCTGCGCATCGTTGAAGCTGTGCGGCTCGACGACGTGCACGCGTGCGGACGACGCCGGCATCGCGCGGATGGTGGGCGTCGAGCTCTCGCGCGGTGCGACCTCGTCTGCGGGAAGCGCCCGGATGCGCGGCTGCGGGGAGACGGACACGGACTCGCGCTCCACGCGGCTCACGGACTCGTGGCGCGGCGGCTCGTACCGTGCGTGCCGCTCGGGCACATACCGCTCAGGGCGTTCGTACCGCTCGGGCCTGACCGTTCGTTCGAGCGGCTCCGCATGCGTGTCGGCATACTCCTCGTCCTCGAGCACGAGCTCGTCGTAGTCGTACTCATAGCCGTCGTCGTCGTCCTTGAGCCCGAGGTAGACCATCGTCTTCTGCCACATGCCCGGCATAGCCTCTCCTCGGCCCTGTCCGACGTGCTCCTCCTGGAACGCTCAGACTAACCCCGGGACCCGTTCCAATCGTGGAGCCGTCCACAACCCGCGGGCGGAGCGAGGCCTCCGACCGGGCCGTCACCGGCTGTCGGGAGGCCGCTCCCCGAAGATCGCCCGTCCCACGCGGACCAACGTCGCTCCTTCGGCGATCGCGTCCTCGAAGTCCTCCGTCATCCCCATCGAGAGCTCGGGGAGACGGAGCGTGGTCGCAAGGTCGCGGAGCGCGGCAAACCATCGCCGCGGCTCCCCTCCCGAACCGGCGATCTTCTCGCCGCCCGAACCGGCGATCTTCTCGCCGCCCTGCGGAGCGATGGTCATGAGGCCGCGGACCTCGAGACCCGCTGCCGAGCATTCGTCGACGAGGCCCTTCGCCGCGTCGGGTGCACACCCGCTCTGCCCCGGCTTCCCGGCGAGGTTCACCTGCACGAGCACGGCGGAGCGCGGCGCGTGACGCGCGAGCGGCGGGACGAGATCCGCGCGGTCGATCGAGTGCCAGAGGTCGACCCACGGGGCGAGGGCGGCGATCTTGTTGCGCTGCAGCGTGCCGACGAAGTGCCAGCGCGGCTCCAGCCCCGCCAGCGCGCGTGCCTTGGGGAGAAGCTCCTGCGCGCGGTTCTCGCCGAGGTCGCCGAGACCCGCATCGACCGCCTCCGCGACGCGTTCGGCCGGCACCGTCTTGGAGACCCCGACGAGCGTGATCTCGGCCGGATCGCGCCCGGCGCGGCGCGCTGCGTCGGTGATGCGCTCGCGGACGCGGGCGAGCGCCGCGGGAATTCCGTCGTCGCTCACCTCTGACGCTCGCTCATCGCCGGGCGACGATCACGGCCTGACGTCCGGTCGTCGCATCGCGGCGAAAGGAGTAGTGGTCGGGCGACTCCATCGTGCACACACCGAGCGCCTCGATGTGCCCGACGCCCGCGCGTTCCAACGCGGCGAGGATCCCGGCTACGAGATCGAGCGAGGCGCGACCGTCGCGCGTGCTGCCGATCACCTCCGGACCGGCGGCAGCAGCGACGGAGCGGAGATCGTCGGCACCGAACTCGTAGCAGGACGCGCAGATGCACGGGCCGACGACCGCGTGCACGCTGCCCGAGCCCGCCGCGCGAACCGCATCGACGGCGTGCTGGACCACGCCTGCAGCGAGGCCGCGCCAGCCGGAGTGCACCGCAGCGCAGGCGGTGTCGTTCGCGATCGCGATCGGGGCGCAATCGGCACCCATCGCAGCGAGCGCGAGCCCCGGCCGAGTTGTGACGGACCCGTCGGCGCAGGTGCCCGCCGCCACGGGACCGTCGACCACGGCGACGTCGCTGCCGTGCACGTGATGGAGCCAGACCCCCTCGGCGCACCCGACGAGACCGACGGCGCTCGCACGGTTGTCGGCGACACGGGCGGCCACGTCACCGACGTGTGTCGCGAGGTTCAGCGTGTCGAACGGGGGCTCGGAGCCGCCGCCGTGGCGGTCGGTGAAGACAGCGACCGCGCCGCCGAGCTCGCGCCGGATCAGCGCAGGAACTCGGGGACGTCGAAGTCGTCGTCGCCGACCTCCTCGTCGAGGTTCAGCTCGGAATCGCCGCCCAGCGCGCGCTCCTCCTCGCGGAGCCCGAGTGGCGTGTCGATCCGGCGCTCTCCCTCGAACCGGTCGAAGCCCGCCGCGATGACCGTCAGGCGCACCTCGTCACCGAGCGCGTCATCGATGACCGCGCCGAAGATGATGTTCGCGTCGGGGTGCGCGGCCTGCGAGATGATCTCGGCCGCCTCGTTGACCTCGAACAAGCCGAGGTCGGACGGCCCCGAGATGTTGAGCAGGATGCCGCGGGCGCCCTCGATGCTCGCCTCGAGCAGCGGGCTCGAGATCGCGCCGCGGGCCGCAGCGACCGCGCGCCCGTCGCCGGATGCGTAGCCGATGCCCATCAGCGCGGAGCCGGCGTTCGTCATGATCATCTTGACGTCGGCGAAGTCGGTGTTGATGAGACCCGGCGTGGTGATCAGGTCGGTGATGCCCTGCACACCTTGGAGCAGCACCTCGTCGGCCATCTTGAACGCATTCAGCATCGACGTGCGATCGTCCGACACCTGGAGCAGACGGTCGTTCGGGATGATGATGAGCGTGTCGACCTTCTCCTTGAGCCGCTGGATGCCGCTCTCGGCCTGCACCGACCGGCGCCTGCCCTCGAAGCTGAACGGCCGCGTCACCACGCCGATCGTGAGCGCCCCGGCCTGCTTCGCCAGCTCGGCGATGATCGGCGCGCCGCCCGTACCGGTGCCGCCACCCTTGCCGGCCGTGATGAACACCATGTCGGCGCCCTTGAGCACCTCTTCGATCTCCTCGCGGTGGTCCTCGGCTGCTTGACGCCCGACGTCGGGGTCGGAGCCCGCGCCCAGGCCGCGTGTCAGGTCCCGGCCGAGATCGAGCTTCACGTCGGCATCGCTCATCAGCAACGCCTGTGCATCGGTGTTGACAGCGATGAACTCCACGCCCTTGAGACCGGCGTCGATCATCCTGTTGATCGCGTTGCCGCCGCCGCCGCCGACGCCGACCACCTTGATCACCGCAAGGTAGTTCTGAGGGGCACCGAACATGACCTGACTCTCTCCGTCGCCGGTTTCTCTCCGTGGGATGAGGCCGGCTGGTGCCGGTCTCGTGCCTCGCTGCGCACAGCTTTCCACGCTGCGATCGCAGACAACAGGACGGAACAGAACGCTGCACTCCCGCCAACCCTCGACCTCAGGTCGAGGTCGAGCGTTCTGTCAACCTGTCGTAGCGGTGGAGACTCTAGTGCAGCGCTCTGATCCCCTTCAATCGGGGTGCGTGCGCGATCGGGGCCGGAACGTCGGCGTCATGCCGTCACGGGCACGCTCGGCACCGCGACGTCGATGTAGCGCACGTGCTGGTGGAGCGCGCGCAGCCGCGCGAGCACTGCGAACGCCGCGGCGAGCTTGTCGCGGGTCGCGTCGAGCGAGCCGAGACGGATCTCGGTGCTCGGCGCCGTCGGGCGCAATCGAATCGTCACCCCCTGTGGACCGCTCACGATCTGCGCGCTGAACGCGCGCAGCAGTGCCGGCATGGTGCCGACAACACCCGCGAGCCGCGATCCGGCGATGCGTGCCCCCGGAGCGGGTGTACCCGCGCTGCCGCCGATCTGCACGAGCCCCGGAGGAACCCGCGGAACGTCCGCCACCACCCGGCCGGTGGCATCGACGATCGCGTAGGCCGTTGCCCGCGCGGCGCCCGGACGGGCAGCCCATGCGACGGGCGTCCGCTCGACGACCGTGATGGAGACCTTGGTCGGCCACGACTTGTGCACGCTCGCCGTGAGCACCCAGGGCAGCCGCTCGACTCGTGCGGCAACCGCTGCAGTGTCGAGGAACATGAGCGCGGTCCCGTGTTTGATCGCTGCGGCGCGCAGCACCGCCTCCGTGCTCTCGTGGCGTGCGCCCTCCACCGAGGTCGAGTGGACCGACAGCAGCGGTGACTCCACTCCGAGCCAAATGAGCCCCGCGGTGCAGCACACCGCGACGGCCACGAGCAACCAACGGAGGCGGCGGCGACCTTGGTCGCGCAACACTGCGGTGCGGCGCTCACGGATGCGCGGGTCGATGGCGCGGGTCGGAGCGCTGCTCGTCACGACACGTCCTCGAAGCCGACACGATGGACCTCGGGCACAAGCTCGACACCAGTGCGCGCGGCAACGACCGCTTGCACCTCGCGGATCAGCGCATCGACGTCGGCGGCCGTCGCGCCGGCGTCTGCCTGGATGAAGTTCGCGTGCTTCTCGGACACCACTGCACAGCCGTGACGCCGGCCCTTGAGCCCGCACGCCTCCACCAGTCGGCCGGCAGCGTCGCCGTCGGGGTTCCGGAACACCGAGCCGGCGTTCGAGCCCCCTGGCTGGTGCTCGCGACGCCACCGGACGATCTCGGCGACGCGGGCCTCGCAGGCAGCGGGGTCGTCGCGGTCGACGGCGAACGTCGCTGCGACGACGACCTCCCCGGAGCCGATCGCCGACTCCCGGTAGCCGAGCGCGAGCGCGGCCGGATCCCGCGCGGTGACGGTCCCGTCGCCGAGCAGGTCGACGACCTCCGCAGAGCGCAGCACCTCCCTCGTATCGCGCCCGTGGCCACCCGCGTTCATGCGCACGGCTCCGCCGACGCTTCCAGGGATGCCGACGAAGAACTCCAACCCGGTGAGGCCGGCTGATGCGGTGCGCCGCGCGAGGACCGGCAGCGGAACGGCCCCACCCGCACGGACGGTGCCCGCGTCCGCATCGGCGAGGTCGATCGCCTCGAACTCGTCCTCGAGGAGGACGGCGACGCCGCGGAACCCCTCGTCGGCCACGAGCAGGTTCGAGCCGTGCCCGACGATCAGCACCTGCGGCCGGCATGCGCGCACCGCCTCGGCGACGGCCTCGAGCTGCCCTGCGGTCTGCACGCGGACGAGGACCGCTGCGGGTCCGCCGACGCGGTAGGTGGTCAACGCGCCGAGCGGCGCGTCGCGCTCGACGAGCCCGGGCAGCGCCGCAGCGAGGGACGCCGCGCAACGCTCGAGCTCGGGCGAGACACCGCGCATCTCACGCGTCCGTCGCTTCGGAGCGCGCACCGGCGAGCAGCTCGTCCGGGAGGGTGGTGATGTCACCGCCGCCGAGCGTGAGGATGACGTCACCCGCGCGGGCGAAGCGCGGGACGAGGTTTGCGAGCTCCTTGCGGTGCGGGAAGTACGCGAGCTCGGTGGCGGGGTGCGCGTCGAGCACGGCCCTCACGAGCAGCTCGCCCGTGACGCCGGGGATCGGCTGCTCGTGGTAGCCGCAGACGTCGGTGAGGATCACCTGGTCGGCGCCCTCGAACGCGTCGGCGAACTCCTGCCACATGACCGCGGTGCGCGCATAGCGGAACGGCTGGAAGACCGCGACCACCTTGCGATACCCCGACTCCCGCGCAGCGCGGATCGTCGCGCGCACCTCCGGCGGAAGGAGCGCGTAGTCGTCGACGATCGCGACCCCGTCGCGCTCGCCACGATGCTGGAAGCGACGCGCCACACCGCCGAACGCCGCCAGAGCGCGGCGGATCGACCCGAGGCCGGCGCCGAGCTCGAGCGCGAGTGCGGCGGCACCCGCTGCGTTCTGCGCGTTGTGCCGTCCGACGACGGGGAGCCGCAGGGTCCCGAGCTCCTCGCCGTCACGGCTCAGCACGAACGAGCAGCCGCGAGGGCCGCCTTCGTAGTCGCTCGCCCGATAGCGCGCGTCGGGCGCGAACCCGTACGAGACGGCTCCCGCAAGCTCCGGAGCGAGGCTCGCCAACAAGGGGTCGTCGATGCAGAGTGCGACCGGGCCGTCGACACCGTGGGCGACCCGCACGAACGCGTCGGTGAGCTCGGCCATGCCGCCCCAGTACCAGAGGTGGTCGTTGTCGACGTTGGTCAGCACGGCTGCCTGGAGCGGCAGGCGGAGGAAGGTGCCGTCGCTCTCGTCGGCCTCCACGACGAGCCACTCCCCCTCTCCGAGGCCTTCGTTCGTACCCACCTCGTTCAACTCGCTGCCGATGAGGAAGCTGGGACGCAGCCCGGCGGCGCGCAGCATGAGCGTCAGCATCGACGCGGTCGTCGTCTTGCCGTGCGTCCCCGCGATCCCGATGCCCCGCCGCGCGGCGACGATCCCCGCGAGCGCGTCGGCACGGGAGATGACCGGGATGTCGAGTGCTTGCGCGGCCACGACCTCGACGTTGTGCTCGGGGATCGCGGAGCTGACCACGACGGCCTCGATATCGGCGGTGACGTTGCCGGGCCGCTGCGGCACCAGGCACTCGACGCCGAGCAGGCGGAGCCGCTCGAAACGACGGTGCTCGCGCAGGTCGGAACCCGTGACGCGGTGCCCGAGCTCGGCCAGGATCGCCGCGTACGCGCTCATCCCCGCGCCGCCGACGCCGACGATGTGGAGGCGCCTGGCCACGGACAGGTCGAGCGGCCGACCCGGCTCAGGCGGTGGCACCCGCCACCTCCTCCACGAGATCGGCGAGACGGTCCGCAGCGTCGGGCCGCCCGACCGACTGCGCGGCCGCGCTCATCCGCGCGAGCCGGCCGGCGTCCGCGAGCAGGTCTCCGGCCACCCCGGCGAGGCGCGCCCCGCTGCACTCGTCGTCGCGGATCACGACTGCTGCCCCGGCGCCGGCCATGGCCTGTGCGTTGCCCGTCTGGTGGTCCTCCGCGGCGCCCGGCCACGGCACGAGCACCGAGGGCACGCCGGCTGCCGCGAGCTCGGCGACGGTCACGGCGCCTGCCCGGCAGACGGCGAGCGTCGAGCGCGCATAGAGGCGCTCCATCTCCTGCTCGTACTCGACGAGCTCGTAGCGCAGCGCGTCGTCCGGCTTGCGAAGTGCCGCGAGACGCGACCGGGTCGCCGCGAAGTTGCGGGGACCTGCGATGTGGTGGATCGACACGTCGTCGCGCGCCCGCCACCGGTCGTAAAGGTCGAGCGCGGCATCGTTCAGCACCGCCGAGCCGAGACTGCCACCGAAGATCGCGATCTCGGCATGGCCTTCGTCGGGCTCGTGCCGCACCTGCGCCACCGCGGCCCGGACGGGGTTGCCCGTGATGACCGCGCCGCGCAACGCGGTTCCGGGAAGGGAGACCGCAGCACGCGCACCGAGCGCGACTGCCGCGCGGTTCGCGAGCCCGGGGATCGCGTTCTGCTCGTGCACGACCATCGGAACACGGCACGCCTTCGCCGCGAGCACTCCGGGCACGGAGGCATACCCGCCGACGCTGACGAGCACCTTCGGGCGCAGACGGCGCAGGATCCCGATCGCTCGGCGCACCGCCCGCGCGAGGACGAAGGGCAGTGTGGCGTTGCGGACGAGGTTCTTCAGGGTCATCGACCGCTGGAGCCCGCGGGTCCCGAGCAGATCGATGCCGTAGCCGGCGGCCGGCACCGCCCGCGCCTCGAGACCGCGCTGCGCGCCCATGAACCGCAGCGTCGTGCGATCGTGCCCGCGCGCCGCGAGCGCGTCGGCGAGCGCGATCGCCGGGTACACGTGACCGCCGGTGCCACCGCCCGCGATGATCGCGAACGTCCCTCCTCGGGTACAGCTCACGCCGTTCCCTGGCGCGCGACGTTCGCCAGGAGGCCGGCGCCCACCATCGTGAAGACGAGGGCTGTGCCTCCGAACGAGACGAACGGGAGCGGGACGCCGGTGACCGGCAGGACCCCGACGACTGCACCGATGTTGATCACCGCCTGGCCGACGATCCACGCCGTGATCCCTCCGGCGAGGAGCGTCCCGAACCTGTCCGGCGCGCGGAAGGCCGTACGCACGCCGAGCACCGCGATCGCGATGAACAGGCCGATCACGAGCGCACACCCGAGGAGACCGAGCTCCTCGCCGATGATCGCGAAGATGAAGTCGGTGTGCGCGGCCGGCAGGAAGTCCCACTTGGCGCGCCCAGCGCCGAGGCCCACCCCGGTGAGGCCGCCGTGGCCCAGGGCGATGAGGGACTGCGTGACCTGGTATCCGGAGTGCGACGCGCTGTTCCACGGATCGAGGAACGAGAGCATGCGCGCGCGGCGCCAGGGGACCAGCAGCGCGAAGGCGGCGACGAGCGCGACGCCGGCGGCGGCGATCGGTGCGAGGTGCCTGAGGCGCACCCCGCCGACGATCAGCACGCATGCGGCAACGAACGCGATCACCATCGTCGACGCGAGATCGGGCTCGAGCATCACCAGGGCGCAGACACCGGCGAGCGCGAGCAGCGACGGCCGCAGGACGCGGCGCCAGTCATCGAGCTCGTGGTCGCGCCGCGTCAGGAGATCGGCGATGAACACGAGCACTCCGAGCTTGGCGAGCTCGCTCGGTTGCAGGCGCCAGCTCCCGAATCCGAGCCACCGTCGGGAGCCGTCGACCCAGATGCCGATCCCCGGCACGAGCACGACGAGCAGCAACGCCATCGCGACGAGCAGCAGCGGCACCGCCGCGCGACGCCACCTGCGGTAGTCGATGCGTGCCGCGAGCACGAAACCGAGCACGCCGAGCCCGGTCCACAGCAACTGGCGCTCGAAGATCCACCAGGCACTCCCCGTGGCGTCGAGCGACTGGACCGTCGACGCCGAGAGCACCATCACGAGGCCGATCACATTCAGGACGCCGACCACCAGCACGAGCAGCGTCGAGTTCGTCGTGCGGACGTCGCCCGCCGCGCGCCACCGCGCGCGCAGAGCGGTCAGGCGTGACGACCCTCCTGCCTTCGTGCCGAGCCGCCCGGCCGCGACACTCACCTCTTCCGCTCCCGCTCGGCGTCCGCTCCTGTCAGGGTCTCCACCTCGTGGCGGAAGTCGTCACCACGCTGCTCGTAGCCGTCGTACCAGTCGAAAGAGGCACACGCCGGTGAGAGCAGCACCGTGTCTCCCGCTTCCGCGCGGGCTGCTGCCATCCGGACCGCGTCGTGCATCGAGGCCGCACGCGCGACGGGGACTGCGCCGGCGAACGCCGCCTCCACGAGCTCCGGTGTCGCGCCGATGGCCACCACCGACCGCACGTGACCGGCTGCCTCGCGGAGCACCGCGAGGTCCACACCCTTGGCGTCACCACCCGCGAGCAGGACGGCGGAATCGACGCCCGCGAGCGCGGCCAAGGTGGCGTGCGGGTTCGTCGCCTTCGAGTCGTCGACGTACGACACCCCATCAGCCTTGCCGACCAGCTCGACGCGGTGGTGGAGCCTCGGAAACTTCATCAGCGCGCTTCGGATCCCGTCGGGCGTCGCGCCGACCTGTATTGACGCCGCAGCCGCAGCTGCTGCGTTCGCGAGGTCCTGCGGGCCGAGCGGGCCCAGCTCCCGAATCGTGGCAAGGGCCGTGGCGTCCGGTGCCAGCAGCTCCCCGTCGCGGACGCCTGCTGTGCCTGCGGCTGCCTCGCTCGCAAACGCGACCGTCCGTCCGGGTGCACTGCGAGCGAGGTCGCCGACAACAGGATCGTCCGCGTTGAACACCAGCACGTCGTCAGGCCCCTGGTGCTCGAACACGCGACGCTTCGCATCCACATAGGCCTCGAACGACCCGTGCCAATCGATGTGGTCATGGGCGATGTTGAGGAGGACGGCAACGCGCGGCCGGAACGAAGCCGTCGTGGCGTGCAGCTGGAACGACGACACCTCGACCACCAGCACGTCGACGTCGCTTTCGATCGCGTCGAGCACACCCGAGCCGATGTTCCCGGTCGCGAGCGCGGCGATCCCGGACTCCTCGAGCATCGAAGCGACGAGCGTCGTCACGGTCGTCTTCCCGTTCGTGCCGGTGACGGCCACGACCGGGACGGTCGCGAGCGCCACTCCGAGATCGATGTCGCCCCGTACGGGTGTCCCGGCGGCAGCTGCCGCCTCGTACACCGGATGGACCGGCCGCACACCGGGGCTCGGCACGACCATCGTCGACTCGGCGACGAGCGCGGCCCAATCGTCGGGCGCCGGTGATTCGACCAGCTGCGCTCCAGTCGCGCGCACCGCCTCGACTCGGCGGGCGTAGCCGGGCGCGCCGGGCGCGTCCTCGACAACCGTGACCGTGGCCCCGCGCGCGGCGAGCATCCGTGCCGTCGAGAGCCCGGTCGTGCGGAGACCGACGACGAGCACGCGCGCACCCTCGATCATCCGAGCGCTCCCGAGCCGCTGCGGAGGAAGTCGGCGTAGAAGAAGCCGAGACCGAGGGCCATGGCCAGGCCCGCGAGGATCCAGAAGCGCACGATGATCGTCGACTCCGGCCAGCCCAGCACCTCGAAGTGGTGGTGGATCGGGGACATGCGCAGCACGCGGCGCCCGAAGCCGCGGAACGAGATCACCTGCGCGATCACGCTCAGCGTCTCGAGCACATAGAGGCCGCCGATGATCGGGAGCAGGAGCACGGTGTGGGTCAGCAGCGCCATGCCCGCCATCGAGCCGCCGAGCGCGAGCGCCCCTGTATCGCCCATGAACAAGCGCGCTGGCGGTGCGTTCCACCACAGGAAGCCGATGCACGCGCCCATCAGCGCGGCGGAGACGACGCTGACGTCGATCGCGCCGGCACGAGGCAAGTGGTAGATCGAGAAGTGGCGGAACTGCGTGAACGCGATCACCACGTACGCGGCGAACACCAGCGCGGCGGATCCCGCGGCGAGACCGTCGAGCCCGTCCGTGATGTTCACGGCGTTCGCGCTCGCATAGATGACGGCGACCGCGAAGACGAACCATCCCCAATGCCCGAGGTCGACTCCCATCGTCTGCGTGAACGAGAGATGTGTCGAGACATGGATGACGTTCAGCGCGGCCCATGCGAACACGACCGCGACGAGGAGCACCCCGACGGTCTTCCCGCGCTTGCGCAGACCGAGGTTGCGAGCGCGACGGACCCCGAGGTAGTCGTCGACGAAACCGACGACGGCCAGCCCGAGCACGAGCACCCACAGCGCGAGCGCCGTGTCCGCGAACTTGATCGCCTCGGTCCGGATGTGGGCCGCGAGGTAGCCGAGAAACGCGGCGCCGATGATCGCGATCCCGCCCATCGTCGGTGTGCCCGCCTTCGCCTCGTGCGGGTGGGCGATCGGCCCGTCGGCGCGGATCTGCTGCCCGATCTTGCGGTTTCGGAGGACTCTGATGAGCAACGGCGTGCCGAGCACCGCCACCAGGAAGGCACCCGCAACACCGATCAGCGCGGCGATCAACTCGGAGGCTCCTGCTCGTCGGAGGCGAGCGCGCGCGCCACCTGCTCGAGGCCGACCGCGCGGCTCGCCTTGACCAGCACGACGTCTCCAGGCCGAACGGTCTCGGCGAGCAGCGCGACCGCTTCACCCGCGTCCGCGGCGCGGCGCACCGCCACGCCGGCACCCTCGGCCTCGGCCGCTACCGGAGCCGCGCCTTCGCCGACGGCGACGAGCAGATCGACGCCGTGCTCGGCGGCCAGTGCGCCGACACGCGCGTGCTCGTCCGGTCCGATGTCCCCGAGCTCGAGCATCTCGCCGAGCACCGCGATGCGCCGTCCGCTCGCCGGGAGACGCTCGAGCGCGTCGATCGCCGCGGCCACGGCGCTCGGGCTCGCGTTGTAGCAGTCGTTGAGCACCGTGAAGCCTCGATTCGTGCGGATGAGCTCCATCCGGAGCCCCTCGCCCGACCACCGGCTCAAGGTGTCCACGACCTGCGCTGCCGTGACCCCCGACGACAGCGCCACCGCGGCGGCCTTCGCGGCGTTCGCCGCCTGGTGCGCACCGCGCACACCGAGCCGCACGCCCGGAACGGGACCCCACGGCGTCGACAGGTCGAACGTCGCGTGCAGGTCGTCGTCCACCTCGAGAGCGAGGATCCGGACGTCGGCGCCGGCCGCCACGCCCGCGCTGATCGTGCGCGCGCTCGTGCGCGCGAGCAGCGACTGCGCCTGGTCGCTGTCCGCGTCGACGACCGCGAGGCCGTCACTCGGGAGCGACTCGAGCAGCTCGCCCTTGACGCGTGCGATTCCCTCCGGGCCGCCGAGATGCTCCGCATGCGCGAGCCCGATGTTCGTGATGACGCCGATCGACGGCCGCGCGATGGCGCAGAGGTGCCGGATGTTGCCCGCGAAGCGGGCGCCCATCTCGAGCACCACCACCTCCGTGCCGGGCGGTGTCCCGATGAGCGTGACCGGGAGGCCGATCTCGTTGTTGAAGGACGCACGGCTCGCGTGCACCTTCTTCGACGAGCCCAGGGTTGCGGCAATCATGTCCTTGGTCGACGTCTTGCCGACTGAGCCCGTGACGCCGATCACCGTCGCTCCCTCGAGCTCGGCGCGAGCTGCGCTCGCGAGCGCAGCAAGCGCCGCATAGCAGTCGTCGACCACGACGAGCGCATCGCCTTCCAAGCCGTCCGGCACGCGCTCGACGATCGCGAACGGTGCCCCGCGCGCGAGCGCATCGGCCACGAAGTCGTGCCCGTCCCGCTCGGCGCGCAGCGCGATGAACGCCTCCCCCGCCCTCATGGAGCGCGAATCGAACGACACCCCCTGCGCGACGGCGCTCTGATCCGACGCCTCCGCGCTGCGCTCGTTCGCCACGACACCACCCGTGCGCGCGGCGGCCCACGCCGCCGTCAGCTGCACGCGAGCGCCTCGAGCTCTTCGCGAGCGACCGTACGGTCGTCGAAGGGTTGGACCGAGCCGGCGGCCTCCTGACCCTGCTCGGCACCCTTGCCGAGGATCATCACCACATCGCCCGGACGCGCCTCGGCGAGCGCGGTCCGGATCGCGAGCCTCCGATCGAGCTCGATGGTGTAGCTGCTCCCACGCGCGTCGAGGCCCCGCGCGGCATCGGCGGCGATCGTCGCCGGATCCTCCGAGCGCGAGTTGTCGGAGGTGAGCACGACGACATCGGCACGCTCCCCGACGGCCGCGCCCATCTCCGGCCGCTTGTCGCGGTCGCGGTCGCCACCACAGCCGAACACGGCGAGCACCCGTCCATCGGTGAGGTCGCGCGCGGTGTCGAGCGCGGTCGCGAGGGCACCCGGTGAATGCGCGTAGTCGACGAAGACCGAGAAACCGCGCCGTCCGTCGATCTGCTCGAAGCGGCCGGGAACCGAGACCATCCCCGCGATGCCCTCGGCGATCGGCCGCTCGTCGAACCCCGCGACGAGCGCCGTGGCTGCTGCGGCAAGCGCGTTCACCGCGTTGAAGACACCGAGGAGCGGAGTGTGCACATCGAACTCGGAGCCACCGTGCTCGATCACGAACGACGAGCCATCACGGCCGGAGCTCAGGTCGCGCATCCGGATCGCGGCATCCGGTGACGCTCCGTACGAGACGAGAGGGATCGCAGCCCGTTCCACGAGCTCCGCGCCGGCCGGGTCGCCGATGTTGACCACGCCCCGCTCGCTGAGGTCGAACAGACGCGCTTTCGCCGCGAGGTACGCGTCCAGCGATCCGTGGAAATCGAGGTGATCGCGCGAGAGGTTCGTGAAGCACCCGACTGCGAAGTGCGTGCCGTCGACCCGGCGCTGCGCCAGCGAGTGCGAGCTCACCTCCATGGCCACCGTGCGCACCGAGGCATCGCGCATGCGCGCGAAGAGCGCTTGCAGGTCCGGCGCCTCCGGCGTGGTGAAGTCCAGCGGCTCGGGCTCATCACCGATGCGAGCGCCGCTCGTACCGATCAACCCCGAGCGCTCCAGGGCCGCGCGTGTGATCGCTTCGAGGAGATAGGTCGTCGTGGTCTTGCCGTTCGTGCCGGTCACGCCGAGCACCCGCAGGTCGCGCGACGGATCGCCGTGCAGGCGGGACGCGAGCGGTCCGACCGCCTCCCGGACGGCTCGCACTCTCGCCTGCGGCACTGGCACGGGCACGGTCCGTTCGGTCAGGAGCGCCACGGCGCCCGCGTCGACCGCACCTGCCGCGAGATCGTGCCCGTCGAAATGGCTTCCGGGAACGCAACAGAACAGCGCACCCTGATGGGCGCGCCGGCTGTCGAGCACGATGTCGGCGACGTCGACGTGCGCGTCGCCCGAGAGCTCGAGCACCTCCACGCCGCCGAGGAGTTCGCGCAGCTGCACGTGTTCCTCTCCGCTACGGAACAAGCGCGGACACGATACCGGCCGCATCGCGGGGATCCGGCTCCGGCGATGTGGAATCGATTCCCCGCACGATCTCGGAGCCTCCGGCGCGACGCGGCCCGGCGGGCGGGACGCGGATGACAGGAGCCGGTGCGCCTCTCGGGCTACGGAACATCGTTCGACCTCGCGGAGGTGACCTTGGGAAGTGGTTGTGCGAGGTCCACGGTGGGCGGCACCCGCTCGCGCGTGAGGGCCTCGGACATGATCCTGGCGAACACCGGTGCGGCGATGTCACCGCCGTAGTAGCTCTCTCCCGGCCCGGGCTGGTCGATCACGACGATCGCGGCGAGGCGCGGCGCCTCCGCGGGCGCGAAGCCCGCGAAGCTCGCCATGTAGACGCCGGGCCGGTAGGGGGGCTTGCGCGCCGTACCCGTCTTGCCGGCCACCGTGTAACCGGGGATTGCGGCGCGCTGGCCGGTACCGCCGGTGACGACGCCGCGGAGCATGTCGTTGATAGCGCTCGCCGTCAGCGGGGAGATTACGCGCCGGCCAGGCATCTCCGGCACGTCGACGCGCTTGCCGTCGGCGCCGATCGTGGCCGCGATCAACCGTGGTGGCCGCGACACCCCCCCGTTGGCAACGGTCGAGAACACGTCGAGCATCTGCATGGGCGTGACCGCGATGCCCTGGCCGATCGGGATGCTGCCCATGCTCGACGCGGTGAAGTTCGGGTCGTCGGGGTGCAGCAGCAGCCCCGCCTCCTCGCCGGGGAAGTTGATCGCGGTCTTCGTACCGAACCCGAATGCGCGGAGGTAGTGATCGAGCCGCGTCTTGCCGACCAGTGCGGCGATCTTGATCGCTCCCACGTTCGACGACTCACGCATGATGTCCTTCACCGTCCACTGCTGGACGCCGTGCGGCTCCGCGTCGGTGAAGACGGCGTCCTTGGCGAGGGTGATCGAGTCGGGCACGGTGAAGACGGTGTTCTCGTTGGCGACACCCGTCTCGAGCGCGCTCGCCACCGTGATGACCTTGTTGGTGGAGCCGGGCTCGTAGACCGTGGTGAGCGGGGCGTTCTGCTCACGCGCTCCGGCCGGACGCGCCGGCGTCCTCTCGCTCGGACCGTCGACGGTGGCCATGGCCAGCACGTCTCCGGTCGACACATCCGAGATCACGGCCATCCCGCCGCGCGCCCGGACCTGCTGCACCTCGGCGACGAGCGCCTGCTCGACGTCGTGTTGGAGCGAGTCGTCGAGCGTCAGGACCAGGTCGCCGCCGCGCCGTGCCGCGGTCACCGTGTGCACGGTCCCGGGGATGTCGCGCCCGCTCGGATCGGTCTCGCTCGAGAGCTTGCCCGGGTGACCGCGCAAGAGCCCCTGGTAGTCGGCCTCGAGCCCGCCGAGACCCGTGTTGTCGGTGCCGACGAATCCGAGCACCGGGCCCGCGAGCGAGCCGTCCGGGTAGAAGCGCCGCGACTCGGGCGCGTAGCCGAGGCCCGGGATGTGCAGCGCCTTGACGCGGGAGACCGTCGCGTCGTCGACCTTGCGCTTGATGTAGACGAAGGCACGGCCGTGCTGACCCAGGAGACGCGCGAGCGTCGCCTCCGGGATGCCGACCACCGGTGCGAGCTTGGCCGCGTCGGCCGCCGGGGCGCGGATGACGCGCGGGTCAGCGTAGATGGTCGTCTGCGGGATAGACAGCGCGAGGTAGTCGCCGTTGCGATCGAACACGCTCCCCCGTTCGGCGGCGAGCGTGACGTTGTGCGAGCTCTGCGCCAGGCTCAGTGCGCTGTAGTGCTGGGCGTGCACCGCCTGGACGTCGAACAGGCGCGCGACCATCGCGGTGAGGGCTACCACCATGACGACGAGCAGCACCTGCAATCGCCGCCGCGCGCGCCGTTTGCCGACGGCCGTCGACGTGCGCGGCGGCGGCGCGAGCGGTGCAGGCCGCGCAGGTGCTGCGCGTCGGTGCGAGACCGCAGCGCGCGCCGGCCGGTGGACGTCGTTGGCTACCGGGCGCGACGCGCGCTGACGATCTCGTCGGGTGGTGGGGGGTGTGGGAGACGGCCGTACGGCCGCGTGCCGGCCCCGACGCGCTTGCGGCGCGGGTGGCCGTATCGACCGGGAGACGCGTCGGGGATCATGGCTGTGCGGCAAGGTGTTCCTTCACCTTCTCCCAGTCCTTCTGCGGGGTCGGGGGCGGTGTTGCTCCGCTGTCGAGCGCCGACGCACCGCTCGCCGCAACCGCATCGGTGGCGAGACCGCCGGGCACGAGCACCGCTCGAGGTGTCGGCGCGACCACGAGGCCACGCTGTGCTGCACGCTGGATGATCGACTGCGGCGCCTGCAGCTCGGCCACCTGGAGGCGGCGCTGCGCGTACTGCTGCTGCTCCGACGCGAGCCGTTGCTGGATCTTCTCGAGCTTGACCTGCCCCTCGGCCATGAACGCGTGGATCCCGACGACGAGGAGGACCGCGCCGACGACAGCGGCGACGTTGGCGCGGACCCAGAACCGCGCGTGGCGCGAGCGGCGCCTCGACTCGGGATCGACGACGGCGAGATGCCGCTCCGCGGGGCGCTCGCGCTTGCCTTGCGGCTGCGCGTATCCCGGCGCTCTCCGCGCGGGAGCGCGCTTCGGCGGCGCGGTGCGGGCGCGCGCGGGCGGGGCGGTAGCGGTGCTCACAGCAGCTCGACCGCCCGGAGCCGAGCGCTCTCTGCGCGCGGGTTCAGATCGATCTCGTCGGGTGCCGGACGGAGCGGGCGCCGCGTGAGGATCCGGACCGACGGCTCGGGCTGGGCCGGAGCCGGCAGGCCTCGCGGCACGTGCCCCCCGCGGGGTGTCGCACCGGCCCACCCGCGGAAACGGCCCTTGACGAGCCGGTCCTCCAGTGAGTGGTAGGCGAGCACCAGCACGCGCCCGCCGGGGGCGAGCACGTGCACCGAGTCGTCGAGCCCTTCGGCGAGGTTCGGCAGCTCGCGGTTGACCTCCATGCGGATGGCCTGGAAGGTCCGGCGCGCGGGATGCCCGCCCCTGCGGCGTGCCGGCGCGGGAATCGCGGCCTTGATGGCGTCGACGAGCTCGCCGGTCGTCTGCAGCGGGCGGCGCCGGACGATCTCGCGAGCGATCCGGCGTGCGAAGCGCTCCTCACCGTTCTGCTCGATGATGCGGGCGAGGGCCTCCTCGTCCGTCTCGTTCAGCACGTCGGCGGCGGTGCGCTCCTGTGTCGAGTCCATGCGCATGTCGAGCGGCGCATCGGACCAGTACGAGAACCCGCGCTCGGCGCGGTCCAGCTGCGGACTGCTCACTCCGAGGTCGAACAACACGCCGACGATCTCCCCCTCGTTCTGCCGATTCGCTTGGACGAGCTCGGCAAGATCCTCGAAGCCCCCGTGCAGCACCGTCGCCCGGTCACCGAATGGCTCGAGCGCTGCACGGGCCGCCGTCACCGCCTCGGGGTCCCGGTCGATGCCGATCACCCGGAGGTCGGGTCGAGCGCCGAGGAGGAGCCGGGAGTGCCCGCCACCACCGACCGTCGCATCCACGACGGTGCCGGCGGGCACGGAGGTCAGGAGCTCGACCACCTCCCGGCTCATCACCGGGGAATGGTCGAACGCCTCACCCATCGCTTCCCCTCGCACCACGGTGTGCCCGTGCCCGCTGCCAGCCCCCCGGCCGAGCGAATGCCGTCCGGATTTCTCCCCGGGACGAGCCGGTCAAAAGCGGGCGGAGTAGGGGCCTTCAACCGCGCCAACCGGGGGGCTGGGAGCGGGCCGGACACGCCGGATCCCGCCATGTCAATGCCTTCGAACGCTTGCTTCGCCTAGATGAATCCGACGTCGGCGAGGCCCTCGCCGTTCGCCATGTCGCTCTGGCCGAGGGCGTCGTGCTCGCGCCAACGGACCGGGTTCCACAGCTCGATGCGGTTGTCGACACCGAGCACCATCACGTCGCGCTCGAGCCCTGCGTACTCACGAAGGTTCTGCGGGATGGGGACGCGCCCCTGCTTGTCGGGCGTGAAGCGGCGGCCTGCGCTGAAGAACGAACGGGCGGCGCGGCGCTCGCGCTCCCCCCGTCGTGCACTCTCCCGTACGAGCTCTGCCATCTCGTCGAACCCTTCGGCGCTGTACACGGCGAGGCAGCCGTCGAGCGATTTCGTCAGCACGGCACCGGCTGCGAGCGGCTCTCGGAAGTCCGAAGGGAGGATGACCCGTCCCTTGGCATCCAGCGCGTGCTGGTACTCGCCAAGAAACCCCAGGGACATCCCGACCCCTCACTCACGACCGGCACCGGGACCAAACCCGACATCCGACTCCCCTCAACCCACTCGGAGCACCATAAGGCACCACTCTCCCCCTTGTCAACCCACCTACAACCACTCCGCGCCACCACGAGGCCCTCGCCGCGCGCTCCTGGTGAGGGGGTTCCGACGAGCTCCCGAGCCGCCCGGCGTTGCCGGGCCCGGCGTCAGGCGGGGATCAGCTCGAGATCAGGGAGGTAGGGCGCCCATGCCGGGTCGATCGGACCGGCGTTGGCGACGACCCAGAGCGTGGCGTGCGGGGCGACCGGGCGCCGGCGCAGCCGGAGATCGGTCTCGTGCAGCATCCGGTTCTCCTTGCGCGCATTGCACGGACGGCACGAGGCGACGACGTTCTCCCACACGTGCTCACCACCACGTGATCGGGGCACCACGTGGTCGATGTTCTCCGCCGGCCGATTGCAGTACTGGCACCGGTGGCCGTCGCGGGCGAACACCGCGCGCCGCGAGAGCGGCGCACGCGAGCGGTAGGGCACACGGACGAACTGGATGAGGCGGATGACGTTCGGCACCGGGAGCGTGAGGCGCTCGGAGTGGATCTCGGCGCCATTGCGCGACACGATCTCCGCCTTCTCCTTGAGCACGAGGACCACGGCACGTCGCATCGGCAGGACGCAGAGCGGCTCGAAGCTCGCATTGAGCAACAGTGCTCTTCGCACCTCCGTTGCCTCCTCTGCTTCTCGAGCCCTCTGCGGACCTCGGCAAGCCCCTCGGGCCTGCTCTGGTGCCGTGTTGCCTGGGTTTTCGTGCTGCCGTGTTGCCGGTGCGGCCGCCTGCCCCTGGGCCGAGACGGAGCCCCGGCCCTCCCTGTCGAGCCGTAATGCTACCGATCCGCCTCTCGACACCACTGCAGGTAGGTGACGAGATCGCGCGCGTCAGGCGCCCCCGAGTGCCCGTACTGCGTCTCCATCCGGAAGCGCAGGTAGTCCCGATCCGGCAGCGGGAGGTAGGGCGCACGTCGCCACCATCCCGGGCGAGCGAGCACCCTGGCCTGGCGGATGGCCGTCACCCAGAGCCGCGGCCGCACCGCGACCCCGGCGGCGCCCGCCACCCAGAAGCCCGGGCCGGGTGTCTCCAACCGCTCTCCCACCACTCGCCTCCTGGCGCGCGGGCACTCCGCCGATACCCCATCGTCGCACGTTGTCTGCGCCGCTTCGTAGCGCAATAGCCATTGTCAACGTACTGCCGACGAGCGAGGATGACCGTCCTGGCGCGGGGAGGAACCGTGTCCGGCATCCCTTAGACTGCGTCTCGCCGGATACCGACCTGGGAAGGGGCGATCGTGGCGTACACGGCACAGGATGAGCCGGTCCGCACGTCACAGCCGGACCCGAGCACGGCACCGAGGTTTCGGGAGCTCCGAGAGAACATCGAGCAGGTGATCCAAGGCAAGCGCGAGGCAATCCACCTCGCGCTCGTGTGCCTGCTCGCGCAGGGTCACCTGCTCATCGAGGACGTCCCCGGTGTCGGGAAGACCTCCCTCGCGAAGTCGATCGCGCGCTCGATCGGCGGCACCTGGCATCGCATCCAGTTCACGCCCGACCTGCTCCCGTCGGACGTCACGGGTGTGTCGGTGTGGAACCGCGTGCGAGGAGAGTTCGAGTTCCGTCCGGGAGGCGTGTTCGCGAACATCGTGCTCTCGGACGAGATCAATCGCGCGTCACCCAAGACGCAGTCCGCGTTGCTCGAGGCGATGGAAGAGCAACAGGTGACCGTCGACGGCGTCACCTACTCGCTCGCGTCGCCTTTCATGGTGATCGCTACCCAGAACCCGATCGAGCTCGAGGGGACGTATCCGCTCCCGGAGGCGCAGCTCGACCGCTTCCTGATGCGAATCGAGATGGGTTACCCCGACCACGGCGCCGAGGTCGCGATCCTCGAGTCCCAGAGCGCGCACGCGGCGATCGAGAAGCTCCCCACTGTGGTGACCGCCGACGAGCTCAAAGCGATGGCGCAAGCGGTGGATCGCATCCACCTCGCGTCGCACCTGCGGAGCTACATCGTCGACCTCGCGACGGCGACACGCTCCCACCCCGACCTCGCGCTCGGGGTGAGCCCGCGTGGCGCGCTGGCGCTCCAGCGGGCGGCCCGCGCGTACGCCGCGAGCCTTGGGCGTGACTACGTGCTCCCGGACGACGTCAAGAAGCTCGCGATCGTCGTGCTGGGCCACCGTGTGCTGCTCACGGCCGAGGCGGAGCTCCGGGGGCTGACTCCCGCGGACGTGCTCACCTCGATCCTGGCGGGCGTTTCGGTACCAGGCGCCACCGGCGACGTGTGATGCGGCGACGCGTCGAGCTGACGCGCCGCGGGGGAACGGTGCTGGGGGCAGCGCTCGGTCTGCTCGTCGCGGGCCGGCTGCTCGGGAGCCTCGAGCTCACCATGCTCGGCATCACGGCGCTCGCGTTGCTCGGCTTCTCGGTGCTGTGGGTCGCGCGCCGTCGCGAGCAACTTGGCGTCGTGCGTACGGTCCGGCCGGTCAGGGTGCAGGCAGGGTCGGAAGCGCGCGTCGATCTCGAGATCACGAACCACGGCGAGCGCCCGAACGCCCAGGTCGCGGTCACCGACAGCTTCGACGCCGGGCGGCGCGTCGCGCGGTTCCTCGTTCCGTCGTTGCAGCGCGGTCAGCAGGCGCGCGCCGCCTATCGCGTTCCGACCGCCGCGCGGGGCCGCTTCACGATCGGTCCACTCGCACTCGGCCTCACCGACCCGTTCGGCCTCGCGCATCACGGATGGAACGAGGGACGCGTCGACGAGATCATCGTCACGCCGCGCATTCACGATCTCCGTCCTCCGTTCGGCGCGCCGGGCCGGCGCCGGAGCGTGTCACCGTTCCGCGTGGCGTTCCACGCGCCGGCTCCCGACGGCGAGGACTTCCTGACGTTGCGCGACTACGAGCCCGGCGACGACCTGCGCCGCATCCACTGGCGCTCGACAGCGCGCACGGGCGAGCTCTTCGTCCGCCAGGACGAGACGCGATGGGAGCCTCACGTATCGGTCCTGCTCGACACGCGTGCGACGGCGCACCGCGGCACTTCGTTCGAAGCCGCCGTCGAGGCGGTCGCGTCGGTGGCTGTGCGGCTCGCGCGATCGGGCGAGCGCTTCGAGGTGATCACGACCGCCGGGCGTGAGCTCGGCGCCACGCGGCGGGAGCGGCGTCTCGCGGTCGAGGGGCTGATCATGGACGAGCTCGCGGAGGTCGCCGTCTCGGACGAGCGCGGGTTCTCCGCCGTGGGGCCGCGCTTGCGACCCGAGCGACGCCGCGGTCTGCTCGTAGCGGTCGTCGGCGACCTCGACACCGACGCGCGCGCGGCGCTCGCCGCGATGGCGACCGCTTCTTCGCCCGTGATCCTCGTCGTCACAGGTTCGGACGTGCCACGCTCGATGGGCGGCGCGATCACCGTCGTGGACGGCCGGGAGCACGAGCTCGTTCGCTCTTGGGACACATCCGTGCTCGAGCGGTCGCGCCCGCGCCGGGGCGCGGGCCGCGCCCGGCTTCCCGGAAGGACCCCGCCGTGACCGATCGCGGCACCTGGTTCCCGGCGGCCGGGCTCGCCGCGGTATCGGTGACGGCGGGCCTCACGTTCAGCCGCGTGTTCGCGAACGGCTCCTTCGCGCTGCCGGTCATCGTCGCCGCCGCGATCCCGCACGCGATCGGCGCGCTCGGCAGGCGGCGCTGGCGGAACGCGCTGATCCTGATCGCGACGGTGGCGGCGCTGTTCGTCTTCGCGACGATCGCCTACGCCTCCGAGCACACCACGCTGCTGGCGCCCAGCTTCGCCTCGACACGCGATCTCTGGCACCTTCTCGGCGACGGATGGTCGGTGTTCCGGGACGGCCACGCACCGGTCGAGCCGACGAGCGGGGTCCAGCTCCTGTGCGTCACCGCGGTCGGTGCCGTCGCGCTCCTGGCAGACCAGCTCGCTTTCGCGCGGCGTCTCGGGCTCGGCGCGATCGTGCCGTCCCTCCTCTTGTTCGTGGTCGCGGCAACGCTCGGCACCTCCGATCTCCGGTTCGTGACGACCGTCGCGTACGTCGTAGCCGTGCTCGCCTATCTCGTGCTGTTCCAGCAGGCAGAGGTTGAGCGCCGCCGCACCTGGTGCACAGGGCGGCGCGTCGGGTCGAGCGCGGGCATCGTGAACGCCGCCGCGGCGCTCGGTGGCGGCGCCGTGCTGCTGGGGGTCGTGCTCGGACCGCTCCTCCCGGGCGCCAACGCGGCGCCCGTTCTCGACTACCGGCACATCGGAGGCCACAGCGTTTCGGGTCCGACGAGCATCCAGGCCGAGAGCCCGATCGTCGACATCCGGGATCGCCTGACCGGCGCAAATCGCGACGACGTCCTCTTCCACGTCAAGGCCCAACGCCGGCTCTACTGGCGGCTCGCGGGTCTCGACCACTTCGACGGCAACATCTGGGGCATCGAGAGCGAGGCCAGCGCGGTCACCTCCGAGCTCCCCCGCCGGCCGCGACCCGGGACGATCCGCGAGCGGTTCACCATCGACGCGCTCGACGGGCAGTGGCTCCCCGCGGCATACGAGCCGACCGCGACCGACGCGAACGGCACCAGGGTCGTCGACGCATCGCGCACCCTCGTCTCCCCGAACGGGATCCTGCACACGGACTATCAGGTCGATTCGCGAGTGCCGCAGCCGCTGACGCCGACGCAGATCGCGGGTACCGCCGCGCCGCTGCCACACCAGTACGAGAGCGACACCGACCTGCCGCCCGGGTTCCCGGACAGCGTCCGCGCCGCGGCTCGGCGCGTCACCGCGGGCGCGACGACGCCCTACGGGAAGGCCAAGGCTCTCGAGCGCTATTTCACCGGCGGCTCCTTCGTCTACGACCTCAACGTCCCGCGCGGCAGCGGCACCGACGAGATCGTGAGCTTCCTGCGCATCAAGCGCGGGTTCTGCGAGCAGTTTGCAGGCGCGTACGCCGCGATGGCCCGCTCCCTCGGACTTCCGGCCCGCGTCGCCGTCGGCTTCGGGCCCGGTCAGCTCGACGGTGGGACCTTCACAGTGCGCGCCCGCGACGCGCACGCGTGGCCGGAGGTCTGGCTCGCCGGGCTCGGCTGGCGCGCTTTCGAGCCGACCCCGGCAGGCACGCAGCCTGGCGAGACGGACCCGCTGGCGGGTGCGACCGCCGGGTCGACGCGCTCGTCCGCGACCCCGACGACCACGCTCGCCCCGTCGCTCCCGACCACGACTCCGAGCGTGACGTTCCCGACGTCGCCCGCCGGCAAGGCGAACGTGCAGGCCGGAGCGTTCGCGACATCGGGAAGCAGCTTCGACAAGCGCTGGCTCGTGCTCGCAGCCATACCGCTGCTCGCGGTGCTCGCGGCCCTCGTGTGGGGCGCGCGCGTGCTGCTCCACAAGCGCCGCCGGCGGACCAAGCGACGTCGACGGGCGACGACACACGCGCGCTCGATCGCGGGAGCATGGCAGGACGCGCTCGAGCGCCTGGCCGAGGCCGGCCTCCCGCCGCGCAGCTCACTCACGCCGTACGAGCAAGCGGCCTCCTACCGGACGCGGCTCGTGCTCCCTTCGGTCAATGATCCGGTCGACGAGCTCGCCGCGCTCTACACGCGGGCGGTTTGGTCCGGTCGAGACATCGACGAGGACGACGTTGCGCGCTCGTGGCAGGCCGCAGACGAGGTGCGTGCAGGCTTGGCGCGCGACACCAGTGCGGGCGAACGTGCCCGCCGCGCGCTACGGCCGGTGACGCTCGGCGAGCGCGTCGGCCGGCGCGAGACGGTTCGAGTCTGAGGAGCCGCTGCTCCTCGGTGAGGCGCCGGGCGCGAACTGGTCGACGAAGCGTCGCTTGTCGTCGTCGAACGCGCGCACCTCGGCGCGAACCTCCGCCTCGAACGCGTCGACGGACACGAACAGGGCCAGCTGCCCGCGCTCGAGCGCGTCGAGGATCTGGCCGTCGTCCCTGCAGGCCCACACGCGGTCGCCGTCGGTGACGATCCTGAGTCCCGCGATGTCTTCGCCCGCGTCGAGCAGGGCCCGCACCGCCTTGCGCGCCCGGGCGGGCGCCAGGCCCGCATCGAGCAGCGAGGCGATCATGCGGAGGGCGACGAGGTCCCGGAAGGAGTACGCACCGTCGGCCGGCGCGACCAGCCCGATCCGCTCCCAGTAGTCGAGCTGGGTGGCGGTACAGCCGGCGAGGCGCGCTGCCTGGAGCGCCGAGTACGGCAAGTCAGCTCTGGTCGTCACGACGCCAGCGTTCACGCCACCGTCGTGTCGTGCTGCCGACGAAGCTGCTGATGCTCCCGCCGTGCAGCGAGCTGGTCAGGCTCTGCATGCCTGCTTTGCCGAGCTTGCGCACGTTGCTCTCGATGACAAGAGCGCATCCGAGCATGACGAGGAAGCCGACGGCTCCGAGCAACAACGAGGCCTGGAACGTGAAGAGGAGCAGGATCAGACCGGCCAGGAAGCCGACCGCCGCCCACTTGATAGATCGTGAAGCGTGCCGGTAGATCGTCGTCTCGGAGACGTGCTGCACGAGAGCGGGGTCAGTCTCACTGAGATTGGCCTCGATCTCGGAGAGAATTCGCTGCTCGTCCTCGGAAAGCGGCATCGCCCCTCATCTTCGCGCACGCGAAGAGGCCCCTCAACGCACGCCCCGGGCGGCCGATCGGTAGGCGGCGTCGACCAGCTCGTGAGCTGCGAGCGCGGTCCTCACGTCGGGCTCACCTCGTGCCGAATCGCCGCTGGTCGCAAGCTTGTCCAGGAACTCCTTGCTCGGCTCGCAGTACTGCGCGAGGGGCTTGGCGTACACCTCGGGCACGCCCAGCCGGTCGGTCCACGGGGGTGCCGCGCCCGCGATCTCCTCCAGCCCGTCGCTCGTTTGCACGTGCAACGGGCCGAGGTAGTCGTCCTCGGTCCACGCGAACGCTTCCTCGAAGAAGATCTCGAGCCGCCGCGTGGACGGACGGCTCATGACGCGATGCCAGATGCTGACGAGCGTTGCGATCACACCGCTCGCGTGCTCGAACACGACCGTCGCGCTGTCCTCGATGCCCTCGAAGCCGAACATCGACGACGTGCTCGCACTCAGGCGGTCGGGCGGGCCGAGCAACCAGCTGATGAGGTCGACGTCGTGGATCGAGTGCTCGATCAGCGTGCCCCCGCCGGCGAGCTGCACGTCGCTGCGCCAGGTCGAGCCGTACACGCCCTGGATCGGGAAGTACTGGTCGTTGCGCAGTGTGAGCGCGAGCGGCTTGCCGAAGCGTCCCGACCCGATCAGCTTCGCCGCGTTGCGGAACACCGGAGCGTGACGGAGCACGAGCCCGACCTGGTGCGGCACCTGCTCGAGGGCGGCGGCGATCAGCCGGCAGTCGTCGAGCGTCGGCGCGAGCGGCTTCTCGCAGAACGTGGCCATCCCGCGGTCGCACGCAGCACGCACGGCACGAAGATGCTCCGAGGTCCACGTGCAGATCCACGCGACGTCGGCCCCTTCGAGCGCCTCTTCGAGAGACCCGGCGACTGCTGCGCGGTGGTGTCGTGCAACTTCTTCGGCGCGCGACAGGTCGGTGTCGAAGGTGGTCGCGACGCACGCGTCGATCAGTCCTGCGCGACTCAGCTGACCGAGGGCGTACGAGTGCACCGTCCCGATGTGCCCGCAGCCGATCAACGCGATGCGGTTCACGACGGCCGGCCGCCTTCCCCGCCGGGCTCGTCATCGGGGCCCCACAGGGATCCGCGGCGGCCCGTGCGGAGCCTGCCGGCATGTGTCGCGGACGCTCTCCCGACCGCGTCCTCGCCGAACCGGTCGCGCACCCGATGCACCGCGTGCTCGAGCGCACGTCGACCGGGGGACGCGTGCACGGCGGTGCCGCTCTCCGCTGTGTCCCCGAACGGGAGCTGCTCCTGCACGCCTTCCCGCGGATGCAGCTGTGACACGCTGATCCCCAGCAGCCGGATCCCTTCACCGAGCTCGATCTCGGCGAAGAGGGACCTCGCGACCCGCTCGAAGTCGGCAGCGAGGTCAGTGGGCTCGCGCAAGGTCCGCGCACGCGTGATGGTCGTGAAGTCGTGGTAGCGGAGCTTGACCTGCACGGTGCGCCCGAGCACTCCCGCCGCGCGGACGCGCTGCGACACCGCGTCGGCCATCCGCCCGACATCACGCTCGAGTCCGGCGCGATCCGTGCGGTCGGTCGCGAAGGTCTCCTCGTGCCCGATCGACTTGGTCTCGCGCTCCGGCTCCACCGCTCGATCGTCGAGGTTCCAGGCGAGCGCGTGGAGCTGGGCACCGACGCTGCGGCCCAGGGTGCGCACCAGCACTCCCTCGTCGATCTGCGCGAGGTCGCCGACCGTGCGCACCCGGAGATCACCCAGTCGCCGTTGCGTCACCGGGCCGACGCCCCACAGCCGGCGCACGGGGAGAGGGTGCAGGAGCTCGAGCTCGGTGCCCGGCTCCACCACCAGCATGCCGTCGGGCTTGGCGAGATCGCTGGCGATCTTCGCGACCAGCTTCGTGGTCGCGGCGCCCACCGATGCGGTGAGCCCCGTCGAGGAGCGGATCTCCGCGCGCAGACGCGCGCCGATCTCCGGCCCGGTTCCGTGCGACCGCCGCGCCCCGGCCACGTCGAGGAACGCCTCGTCGAGCGAGAGGGGCTCGACGAGCGGTGTCACCGCACGCAGGACCGCCATGACCTCCCGACTCTTGGCCGCGTAGGCGTCGAACCGTGGTCCGAGGAACACGGCGTCCGGACATGCCCGCCGCGCCATCGCCATCGGCAGCGCGCTGTGGATGCCGAACTCGCGTGCCTCGTAGCTGGCCGCCGCGACCACGCCCCGCGGTCCCAGGCCTCCGACGACGACGGGGCGACCGCGGTGCTCGGGATGCTCCAGCTGCTCGACGGAGGCGAAGAACGCGTCGAGGTCGAGGTGGAGGACGGACGGCTCGCCGCGTGCCACTGCGCGGACCGCTACGGCTTCGTCGCCCTGACGACCTCGAGCGTTCCGAGCGTCGTCCCCATCACCTCGTAGTGGAAGCCCCGCGCTTCGGGACCGGCCCAGCGCCCGCCGAGCCACGAGGTGAGCGGCTCGCGCACCCATTGGAAGCAACCCGAGAGACGCGCCTCCAGGTCGCCGGCCTCCACGAACTGGGCGTCGATCACGATGCCGTCGGGGTCGTCGACCGCCAGCTCACCCTCGAACGCCACGGCGCGATGGACCTCACAGTGCATGGTCCAACCGAGATCCAGCGCGACGGCGGTGACGCGGTAGAGGGGCCCCTCCCATTGCGAGACACGCAGCCCCGTCTCCTCCAACACCTCGCGTTCCAGCCCGTCGATCACGGTTGCGTCGGTCGGGTCGATCACGCCGCCAGGCGTGCTCCAGTCGCATGAGCCGTCGCGCCGGCGGTTGCAGACGAGCAGCAGCCCGCCCTCGTGCTCGACGACGGCGCCCGCGACCGTCCACTCGCGACGCGGCGCCGGCTTGGCGCGCTCCTTCGATGCGTGCCGGGCGACGTCCCGTGGCGACCCCACGAACCTCAGTGTGGCATGGTCAGTGCGTGAGCGAGTGGCCGCGAGGCGGGTACCCCGCCGAGCAACGAGCGTGGCCCGAGCGGCCCGGCCCGAAGGGCTGAGAGCGGGAGATATGCGGGAGTCGTTCGACACCGGGCCGGGGCCGCCCCGGGGCGCGTTCGCCCTCGCGTACCTGGGCGTCGTCGTGGCCGGCCTCCTCGGCGGGGCGATCGGGTACGGCTTCGTCACCACGTCGGGGGGAGACACGCTCGCAAAGCTCTTCGGGGCGATCATCGGCGCCGTGGTGGCAGCGGGCGGCGTCGGGGTGGTCGCGGTCCTCGTCCTGCGCGCGATGGCGGAGTGGCGGCGACCGGGCAGCTGACCGCCGGCGTCAGAACGTGAGTCGCCGGAACGCCTCTGCATACCGCACCCCGGCGGCGCGCCCGCCGTCCTCGGCACGCTCGCGCAGGAACTGCCGGAACCATTCGCCGGTCTCGCCGAGCTGGCTCGCATGACAGAACAGCGCGTCGATCTTGCGCTCCAGCTGCTCCGAGACGTCGATCCAGCAGTTCGGCTCCAACGTCCCCGACAGGTAGACCTCCGACACGTGGTGGACGCTCAGGCCGCCGGCGAGCTGCTCGGGGAAGTAGTGCGGGTTGCCGGCTGCGGGAGCGATCGCGTCGAGCGTCGCCCAGCCCGTGACGCGATGGTCGCGGTGATTGAAGTACCCGTCACCGAAGAACACGGCGGTCGGGTCCGGGCAGAGGACCGCGGTCGGGCGCAGCTCGCGCACGACGGCACAGATCTCGCCGCGAAGCTGCGCGTCATCGGGAAGCGTCCCGTCCCCGTGCTCGAGGTGGCGGTGCCCGGCGAGGCCGAGCAGCTCCACGGAACGCTCGGTCTCCTCGATCCGGAGGCTCGCGAGCGCGTCGAGGTCGGCATCCGGGTCGCTCGAGCCCTTGTCGCCGCGCGTCGTGACGAGCAGCCATACCTCGCACCCCGCCGCCGCCCAGCGGGCGAGCGTGCCGCCGGCCGAGATCTCCGGGTCGTCGGGGTGGCCGTAGACCGCGAGCGCGCGTTCGGGAACGGCTTCGGGGTCGCCTACCACTCGATGCCGAGCGTGGATCGCATGGCGCGCTCGAACTCTGCGTCGCTCATCGACGCCCGTGCTCCCGTGACGAGCTCCGCGTCGCTGCCCACCGGCGTGCGGAACGGCGGGTCCTCGGCCTCGATGACGTCGGCGATCGCCCGCGCGACCGCATGGCTGTCCGGGTTCTCGTCGGAGCTGCGCAGCACCTGCGAGGCGGCCTCCCACTCGCGATCGAGCTGGTCGTACGGCGCCTCGTCCCGGCCGACGCGGCCCGCGTTGTCGCCGAAGGCCGTCTCGAAGTAGCCGGGCTCGATCAGCGCGACCTTGATGCCGAAGTGGTTGACCTCGTACTTGAGCGCCTCGGTCAGGCCCTCGAGCGCGAACTTCGTCGCCGAGTAGAACCCGTCGAACGGCGGCGCGACGCGGCCGGCGACCGAGCTCACGTTGACGATCGTGCCATTGCCCTGCTCGCGCATCCCGGGGAGCACCGCCTGGATGGTTCGCAACGCCCCGAAGAGGTTCGTCTCCATCAGGCGGCGTCCTTCCGCGATCGGAAGACGCTCCACCGGGCCCGTGAACCCGATGCCCGCGTTGTTCACGAGCGCGTCGACGCGTCCGGCATCGGCGAAGGCGGCGCGTACCGAGTCGTCGCTGCTGACGTCGAGGGCGAGCTTCTGCGCGACGTCGAGGTCGTCGATCGCCTTCGGCTGCCGGGCGGTCGCGATGACCTCGTGGCCGCGCTCGGTCAGCTCGCGCGCGGTGCCGCGGCCGAACCCTGTCGAACAACCCGTGATGAGCACTCTCATGACAACTCCTCTATGAACGGTGCATCGGTCGCATCAGGCCCTCTTGCACGACGGTCACCACCAGCTTGCCGTCGCGTTGGAAGATCAGTCCCTGCGAGATCCCGCGCGCTGCATACGCCGACTGGCTGTGCTGGTGGTAGAGCAGCCACTCGTCTGCGCGGAACGGGCGATGGAACCACATCGCATGGTCGAGGCTGGCCATCATGAACTCGTCCTCGCGGTACGAGTGGCCGTGGGGCAGCATCGCCGTGTCGAGGATCGTCAGGTCCGACGCGTAACAGACGATGCAGGCGTGGAGCATCGGATCGTCCGGCAGGTCGCCGTTGGTGCGGATCCACACGTCCTGGTCGGGCGCTCGAGGCCCTGGCTCGAGCCAGCTCGGCAGCTCGGTCGGCCGCTGGTCGATGGGGCGCTCGCGCACGAGCCACTCTGCCAGCTCGGGGCTGAAGCGGTCCCGGAACCGCTCCATCGTCTGCGCGAGCGTGGGCAGCTCCTCGGGGGCAGCGACCTCGGGCATCGGATCCTGGTGATCCGGGCCGCGCTCGTCGGCGTGGAAGGACACCTGGAGGTTGAAGATCGCGCGGCCGTGCTGGATCCCGACGACCCGGCGCGTGGTGAAGCTCTTGCCGTCGCGGATGCGGTCGACCTCGTAGACGATCGGCAC
>DATBHZ010000125.1:0-23771 GCA_036557185.1 Acidimicrobiia bacterium | reverse complement strand
CGGAACCGCGGGGGGCGCTTCTCCGCCCATTCCTTCGCGCGCGCTTCGTAGACGGCCACGGTGTCGTCGTCCATGGCCGTATCATCCCGCGCATGCCCGAACGCGTCGTGCACCGGGTCGATGACGTCGCGCAGGCCTTTGCCGAGCTCGTCAACGACCGAAGTCCGGCCTCGATCGCGCTGTCCGGTGGCGAGCTCGCCGAGGACTGCTATCGCGCGCTTGCTGCAACCGCACCCGACTGGTCCGGTGTCACGGTGTACATGGGCGACGAGCGGTTCGTGCCGGTGCAGGACCCCGACTCCAACGAGGGCATGGCACGCCGAGTGCTCCTCGACTCCGTGCATCCGCGCGAGATCCACTCGATGGCGGAGGCCGGGCCGGATCTCGAGACCGCCGCGGCCGCGTACGACGAGCTCATCCGGCGCGCGTCGCCGATCGACCTGGTCCATCTCGGCCTGGGGCCCGACGGACACACGGCGTCCCTGTTCCCGGGATCCTCCCAGCTCGAGGTCCGCGATCGCTACGTCGTCAGCGGAGGAGACGACCTCCACCCGCACCCGCGCCTCACGTTCACCTACCCCGCGATCGCGGCTTCCCGTCTCGTGGTGTTCACGGTGGACAACGGAGAGAAGCGCGAGCTGCTGGCACGCGTCCTCGATGGCGATGCGTTGTTCCCCGCGGCGCGCGTGACCGCACCCGAAGTGGTGTGGCTCGTCGAGTCCGACGCGGCCTAAGCGGCGCTCAATCCCCCCAGCGAGGGAGCGCGTCGGGAGGGATGCCGAGCGCGGCGCGGCCGAGCCCTTCCAGTGCGAGGTCGTTCGTCGGTGGGTGCAGGGGTCCGGCTTGCACGTCGCGGAACATCCGCTCGATCGGCAGCCGGCGGTACACGCCTGATCCGCCGACCATCCGGAAGCAGCGGTCCACCGCCTCGACGGCGGCGTTGACCACGCAGTACTTCACCGCGGTGATCTCGGTGGCGGCCAGGAGCTCCGTCTTCCGCCTGCGGATCGTCTCGTAGAGCAGCGCGCGAGCGGGACGGATGGTCGTGTCCACCTCTCCCGCGCCGAAGATGATGCCCGGCTGGCGCGACAGCGGATAGCTCATGCCACCGAGCTTCCGGTCCGCGAGATACGAGGCGGTGAATGCTGCCGCGGCCTCCGCGATGCCGAGGTACACGGACGCGACGGAGCACGCGAACCAAGCCAGCATCCGTTCGGTCTGCGCGTTCCACTCGTCCCAAGGGGTGCCGACCTGCGCGAGGAACTCGGGTACGAAGACCTCCTCGAAGACCACGTCCCACGAGCCCGTGCCGCGCATGGACATGGTGTCCCACGTGTCGATGAACGTGAGCCCGGGAGTGTCGCGTCCGATCGCGAAGAGAAGAAGACCCGAGCCGTCCGTGAGCCCCGCGGTTCCGTAGAAGACGTCGAGCGCCGGAGCCAGCGAGCAGAACGCCTTGCGGCCCCGGATGACGAAACCGCCGTCGACAGGCTCGGCCGGCGTCGAGGATGCACGCACGTTCAGGCCCGTCGCGGCGTCGGTGAACGAGCCGCCGATCAGCACCCCGGTCGCGGCCATCTGCAGCACGAGCCGTGCCTCTTCGCCGCCGTCGGCGAGCGTCTCGGCCGCCGCCCCGAGCCCGAACAGGTGCATGTTGGTCGCGAGCGCGGTCGACGCGCAGCCGGACGCGAGGATCGCCTGTGCGCGGCAGACGGTCTCGAGGTCAGCGCCGGCTCCTCCCATCTCGACAGGGATCGGGAGCAACAGATAGCCGGTCTCCTTGAGGCGCGCGATGTTCTCGTGCGGGAAACGGCCCGCGCGGTCGACCTCTGCTGCCCGTTCGCCGAACTCCGCGGCGAGCTCCTCGGCGAGTGCGATCGCATCCATATGAGCGAGGGCAATCTACTTGTCGTGCGGCCGCGAATTTGGCGCATAGGCTGCGGCCGTGGGCCCGGGCGACCTCGAAGAGCTCCTTCACGCCGACACGGCCGAGCTCGTGAGCGAGGCGGGCGCCCTCCGTGACGCACATCACGGCACCCGCATGACCTTCTCGCCGAAGGTCTTCATCCCGCTCACGATGCTCTGCCGCGATCGCTGCGGGTACTGCACCTTCGCGAAGCCGCCGGCACGCCTGGAGCACCCGTACCTCCCGATCGAAGACGTCCTCGCCGTCGCGCGCGCCGGTGCCGCCCTCGGTTGTCACGAGGCGCTCTTCACGCTCGGGGAAGCGCCCGAAGAGCGCTATCCCGCGGCTGCCGATTGGCTGGCCGCGCACGGATATCTCTCCACGGTGGACTACCTCGTGGACGCGTGCCGCACCGTGCTCGACGAGACCGGTCTTCTCCCCCACGCCAATGCGGGCGCGCTCGCCCGCCACGAGCTCGAGCGTCTGCGGGCGGTGAGCCCGTCACAAGGGATGATGGTCGAGGTGCTCGCGGACCGGCTGCACGAGCCCGGCGGGCCGCACTACGGGGCCCCGGACAAGACCGCCGCCCGGAGGCTCGCAACGCTCGAAGCAGCCGGACGCGCCAAGGTGCCCTTCACCACCGGCGTCCTCGTCGGCATCGGAGAGACCGCAGCGGAGCGCTTGCAGACACTGCTCGCGATCCGGGACGCGCACACGCGCCACGGCCATGTGCAGGAGGTGATCGTGCAGAACTTCCTGCCGAAGCCCGGCACGAAGATGCACGACGCGCCCGCCTGCGATCCCGAGGAGATGATCCGGACCGTCGCCCAGGCCCGGCTCGTGCTCGGTGGCGCCATGCACGTGCAAGCTCCACCGAACCTCACCGACCCCGAGGGCCTCCAACTGCTCGTCGACGCCGGAATCGACGACTGGGGCGGTGTCTCGCCGCTGACACCGGATCACGTGAACCCGGAGCGTCCCTGGCCGGCACTCGCATCGCTCTCGGCCGCCACCGAGGCCGCCGGAAAGGCGCTCGCTCCGCGCCTGACCGTCTACCCCGAATACGTGCGGGGCGCGGACGACTGGCTCCATCCCGACGTTCGGTTCGCGGTCCAGTGCGCGTCCGACCTCGAGGGCCTGGCGCGCGACGACCGTTGGGCGAGCGGAGGCAGCTCCGCGCCACCCGACGTTCTCGGAGCGATCGGTGGCGCGCCGGCGCGCGCCGGCGGACGCGTGGGTGAGATCCTCGACGGCGTGCTCGCCGGCGAAAGCGTGGAGGTCGACGAGATCGTCACCTTGCTCGAAGCGCGCGGTCCGGAGGTACGAAGGGTCGCGGCCGTTGCCGACCAGCTCCGCGCGGATGCCGTCGGCGACGTGGTGACGTTCGTGCGCAACCGCAACATCAACTACACGAACGTGTGCACGTTCAGGTGCCGGTTCTGCGCGTTCTCGAAGGGGCCGTTGTCGCTCAACCTGCGCGGCGCCCCCTACCTCCTCGACATGGAGGAGATTCAACGCCGTGTGGTCGAGGCGGTGGCGCACGGAGCCACCGAGGTCTGCCTGCAGGGTGGCATCCACCCCGATTTCGACGGCGGGTACTACCTCGACGTCATCCGCGCCGTGAAGGAGGTGGCGCCGGACATCCACATCCACGGCTTCACGGCGCTGGAGGTCACCGAGGGTGCACGACGGCTGGGCATGCCGCTGCGCGACTACCTGCTGCTCGCCAAGGAGGCGGGGCTGTCCACGCTCCCGGGCACGGCGGCGGAGATCCTCGACGACGAGGTCCGAGCCGTCATCTGCCCCGACAAGGTCGACACGCAGGAGTGGCTCGAAGCGCACCGCGTCGCCCATTCGGTGGGCCTGCTCTCCAACGTGACGATCATGTTCGGGCACGTCGAGCGGCCGATCCATGTCGCGCGGCACATCACGCGCACTCGTGCCCTGCAGCGCGAGACGGGCGGCTTCACCGAGTTCGTCCCGTTGCCATTCGTGCACATGGCTACGCCGCTGTTCCTGCAGAAGAAGGCACGCAAGGGGCCGACCTTCCGGGAGGTGCTGCTGCTCCACGCTGTCGGTCGCATCGCCTACCGCGGCGCGATCGACAACATCCAGGTCTCATGGGTGAAGGCCGGGATCACAGGTGCGCAGCAGGCATTGCGCGCGGGTTGCAATGATCTCGGTGGGACGCTCATGGACGAGAACATCTCCCGAGCTGCGGGTGCGAGCCACGGTCAGGAGGCCGACGAGGTGGAGTTCCGCGCGATCACCGAGCCGCTCGGGAGGCGTCTCGAGCAACGCACGACGCTGTACGGCCGGATTCGAACCGCCGGCCGCCGGCTGCGGCCCGTCGCAGACCCGGGCGACGCGGTGCCTGTGCCTATGCCGGTGGTCGTCGGCAAGTGAGCGCGGGGGTCGTCGCGCTCGGCAACGCCCTGGTCGATGTCCTGAGCCACGAGAGCGAGGGCTTCCTCGACGATCACGCGATGGTCAAAGGGGCCATGGCGTTGATCGAATCGGAGCGCGCCGAGGCGCTCTACGCGGCGATGGGGCCCGCGATCGAGATCTCGGGCGGGTCGGCGGCGAACACGGTGGTGGGGGTCGCGTCCTTCGGCGGAGCCGCGGCGTTCATCGGGCGCGTGTTCGACGATCAGCTGGGCGACGTCTACGCGCACGATCTACGCGCAGCCGGAGTGGAGTTCCACGGTGAGACCGTCCGGGAGGGGGAACCCACCGGCCGCTGCCTGATCGTTGTGACGCCAGACGGCGAGAGGACACTCAACACCTACCTCGGGGCATCATCGGATCTCGCCGCCGACGACGTCGACGAGGCTCTCGTTGCGGATGCGCAGGTGACCTACCTCGAGGGATACCTGTGGGATTCGCCGAGCGCGCAGGAGGCGTTCCGCCGCGCGGCGGAGATCGCGCATGCGAACGGACGCAAGGTCGCCCTCACGCTCTCCGACAGCTTCGTGGTCGACCGGCACCGCGACACGTTCCTCGATCTCGTGGCCGGACACGTCGACATCCTCTTCGCCAACGAAGCGGAGATCTGCTCGCTGTACCAGGTCGACGACTTCGACGCGGCGGTCACGCGCGTTCGCGATCACTGCTGGCTCGCCGCGCTCACGCGGAGTGAGCTCGGATCGGTGCTGCTCACGTCGGATGCTCAGCGCGAGATCGATGCGCACCCGATCCCGGGCGGCAAGCTGATCGACACCACAGGCGCCGGCGATCTCTATGCGGCGGGCCTGTTGTACGGCATCACAGAGGGGTACGACCTCGAGACCGCGGGGCGCCTCGGCTCGCTCGCGGCCGCCGAGATCATCTCGCACCTCGGTGCCCGCCCCGAGGCCTCGCTCGTCGAGCTCGCGGCGCCGATCCTCGCCGGAGCGTCGCGCGTGACCCGGTGAAGCACACCTCGATCGACTGCTGATGGACGACCTTCCTCGTTACCGCACCGGGAAGCCGGACCTCGATGTCGCGATCGCCGAGCTCGTCGAGCTCGCCGGTCCGCAACACGACGCGTCGCTCATCTTCGAGATGGTCACCACCGCGATGAAGCTGGCCCGCGAGGGCGCCGACCGAGGTGACCTCAAGATCCTCAACTCGGCCGTCAAGGAGATGCGCTACGCCTTCGCCGTGTTCGCGCCGTACCGGCGCATCCGCAAGGCAGCCATCTTCGGGTCGGCGCGCACGCTTCCCGACGATCCGCTCTACGACCAGGCGCGCAACTTCGCCGCCGCGCTCGCGAGCAACGGTTGGATGGTGATCACGGGCGCGGGTCCGGGCATCATGACCGCGGGCGTCGAGGGCGCCGGGCTCGACCATGCGTTCGGCGTCAGCATCCGCCTTCCGTTCGAGACCGTTCCAGCCAGCCTCTTCGGCAACGACGTGAAGCTCGTCAACTTCCGGTACTTCTTCACGCGCAAGCTGACGTTCGTCAAGGAGTCGAGCGCGTTCGTGCTCCTCCCCGGCGGGTTCGGAACGCTCGACGAGGCCCTCGAGACGCTCACGCTCCTCCAGACCGGCAAGGCGCCTCCCGCGCCCGTCGTGCTCCTCGACACGCCGTCGGGCACCTACTGGCAGCGCTGGCGCGATTTTGTGGAGGTCGAGCTCGCCGCACGCGGCTACGTGTCACCGCACGATCTGTGCCTCGTGAAGGTCACCGACAGCATCGACGAGGCGATCGACGAGGTGGTCGGCTTCTACGCCAACTACCACTCGATCCGGTTCGTCGGACACGACCTCGTCGTCAGGATGCGCCACGAGATCACCGACGAGCACCTCCGGTCGCTCAACGCACGCTTTGCGGGCTTCCTCGAGCAGGGCACGATCGCCCGGAGCCCCACGACCGAATCGGAGCTTGCCGACAACGACCAGATCGATCTTCCGAGGCTCCGGTTCCGCTTCAACCGCGCCGACTGGGCCGGCCTCCGCGAGTTCGTGGACGCTCTGAACGAGCCGTTCAGAGCACGGAGGCCTCTGACCAGCTGAACGCTTGACACCCTCCGAATGACGGGTGAAGAGTGCCGCCCGACCGGTCGGTACGGGAGCAGGATCTCGCTCATGGTTCGGTTGGGGCGTTGGGGTTGGTGGCTTGCGGTCGTGCTCGGTGTGCTGGTCGTGGCCGGCTGCTCGTCGAGTGGCGGCCACGCCGCGTCGAAGGGCGGCTCGACGTCTTCGCCGCAGACGACGGGCTACACGGTGCCGTCACCTGAGGTCTCTCGTCCGGCTGCGGAGGGCAAGGGGGTCAATCGACCGCAGCCCTCGCCGCCCCTGCCACCGGGTTACAGCGAGCACGAGTTCTTCATCGGTGGCACCGCGACGAGCTTCACCGCGGACAAGACGCCGGACAGCGGCTTTTGGACGGTGACGCCGGGGACGAAGGCGAACTACCGCACTCGCGTCATCGTGCGGCAGCCCCCGGCATCGAAGTTCAGCGGCACGGTGCTGGTCGAATGGTTCAACGTGAGCGCCATCGAAGCCAGCCCGGATTGGGCGTATCTCTCTCAGCAGATTGGCCGCGAAGGTGACGTCTACATCGGCGTGAGCGCGCAGGCGCAAGGCGTCGAGGGCGGAGGCACCCTGCTCAACACCAATACACAGAATGCGGCGAAGCTCGGCATCAGCGTGTCGAAGAATGGACTGAAGCACATCGATCCCGTGCGTTACGGCAGCCTCGTCCACCCGGGCGACGCCTACTCGTACGACATCTTCAGCCAGGTCGGTCAGGCCGCCAAGAAGTCTTCAGCAACGCTGCTCGGCGGGCTGAAGCCAAAGAAGGTGCTCGGGGTAGGAGAGTCGCAGTCGGCTGCATTCCTCACCACTTACGTCGACGCGGTGCATCCCGTCGATCCCGTCTACGACGGTTTCCTGATTCACAGCCGCGGCAACGGTGGGGCGCCTCTCGACGGCAAATTCACTGCTGCGAGCGCACAACAGCAAGCGACACAACACCTGCTGATACGCACGGACCTCGCCGTGCCGGTCTTCATGTTCGAAACCGAGACCGACCTCACGCTGCTCGGCTACTCGCAGGCACTGCAGCCCGATACCAAGACCGTCCACACTTGGGAGGTGGCCGGCACCTCGCACGCCGACGCGCATCTGATACGCGCCGTCATCGGCGGGCCACGCGACCCGAGTGTCGGCTCCTTCCTCGGTTGCACCACGCCGATCAACACCGGCCCGCAACACGAGGTGATCCAGGCCGGCCTGCGCCACTTCGTCCAATGGGCAGGAGGCGGCGATCCGCCACCCACCGCGACGCGCCTCCACATCGTTCGGGCGGGCAATGGAGTGTCGATCGCGCGCGACTCGAACGGCAATGCGCTGGGCGGCGTCCGCAATCCGATGCTCGACGTGCCCACCGCCACGCTGACGGGTGAACCGCCCGCCGGGACGACGGGCGCGGACGTTGCAAAGACTGCCGAAGGCACGTGCCTCCTCTTCGGCCGAACGACGCCCTTCGACCACGCCAAGCTCGTCCAGCTCTACGGAAACGCGGACAACTACGTCGCTCGGTTCCGCAAGTCCGCCAACAAGGCAGTCACCGCGGGCTTCCTGCTCCGCACGGACGCCGACGAGCTCATCGCCGAAGCCGAAGCCAACCGCGCGCTCTTCAAGTGAGCCGTCACCCCGTGCAGTCTCACGGCTCTCTGAACGAGTCGATCAGAGCTCCTCGACTGTCTCCGGACTGAGCGCTCCGATCGCGCGGGCAATCGCCCGGCGCGCCTGGAGCAGGCGCTTCTCGTCGGCTGCAGCCTGCTCGTCGCCGTTCGAGGCTTCGCGCAAGCTCTCGTATGCGGCGTCACGCAGCTCTTCCTCGATCGAGCGGAGCCGGTCGGCGATCTGCTCGAGGTCACTCACGATGGATCCTCCAGGACGTCGGCAACGAGCTGGGCCGGGTGGCGCGTCGTCAGACCGGCAGCGCCGAGGTGCATGGCGCACCCGGGATTCGGCGAGGCGACGACGTACGGGCGGCCGGCACCCGCTGCCGCCCGGATCGCGTCGACCTTGCGAGCCCGCATCTTGGCAGAGAGGCCGGGTTCCGTCACCGAGTACGCGCCGCCCGCACCACAGCACAGACCGTCGTCGGCCGTCTCCCGCAGCTCGTATGCCGGCGCGAGGAGCGTCCGGACATGCCGCTCGACGCGCTGCACGTTCCTGAGATGGCACGGATCCTGGATCACGACGAGTCGCTCCGACCGTCGCATCGGCGGTACGCCCTGCTGGACTACCCACTCCGCGAAGTCACGGACCCGGCCCGAGAACGCCCGGGCCTCGGGCGTCCCGAGCAGCGCTCCGTACTCGCGCATCGCCGCGCCGCACCCGGCGCTGTCGACGACGATCGGAGCGTCGCCGGGCATCGACGCGATGACATTGCGTGCGAGAGCGCGCGCGTCGCGCTCACGTCCCGCGTGCGCATGCAGCGCGCCGCAGCAGTCCCCGCCCCGGCCTGGGAGTCCGACTGCCGCACCGCACGCCTGCATCACGCGCATCGCGTCGGCATGCACGTCGCGCTGCCATGCATCCATCACGCAGCCGGTGAACAGCCAGGCGGATGGGGCAGCTGCGCCGTGCAGGCGGAGCCGGAGCGCCCGTGCTCGGAGCAGCGGTACGCCGGCGCGACGCGGCAGGACCCGGAGGCGCTGCGCCGCGTAGAGCACCCATGTAGTCGCGCGGAGCAGCTTGTGCCGCGGGAGAACCCAGCTCAATGCGACGCGCTCAACCGCGCGGCGGAGCCACGATCTCCGTGGCGCGATGGCTGTCTTCGCCCCCTCCATCAACCGGCCGAACGGCACGGACGATGGGCACGCCGTCTCACACCCGCGGCACTGGACGCAGGCATCCATCGCGGCGACGAACTCTCGATCGATTGCCCGCCCGCCGAGCTGGACCGCCTGCATGGCCGCGATCCGGCCGCGTGGCGACGCGATCTCCAGACCGGTGACCCGGTACGTCGGGCAGTGCGGGAGGCAGAGGCCGCACGCAACACACGCCGTGAGCTCCGATTCGTCGAGCAACAGCGGTGCCGCGGCCACGCTATGCGGCCTCGCTCGCGGGGTTCAGTGGGAGGCGGTCCGGGTTCAGGCGTCCGTCAGGATCGAGCGCGGCCTTGATGCGCGCCATGATCCCCGCGTTCGGCAGGGCGATACCGAAGGGATCCAGGTCCGGCGCGCCGTGCTCGCGCAGCATCCAGCCTCCGAGGCGCTCTGCTGCCGCTCGGGCGCTCGCGAGGTCCTCCGGCCGGTCGGCGCCGACGTGCACGGTGCCGACACCGACCTCGGCAAGCCACCGAACGGGGATCTCGCGCAGGCGAGCGCGGAGCGCGGGGACGTTCCCGGGAGCGACCGAGGCTCTCCCCCGGTGCCGCCCTTCGGGGAGCCGCGGCGGGTCGCTCACGCGCAACCCGGCGGCGCGCTGCTGCTCGTCGACGTCGCGCGCGTCGCCCTCGAGCAGCACGTGCGTGGCACCGCCGTCCGAAGCGACGCACGACGGCCGGTACAACGCCGCGGGGACCTCGTCGACGGTGCCGTAGACCGCGGCCCATGCCGTCGCCTCGGCAAGAGGACGGGTCCGCAGCGTCACGTCGAGCAGGACGCCGAGCGTTCCCATCGACCCGACCATGAGGCGCGGGATGTCGTACCCCGTGACGTTCTTGACGGTCGGGCCGCCACCGCGCACGACGCGGCCGTCGCCCGTCGCGAAGCGCACTTCGAGCACCACATCGCGCACCGGGCCGTGCCGCAGCCGCCTCCAACCCGAAAGACCGGTCGCGAGAACACCCCCAACAGTGGCGTCCGGGCTCCGCGGATCGAGGACGCATTCCTGCCCGCGTTCCGCGAGCGCGGCCTCGAGCTCGCGGACGGGTGTCCCTGCGCGCACGCGGACGGTCATGTCCGCCGGCTCGAACCGGACGATCCCCGAGGCCGCCCGGACCTCCGTCCTGGCGTCGACGCGCCCGCCGATCTCGTCGTGCGTGCCCGCGCCGACCACGTGTACCGCGGTGGCACCACGAATCGCAGCGCAGACCTCCGAAGCCGCGGTGTCCGTCATATCCACGCTCCCGCGGGGATGCGTTGCAGGTCGCCGCACCGGCTCCCACTCGGCAGGACCTTGGCGGGGTTCGCGCGTCCGCTGGGATCGAAGGCGTCACGCAACCGCGCCTGGATGTCGAGATCATCGGGGTCGAACATGAGCGGCATGAGGTCGCGCTTCTCGAGCCCGATCCCGTGCTCGCCGCTGAGCACGCCACCGGCGGCGATGCACGTGCGGGCGATCGCGTCGCCGGCCGCGTAGACGCGCTCCCAGATCCCGGGCTCCCGAGCATCGAACAGCAGCAACGGGTGCAGGTTGCCGTCCCCCGCGTGGAAGACGTTCATGACGGCCAAGGACTGGGCCTGCGCGATCGTGTCGACCTGTTCGAGCACCTCGACGAGCTTCGTGCGCGGTACGACCGCGTCGTGCAGGTAGTAGTCGGGCGCGAGGCGGGCGACCGCGCCGAAGGCAGACTTGCGTCCCTTCCAGAGGAGTGCGCGTTCCTGCCCGTCGGCCGCGACCCGCACCAGGTATGCGCCGTGATCACGGCCGAGCACCTCGATTGCGCGCACCGCGGCATCGACACCATTCGGCAGGCCGTCCACCTCGGCGAGCAGCACAGCACCCGCGTCGCGCGGGAACCCAGCGCCGATGAAGTCCTCGACGGCCGCGGTGATGCGCGCGTCCATCATCTCCAGCGCGGCCGGGAGCATTCCGGCGCCGATGATCGCGCTCACCGCGGCGGCAGCCGCACTGATCGTGCGGAAGGCGAGGAGCATCGTGCGTACCGCAGGGGGATCAGGGGTGAGGCGCACGGCAATCGCGGTCGCGATCCCCATGGTGCCTTCGCTGCCGACGAAGCAGCCCCGGAGGTCGTAGCCGGGCAGATCGGGCTCGAGCCCTCCGAGCGTCGTGACCGAGCCGTCGCCGAGCACCACCTCCACCGCGAGCACGTGTGCCGAGGTCACGCCGTCCGCGAGGCAGTGCGGGCCGCCCGCGTTCGTCCCGACGTTCCCGCCGATCGTGCACGCCTGCTGAGACGACGGGTCTGGGGCGTAGTGCAATCCGAGGTGTGCGATCTCGCGTGAGAGATCGAGGTTGAGCACGCCAGGTTCGACCCACGCGACGCACCGCTCGGCGTCGACCGAGCGGATCCGGTTCATCTGCGTCATCACGATGACGAGGGGGTCGCCGACGGGCGTCGCTCCCCCGGCGAGCCCGGTGCCACTCCCCCGCACCACGAACGGGACATCGAAACGCGCGGCGCTGCGCACTGCGTGTGCGACCTCGGTGGTCGACCGCGGGAAGCAGACCGCGACGGCTTGCCCGCGCGCGGTGCCGGCGTCGCGGTCGTACAACGCGAGCTCGAGCGGTTCGGCGCGCGCTCGGTCGCTTCCCAGACCCCTCTGGAGCTCCGCGAGGAGCGCGTCGATCGCGTCGATGGCACGATCGTACCGACGGAGCCCGCTACATTCGGTGGGAGCGTTCACACGACGACACCCGGGAGACACGCCATGCCAGCCGCGCCGACCCAAGGGCCGCTCCGCGAGTGGGTCGTGTTCCAGGACCCGAAGCGCAAGAAGCACGTGTGGCACGTCGATGTCACGTTCCTCTCCTCGCACTGGACCTGCATCTACGGCTCCGGGTGCCAGGGCGTCCTCACCGAGCCCGCACCCGAGATGGAGCAGGGCTGCTGCTCCTACGGCGCGCACGCGTCCGGCAAGAAGGACCGTGAGCTCGTCGAGCGCGTGGCGAAGAAGCTGAGCGACGACGAATGGCAGTTCAAACGGCGGGCCCTCAAGAAGGGCGTCTGGGTCAAGACCGGGAAAGACGACTGGCGGACGCGGCTCGCCGACGGCGCGTGCATCTTCCTCAATCGGCCCGGGTTCGGGAACGGCCCCGGCTGCGCGCTGCACCAACACGCGATGCGAACCGGCCAGCACCACAGCGACGTGAAGCCCGAGGTGTGCTGGCAGCTTCCGCTCCGCAACATCGAGGAGTACGACGAGGACGCTGGCGACGACATCATCCACCACCGCCTCACCGAATTCGCGCGACACGGCTGGGGCGATGGTGGCGAAGAATTCGCGTGGTGGTGCACGGAGGCGAAGGAGGCCTTCGTCGGGAGCGAGCCCGTCTACCTCAGCATGGAGGCAGAGCTCCGCAAGATGGTCGGCGACACGCTCTACGAGATGATCGCCGAGTACCTGGAGACCCGGCTCGAGCACGCCCCGGCACCGGTGCTCCACCCGTCCGAGGTCCCTGTCCGGTTCGGGCCGACCCGGGTGGCCCGCTCGGCCTGACCATGCCGACCGACACCATGTCGGAGCTGCTCGGTGACCTCGAAGCCGAGCAAGCGCTCCTCACCGACGTCCTCGAGACGCTCGATCGGGACGACTGGTTCCGGCCGACCCCGGCCTGGAGTTGGGACGTGCGCGACACGATTGCGCACCTTGCTGACACGGACGAGCTCGCGATCGATACGTGTCTCGACGGGCCACGGTCGCTCACCGCTTTCAGCGCGCAGTGCGCATCGCCCGAGGACCTGACGTTCGCCGGCGTGCTCAAGGGACGGCGGCTCGCCGGCCTCGACGTGCTCGCGTGGTGGCAAGAGACCCAAGCGCGCGAGCGCGAGGTCCTGCGCTCACTCGATCCGGACGGCCGTGTGCCGTGGGGTCTCGGGATGCGCTCCACGTCGTTCGTGGTCGCGCGACTCATGGAGGCCTGGGCGCACAGCCTCGACGTGCACGCGGCGCTCGACGCGCCGTTCGCGGACACGGACAGGCTTCGCCACGTCGCGTGGATCGGGACGCGCGCACTTCCGTATGCGTATTCGGTTGCAGGGGTCGAAGCGCCGGCGGAGCCACTGCGCGTCGAGCTCTCGCTGCCCTCCGGCGCGTCCTGGACCTACGGTCCCGAGACGGCGTCGGATCGGATCGTGGGGCCCGCGAGCGAGTACTGCCGCGTCTTCGTCCAGCGCCTGCGGCCGGAGGAGGCGCCGAATCTCACCACGACAGGAGCGGGCGCCCGTCGCTCGCTCGGTGTGGCGCGTTCCTTCCTCTGAGCGGGAGGATGCCGCCATGCCCCTGTACTCCTTCGAAGGCCTGACGCCGAACGTGCACTCGACGGCGTTCATCGCCCCGACGGCGACGCTCGTGGGTGACGTGATCGTGGAGGCCGGGGCGTCGGTTTGGTACGGCGCCGTGCTCCGCGCCGACTACTCCCCCGTCGTCGTGCGGCGCGGCGCGAACGTCCAGGATGGCGCCGTGCTCCATGGTCCGCCCGGCCTCACGACCGAGGTCGGTGCGGGTGCGACCGTCGCGCACAACTGCGTCGTCCACGGTGCGATGCTCGGTGTCGAGTGCCTCGTTGCGAATGGTGCCGTCGTGCTCGACGGAGCAGAGATCGGCCGGCGCGCGCTGATCGCTGCCGGCTCGGTGGTCGCGGCCGGGATGACCGTACCGGAGGGCATGCTCGCGGCGGGCGCTCCCGCGGTGGTGAAGCGGCCCGTCGCTGGATCACCCGGCGAGTTCTGGGTGGACGCCAACCCGCCCGCGTACGCGGAGCTCGCGCAACGGCATCGCAAGGGGATCGCCTGGGAGCGCGACTGAGGCTCTCGCCCTCACGCGCGCAGGATCATCCCCCCGTCGACGATGATCGTGGTGCCGGTGATCCACGATGCCGCATCGGAGCTCAGGAACACCGCGGCTCCGGCGATGTCGACGGGCTCGCCGAGGCGCCCGAGCGGCACAGCGCGCGCCATGGCTGCCTCGTTCGGCTCCCAGAGAGCGCGCGCCATGTCGGTCTTGACCAGCCCCGGCGCGATCGCGTTCACGCGCACGCCAGGCGCGAGCTCTGCTGCCAACGTGCGCGTGAGGTGGAGGAGACCCGCCTTCGTCATGTTGTACACGCCGATCGATGTCTCCACGCTCATCCCGCCGACCGACGCGACGTTGATCACGCTGCCCCCGTGATCGCGCATCGCGCGGTGCCACGCCTCGTGCGTCCACACGAGCGGGCCGTGGAGGTTCACCTCGACCGTCTTGTCGAAGCGGGGAACGTCCGTGTCGATCGTGGGGCCCATGTACGGGTTGGTGGCGGCGTTGTTGACCAAGATGTCGAGGCCGCCGAACTGGTCGACGGTGGCCGCGACGCAATCAGCAGCTGCGGCAGGGTCGCCCGCGTGCGCTGCGAACCAGTGGGTGTCTCCGTCGATTGCGCCGCTCGCGGCCTCGAGTACCTCGGCCTTGCGTGACGACAGCATCACACGCGCACCACTCGTCGCGAGCTCCGTGGCGATCGCAAGCCCGATCCCGCGCGACGCGCCCGTCACGAGCGCGACCTTCCCGTCGACTCTGACATCCATGGGCGAAGCTTCGCGCGGGCGACGTGCGAGGCCGCGGGATCGCTAGAGGTACAGCCCTGTCTGCCCCGAGGGGCGATCGCACGCGACGGCATGCACGTCGCGCTCACGCAGGATGATGTACTCGTCGCCGCGGATTTCGACCTCGTAGCCCGAGTCCGGGGCGAACAGCACTTGATCGCCCGTCTCGACGTTTCGGACCGTGGGCCCCACCTGGACGACCTCCGCCCACACGAGTCGCCGGTCGACGTTGGCCGTAGCCGGGATGAGGATCCCCGACCGCGACTTGCGCTCGCCGATCTCCTCGGACGGGTGCACGAGGATGCGGTCTGCCGTCATGCGCACCGATTGCTTGGCATCGGGGAGGGCGGCCGGGCGCAGCGCTGGTTCGGCCATGAAGCCCAAGGCTACAGAACCGCGCGTCGCCTTGGTCAGTGGAGGTAAACGCCCGGGGCGTGCTTCGTTCGGCTTCGAACTGCCCTGCTACCGTCGAACGCGATGGCCGCTCTCCCCGACGACTTCGCGCGTCCGGCCCCGCCGGTGCAACCGGCGCCACCGATCACCGGTTCGGCTCCCTCTCGTGCGGAGCGGGTACGAGGCACGGCCAAGGCGTTCTTCCTGCTCACCAAGCCACGCGTCATCGAGCTCCTGCTCGTGACGACCGTGCCCGCCATGATCCTCGCGGAGGACGGCCTCCCGCGCATCACGCTGATCTTGAGCGTCCTCCTCGGCGGCGCGATGGCCGCGGGCGGCGCCAACACGATCAACTGCTGGATCGAGCGTGACCGGGACCAGATCATGCGGCGCACGCACGCCCGGCCGCTCCCCCACGGCGACGTGTCACCCACTGCTGCGCTCGTGTTCGGCCTCTGCCTCGAAGCAGGGGCGTTCGCATGGCTCTTCGCCACCGTCAACCTGCTCTCGGCCACGCTGGCCGTCAGCGCCATGCTGTTCTACGTCTTCGTCTACACGATCTGGCTGAAGCCTCGGAGCACGCAGAACATCGTGATCGGCGGAGCTGCGGGCGCAGTGCCGGTGCTCGTTGGCTGGGCCGCGGTGACGGGATCGCTCGCCGCGCCCGCCTGGGTGATGTTCGCCATCGTCTTCTTGTGGACGCCTCCGCACTTCTGGGCGCTCTCCGTGCGGTACCGGGAGGACTACGCAGCAGCCGGGATCCCGATGCTGCCCGTCGTCAAGGGGACTGCGTCGGCTGCGCGTCAGATCGTCGCCTATTCCGTCCTGGTGCTGGCGGCATCGCTCGCGCTCGTCGGCGTGTCGTCGCTCGGCTGGATCTACGGCGTGGCTGCCGGGATCCTCGGCATCGTGTTCGTCGTGCAGGCGGTTCGGCTCCATGCCGATCCCACTGCGCAGCGCGCGATCCGGTTCTTCATGTTCTCGAACACGTATCTCGCGTTGCTCTTCGCGGTCATTGCCGTCGACACGCTGGTCCGCAGCATCTGAGCGGGGCGCCGTACGGCTGGGCCTCGTCGCACTGGTCGGCCTGGCCGTCGTGGTAGTGGTCGCAGTCGCCGCCGTCCTCACGAACAAGGGCAGCGATTCGCGCGCCACGCCGACCACCACGCTCGACCCCTCGGTCGCGACGGCGGCGGGCGTCGCGAGCGTCGGCTCCAAGGCGCCGCTGTTCGATCTCGACGGGCTGCACGGAGGGAGGGTCAGCCTCGCTCAGCTCCGCGGGCAGCCCGTGGTCGTGAACTTCTGGGCGTCGTACTGCTTCCCGTGTCGCAACGAGTTCGCGACGTTCAAGAACGCGACCACGAAGTACCGCGCGCAAGGCCTGCACATCGTCGGGATCACGTTCGACGATCTCACCAGCGATGCGCGGGCATTCGCGAAGCAACAGCACGCGAACTGGATCCTGGCGGACGGCGGCGAGGGCGACCCGGTCGGGAAGGCCTACGGGGTACGCGCACTGCCGCAGACGATCTTCATCGGTCGCCAGGGCACGATCATCGCCCGCTATTTCGGCGCACCGAGCGCGGCACGGTTCGACAGCGAGGTGCGCCGCCTCCTCGCTTCCGCCTGAGGGCTACTCCTCCCAGCGGAAGTAACGGCCCGCGAGCAGCGCAGCCGCGACCGTCCAGACGAACAGCACGACGAGCTCGTTGCCGGGGACGTGCATGGGATCCGCGAGCGCGCCCCGGACCGTCTCGGCGAGTGCTGCGGCGGGCAGCGCCTTGGCGATGACTTCGAGGGAGTGCGGGAGCTTGTCGAGCGGGTAGGCCATGCCTCCGAGGAACAGCAGCACGAGGAACAGGCCGTTCGCCGCCGCGAGGTTCGCCTCTGCACGGAGGGTGCCGGCCATGAGCATGCCGATGCCCGCGAAGGCGACGGTGCCCACGAGCAGCAGCGCGATCGCGACGACGAGGCCGCCGGTCGGGTTCCAGCCCAGCGCGATGCCGACGACCACGATCAGGATGGTCTGGAGCACCTCGATAGCGAGGACGTTGATGGTCTTCGCCATGAGCAGGCCGGTGCGTGTAAGAGGCGTCGAGCCCAGACGCTTGAGCACCCCATAGCGGCGCTCGAAGCCGGTGGCGATGCCGAGGCTGACCATCGCGGTCGACATCACGGCGAGCGCCAGCACGCCCGGCACGAGGAAGTCGATCGGGTCGCCGGTGGTGACCTTCACCGCGTCGACCTTCGAGAAGAAGACGAGGATGCCGAGTGGGATCCCGAGCGTGACAAGCAGGCTCTCGCCGCGCCGCAACGTCATCATCATCTCGACCCGGGTCTGCGCGGCGATGGCGCGTGTCGTGCTGCTCATTCGTCGCGCTCCCGCGTGAGCTCCAGGAACACCTCTTCGAGCGTCGCGCGGCCCGTCCGCAGCTCGTCGAGCGAGTACCCCTTGTCGCGCATCCAGACCGTGAGCGTGGCGATGAGCTCTGGCGTGGCCGCGGTGTGGATCGCGTAGCTCCCCGGCTGCGTCTCGGAGAGCGCCGTCGTCGGGAGGTCGAGCGCAGCAGCAAGGGCCGCGAGGTCGACGCCCGGTGCCGTGGTGAAGCGGAGGTCGCCGTTGGCGCCCGCGCGCGTGATCTCGGCTGGGGTTCCCTCGAGCACGATCCGCCCACGGTCGAGAATCGCGAGCCGGTCGCACAGATGCTCTGCTTCGTCCATGTGGTGGGTCGTGAGCACGACCGTCACGCCCGCGTCACGGAGCTCGCGGATGAGCTGCCAGGTCGTCGCACGCGCGTGGGGATCCATCCCTGCCGTCGGCTCGTCGAGGAACACGAGCTCGGGCCGGCCGACGAGCGCAAGCGCCAGCGACAGGCGCTGGCACTGCCCACCGGAGAGGCGCCGCACGTACGTGCGCTCGACGTCGCGCAGCCGGACCAGCTCGAGGAGACGCTGCGGGTCGTCGGGGTCGTCGTAGAAGCCGGCGAAAAGGCGGAGCGCCTCGAGCGGCCGCACGCCCGGATACAGGCCGCCCTCCTGGAGCATGACCCCGATGCGCGGCCGCAGCGCGGCGCCGTCGGCGATCGGATCGAGGCCGAGGACGCGCACGCTGCCGCAATCGGCTGTGCGGTAGCCCTCGAGCGTTTCGACCGTGGTCGTCTTGCCGGCCCCGTTCGGCCCCAACAGCCCGAACACCTGGCCGCGCGCGACGCCCAGGGAGATCCCGTCGACAGCGGCACGGCCGTCGTAGCGCTTGACGAGCCCTCGCACCTCGATCGCCGGTGAACCCGGGGATCCGTGCTGTCCGATCCGCTGCTCCATCGTGGCCGCGAGCCTACCGGCGGATCGTCCCGATTCTTGGCCTCGCGCCCGCTCGATGGGCCGGTACGGGCGCCGTCAGCGGTCGCGCCACGCCGCGTAGCTCGCCAGCGCCCCGAGCGCCTCACGCGCCTCGGCGGTGAGCGCGACGGCGTCGAGCGCCGCGAGACATTGGGCAACCCGAGACCGGATCTGATCCTCGACCTCGTCGACCGCGCCGCACGCGACGAGCAGCTCGCGCAACGCCGCCAGCTCCTGTTGCGAGAGGTCGTCCGCTCCGATCCGCTCGAAGAGCGCGCGGTCCACCTTGCCGTCGATACTCGCGTCGGCGGCTGCGATCAGTGGCGTCAACTTTCCTTGGCGCAAGTCGTCACCGACGGGCTTCCCGGTCACGGATTCGTCCCCGAAGATCCCGAGGAGGTCGTCGCGCATCTGGAACGCCTCGCCCAGCGGGATCCCGACGGCGCTCAGTGGCTGCTCGAGCTCCTCGAGGCGGCCCGCCAGCGCCGCGCCCAGGTGGAGCGGCCGCTCGACCGTGTACTTGCCGGACTTGTACCGCTCGATGGTCTGTGCGAGGCCCGGGTCGCGTTGCCTGCTCGCGGTACCGACGAGATCGAGGAACTGGCCGACGCACAGCTCGACGCGCAGCTCGTCGAAGACGGCGCGGGCCCGAGGCTCCGCGTCGGCCATCAGCATGTCGGAGTACACGAACGCGAAGTCACCGACGAGGATCGCCGCGCCCTCGCCGAATCGTCGGCCGTCACCCTGCCAACCTCCGGTTGCATGACGCTCGATGAACGTCCGGTGCACCGTCGGTACGCCGCGGCGGCGGTCGGAGCCGTCCATGACGTCGTCGTGGACGAGCGCCATCGTGTGGAGCAGCTCGAGGGCAGCACCGGTATCGGCGATGATCCGGTCGTCAGGGGCACCGCCGGCGCCCACGTAGGCCCAGAAACAGAAAGCGGGGCGCAGTCGCTTGCCCCCGGCACCGATCAGGTCCTGCAGGGACCGCACGGCGTCTGCGACATCGGGCATCGGGCCGGACCAGCGATCGATCTCGCTCGACAGGAATGCCGCGAGCCGGGCGTTTGCGGCCGTGCCCGCCGTCGCGAGCGCGGGAGGCGGACCGAGAGGGTCGACGCGCTCGTCCACTCCGCGCACCTTAGGCGTTGGCGTCTGCGTGGTTACGATGCGGCGCATGGCTCACGACACTGCAGCTGCGACACCCACGATCGAGGAATTTGCCGGCGATGCCCGCGGGTTCCTCGACGCCAACGCCGACGAGCGCCGCCAGGAGAACTTCAAGTGGGGCAAAGGCTCGGACCGGGTCGGCGTGCTCGAAGAGAAGGATGAGGCCCAGGAGCGCGCCGAGGTAGCGGCAGCGCAAGCTTGGAAGGCCAAGGAGTTCGACGCCGGGTTCGGCTGGATCGACGGGCCGACCGAGTACGGCGGTCGCTCGCTCCCACGCGAGTACGGCCGCGTCTACCGCGAGATCGCCGCCGGCTACAGCATTCCGCCGCAGACCGCGTTCGGTATCGGGCTCGGCATGGTCGCACCCACGATCCTCGCCCACGCCATTCCCGAGGTGAAGGACGCGTATCTGAAGAACATGTACCGGGGCGACATCATCGGCTGCCAGCTGTTCTCGGAGCCCATTGCGGGCTCCGATCTCGCGGGCATCCAGACGCGCGCCATGCGCGACGGCGACGAGTGGGTGCTGACCGGGCAAAAGGTCTGGACGTCCGGTGCTCAGTACTCCGACATCGGCGAGATCATCACGCGGACGTCGCCGGACAAGCCCAAGCACAAGGGCCTCACGATGTTCCTCGTCGACATGCACGCGCCCGGCATCGAGGTGCGTCCGCTCCGCCAGATGACGGGAGGCGCCTCGTTCAACGAGGTGTTCTTCACCGAGGTGCGCGTGCCGGACACGCACCGGCTGGGCGACGTCGACGAAGGTTGGACGGTCGCCCTCACCACCCTGATGAACGAGCGCGCGGCCATCGGAGGAGGTGGCGCCGGGCTCGGCAACATGAGCCTCACCCGCGTGATCGAGCTGGCGCGGTATCTGGGTGTCGAGAACGACCCGATCGTGCGCCAGGGTCTCGCCGATGCCTACATCCGAATGTCGGCGTCACGATTCAACACGCTGCGCGCGACTGCGAAGATCCGGGCCGGTCAGCTGCCGGGCCCGGAGATGTCGATTGGCAAGCTCTCACTCACGCAGAACTCCACACGCCTCGCGCAGCTTCTTGCCGACATGCTCGGTCCGCGTCTCGTTGCCGATTCCGGCGAGTGGGGCACCTATGCCTGGTCGGAGTTCATCCTCGGGATTCCGGGAATGCGCGTCGCCGGCGGCACCGATGAGATCATGAAGAACATTCTCGGCGAGCGCGTCCTCGGCCTGCCGAAAGAGCCCCGCGTCGCCTGAGGTGGTCGACCTCCGGCCGGGGCGACAAGATCGGATGACGGGCCGTAGGCTCTGAACATGGGCCGGCTGCTCCGCACTATTTTGGCTATCGCGTCAGTGGCCCTCGCGACCCCGCTCGTCGCGGCCTGCTCATCAGGGCACAGCTCGACGAGCTGCGCGACAGCGCCCCCGGCAAACCAACCGTGCAATGACACCTCGTCGAACGGCCTCCTGCCCTCGACGACAACCACGACCCTGCCGCCGCGCCGCTGATGCGAAGTGTGGGGACAACAGTGCTTGCTGTCCTGGTCATAGCAACTGGATGCACCAGCTCACACAGCGCGGCCGCGAAGCAGCGGAACACTGCCGCGGGACTTGTCGCAGCTGTCCGCGCGATGAACCGGCCTCTCCTGATGGAGGGCGGACCGTCTCTGAACGCCTCCGACATCAGCAAGGTGTGCCGGCGCGAGTTCGGGAGCCAGTTGGACGCCGGGTTCAAACAGGCGACCGAGCATGCTCGCGGTCCTTCGTTGGACAACGTAAGCATCGCGGTCAACGTGCGGAACGTGCGGAACGGCACCGGCGAGGCGAACCTGCAGTGGAAGGGGACGGCGCGGGGCGTCAAGGGCGCGCACGGCTCGCAAGGCTGGTCCGTCTATCGGTACGAGAACGGCAGATGGCGCATCGACCCCTGCACGCCGCCAGGTGGTGGCACTGCCGCACCCTTCCCTGTGGCGAGGCCGGGTTGCTCCGCTGTCGAGGGCGCAGGTGCAGGCTTGGTCGTTTTCGCGAAGGTTGGTCTCTCCCGCGAACGCCTCGCCAAACTGCGTACGCGGCTCGCGCGTCAGAAGTCCGTCGACCGGGTGCGACTCTTCCAGGTCACCCCAGGCGAGGTCAGGGATTGCCTGAAGCTCCCGCCGTCAATAACGCCGCCGGCTGCACTCCTGCCCGCGCAGTTCGATGTGTGGGTGTCGCACGGCGTCAATCCCGAACGGGTCGCGAACGCCGTCGTCGCCCTGCCCGATGTCTACCAGGTGGTCCCAAGACCCTCGTGAAGCGTCGTGGGCGTTTGCACTCGCCTGCCAGACATGGGTAACCCGTTGGCCGCTCGGCGCAACCGTTCAGGTGGGGTCAGCGCCCTCGACTGCCCTTCGCGTGGGCTTTGGGACTCGTCGTGCAGAGCAGGCTCTCGGTGCCGGCGCGCTTCGCGGTGCGTCCGCAGGTGCTGTCTTTCGGAACTCGCGTTGTAGACACGACAGTCCGCGAGTTGGCCGCCGCGGAGCTCGCGTCAGCTGCGCTCGTACCGGTAATCGGCAACGTCGTGGTTGTGGTCGTGGGAAGCGTCGACGGGATCACCGATTCCTCAGCGCGCCTCACGCGGGCACGTCGGCCGGTACCGGCCACAGGGGCCACTGCGTGATGCCGGAAGTGCCGGAGGCCGACATAGCCGGCGGCACCCAGGATGCCGATGCACACGACAGCGATGCAGGCTGGGAGGAACCAGCGCTGCACCGGCATCGGACGGCGCGGGGCCTTGACCTCCGGGAGCTCCCTCTCGCGCGGACGCGGTGGCGCGGCCGTCGGCGCACCCTCTGGATCCTGTCCGCTGAAGTGATGGTCGAACACCTGGTCGGTCCAGGTGGAGCCGTCCCAAAAGCGCTCGCTGTACCGCGTTGCAGGATCCGGGTACCAGCCGGCAGGTGCCACTTCGTGCTCATCTGCCATGTGCGCCCCTCCCGCAGATGTGCCGCACCGCAGCGCGACGATAGCTTCCCACCCAGGTGCGGCGACACGCGGCACGAATCGCACGCCGCTGTCGGATCTGCCCATTTGGCGGATACCGTGGGCCCATGCAGCCGTTCGAGCGACTGCGGTACCTCGCCCGGTGGACCGACGAAGACGGTGCAGAGCTGCTCTCCGAAGCAGCCGATTGCCTCGCGCAGTTCGACGACGACCCCGCCGGCTTGGTCGTCGCGTGTCGGCGGCTGTTGGCGCATCATCCGACGTCTGCACCGCTGTGGTGGCTGTGCGCGCGCGTGCTCGGAAGCTCGGAGACCGGCGACGCGGCCTGGGAGGCATGGCGTGCGTTCAGGTCGGACACCACGCCGGAGCGGGTCGCGACCGCGATCCCGTTCCTCCACGAAGGGCGCGTGGCCGTCTACGGATGGCCCGAGCTCATCGCCAACGGGCTGGCCGAGCGGCTGGACCTGGAGCTGATCGCCGTCGCGCCCCCCGAGGGCGACATCGCCCTGTCGCGCCGGCTGCGCAACGCGGTGCAGCCAGTCCGTGTCGTCGGCGAGACCGAGCTGCTCGCGCTCGAGCCGACCCACCTGCTCGTGGACGCGGTCGCGGCCGGTGGCGGCACCACTCTTGTGTCGACGGGTGCCGGTTATCTCGCAGGCACGATGTGCGATCTGGGTGCGACCGTGATGCTCGTCGCCGGACTCGGTCGAGCACTTCCTGAGCGGCTCTTCGGTGCGTTGCTCAACGCGGTGGGCGACGACCCTACGCTCGAAGCCGTCGGTGCCAACGCCTTCTCGAGCATCATCGGACCGAACGGCATCGAGTCGATGAGCGCGTTCGCGCGACGGGCCGACGCGCCGGCAGCTCCGGAGCTCCTCCGCCTCCCTATCTGACGGGCGGGCCTCCGCCAGCGTGGGCGTCTACTGGCCCGGGCGGGACGCCGGAGTCGGGCCCGTCGCGACGCCATGAACGGACGACGACCACGCCCCGGTTCCCGACGGCAGTCGACGCACGGACCGCGCGCTTGCGCATGAACCAACGCTTGGGCACCGCGCGCACCGGAGGCAGGAGCA
>DATBHZ010000124.1:0-22189 GCA_036557185.1 Acidimicrobiia bacterium | reverse complement strand
GCACGGGCGGAGGTACAACCAAGGGAAGGAAGCACGCGTGGCTGTCGTCAGCATGAAGGACCTCCTGGCCGCGGGGGTCCATTTCGGTCATCAGACGCGCCGTTGGAACCCCAAGATGCGACGGTTCATCTTCGGGGAGCGCAACGGCATCTACGTCATCGACCTCCAGCAGACCCTCGAGCGCATCGACACCGCCTACCGCTTCGTGCGCACCACGGTCGAGGACGGCGGGACGGTCCTCTTCGTCGGGACGAAGAAGCAGGCCCAGGAGCCCATCGAGCACCAAGCGACGCGCGTGGGGATGCCCTACGTGAACTACCGCTGGCTCGGCGGGATGCTCACCAACTTCCAGACGGTGCACGCTCGTGTCGCCAAGCTGCGCGAGATGGAGCGTCAGGTCGCGACCGGCGAGACCGACCAGATGATCAAGAAGGAAGGTCTCAAGGTCAAGCGCGAGGTCGTGAAGCTCGAGCGGAACCTCGGCGGCATCCGGAACCTAGAGAAGCTGCCCAGCGCGATCTTCGTCATCGATACGAAGAAGGAGCACATCGCGGTCACCGAGGCCAACCGTCTCGGCATCCCGGTGGTGGCCGTCGTCGACACGAACTGTGATCCCGACGTCATCGACTACGTGATCCCTGGGAACGACGACGCGATCCGCTCCGCTCGCCTGCTCGCGCGGGTCATCGCGGACGCGTGCGAGGAGGGCAAGCACCTCGCTCAGAAGAAGGGCGCGCGTCCCGGGACGAAGGCGGAGGACGTCGCTCCGAAGCCGCTCGACCCGGAGGAGGAGCGCCGGCGTGCCGAGCAGCAGGCTCAGGCGCAGCGCGAGGCGGCCGCGCAGCAAGCCGAGCGGGAGCGGCGCCTGGCCGAGTCGAAGGCGCAGAAAGCGGCAGACGCGAAGGCCGGCGCCGAATCCGGAGCTGCTGAATCCGGAGCGGATGGCGACGCGGGCGACGCCGGAACGACGGGTGAGCAAGCAGATGGCTGACTTCTCGGCAAAGGATGTCTCGGCGCTGCGCAAGCTGACCGGCGCCGGGATGATGGACTGCAAGACGGCCCTCACCGAGAGCAACGGCGACATGGAGGCCGCCAAGGACTGGCTGCGCAAGAAGGGCTTGTCGGGTGCGGCGAAGCGCGCCGGGCGGGCTGCCGACCAGGGTGCCGTCGACGTGGTCGTGGAGGGCAACGTCGGAGCGGTGTTCGAGCTCACGTGCGAGACCGACTTCGTCGCAAAGGGCGCCGAGTTCAAGGACGCGACGACCGCGCTCGCGCGCCAGGTCGCGGAGCAGGGCGACGCCGCGATCGCCGACCAGAAGTTCGACGGCACGACCGTCGGCGAGCACGTCACACAGCTCGGTGCGAAGCTCGGCGAGCGGATCGAGCTGGGGCGGGCGGTCCGATTCGAGACCACGGACGGCCTGCTCGACGGTTACAAGCACGTGCAGAACGACCGCGGCACCATCGGCGTGCTCGTCGAGCTCGGTGACGTCGACGCGTCGAGCGACGCGGCGCGGGAGCTCGCGCACGACATTGCCCTGCACATCGCGAGCGCTGCTCCCCGATACGTGCGCCGGGAGGAGGTCCCGGCAGACGCCATCGAGAAGGAGCGCGAGCTGCTCACGGAGCTGACCAGGAACGAGGGCAAGCCCGAGCAGGCGATCGAGAAGATCGTCCAGGGCCGCCTCAACGGCTTCTACAAGGACCATGTGCTCCTCGAGCAGGGATACGTCAAGGAGCCGAAGAAGAGCATCACGAAGATCCTCGAGGAACGCGGCGGTGGCCAGGTGCGCCGGTTCGCGCGTGTGAAGATCGGCGAGGACTAGTCGAGGCCGAGGCGTACGTCAGCACCGACGGGAGCGGGAGTGATGCAGAGCCGGTTCAGCAGAGTGGTGCTGAAGCTGTCGGGCGAGGCCTTCGCCGACACGACGACCGGCTTCGGCATCGACGCCGCCACCGTGTTGCGGATCGCCGAGGAGGTCTCCGTCGCCCGTCAGGAGCTCGGGGTCCAGATCGCCATCGTCGTCGGCGGCGGCAACATCTTTCGCGGGATGTCCGGTGCGACGCGGGGGATGGACCGTGCCCGCGCCGACTACATGGGCATGCTCGCCACCGTGATCAACGCGCTGGCACTCCAGGACGCGCTCGAGGGCGTCGGTCAGGCGACGCGCGTGCAGACCGCGATCGCCATGGCCCAGGTCGCGGAGCCTTACATACCGCTCCGCGCGCTGCGGCACATGGAGAAGGGACGGGTCGTCGTCTTCGCGGCGGGAACCGGCAACCCCTACTTCACGACCGACACGACGGCTGCGTTGCGCGCCGCGGAGATCGGCGCATCGGCGATCCTGAAGGGGACCCACTCCGGCGTCGATGGTGTGTACAGCGCAGACCCGCGGCTCGAGCCGGATGCCGTCAAGCTGTCCGAGGTCTCGCACTTCGAGGTCCTCAACCGCGGCCTCAAGGTGATGGACTCCACTGCCATCACGTTCTGCATGGACAACAAGCTGCCGATCGTCGTGTTCGACGTCTCGTCGCCTGGCAACATCCATCGCGCGCTCGTCGGTGAGCCGATCGGGACGCTCGTCAGCTCGAAGGAGGAGTGACCGTGCCGACCGCACCGGAGATCGTCGCTGACTGTCGCGACAAGATGGGAAAGGCTGTCACGCACCTTCAAGAGGAGTTCGGAGCGGTGCGCACGGGCCGCGCGACGCCCGCACTCGTCGAGAAGCTGAAGGTCGACTACTACGGCGCGGAGACGCCCTTGCAGCAGCTGGCGGGCTTCTCGGTGCCCGAGCCGCGCGTGCTCGTGGTCTCGCCCTACGACAAGGGGGCGATGAAGGCGATCGAGAAGGCGATCCAGCAGAGCGATTTGGGGATCAATCCGGGCAATGACGGACAGGTCATACGGCTCACCTTCCCCGAGCTCACCGAGGAGCGGCGCAAGGATCTCGTGAAAGTGGTCAAACAGCGCGCCGAGGAGGGTCGCGTCGCGGTGCGCAACGTCCGGCGGCACGCCCGCCACGAGCTGGAGGCCTTGGAGAAGGCCGGCGATCTCTCGAAGGACGAGCTCGAGCGGATCGAGAAGGATCTCGACAAGTCGACGAGCGGCGTCGTCGGCGAGATCGACGCCATGCTCACCCACAAGGAGCAGGAGCTCCTCGAGGTCTGACTTCATGGCGACTCCGGCCTGCGCCTCCCTCCGGTCGGCTGCGGCCTGCGTCGCTGCAGTATCCGATCGAACGACCGCGATACGCCCCAACCTCGCTCCTAGGGAGCCATTCCTGGAGAGAAAGGCGGGTCCCGTCTAGCCTGGACCACGGGCCATCGGAGGGACATGCCGTGACCGATCGCGAGGATCGTTTCAGCGAGGACGACCCGCGCGCGGGTGCGTCCAGGCCGAGTGATCGCGACCGGACGGCGCCGGAAGGCGTGCGGATCATCGGTGCGGAGGAAGCGCAGGCCGCACTCCAATCGGGAGCGTCGCAGCGACGCGGCGGCGACAGCGGACCGAGGTTCGGTGACGTCCCGGCGCGGCCCGACCCTTCGTTGCGCCCTGCGGTGCGGTTCCCGCGTCCACCGGACGAGCCGCTGCCCGACGTCGAGGCCCGGCAGGCCACACTCGAGAAGACGCCGGACGACGACGACCAGCCAACCTGGAGCGCTTCGGCCGAGCGACTCGCGGGTGACGACATCGAGGTCATCGAGATCGACGACGAGAGCGACGAGCAGAGCGCGCAATCGGAGGGCGAGGAGACCGAGCCCACGCGCCCCGGCGACCTCTTGTTCGGCGATCCCGAGGACGAGCCCGCGCAGGCAGGAGAAACGTTGTTCGGGGATTCCGGAACCGAGCCCGCTGACACCGACGAGCCAGAGCAGCGCGACGCGCCCGAGGAAGACGCGGTCCTCGCGGCAGACGAGGCGACCACGTCTGCCGAAGCGGAGGTGACCGCGCCACAGCCGTTGCCACATTGGACGGAGCCGCCTACGGGCGAGGTGCCGATGATCCTGCCCGAAGCGGAGGTCGAGGATCTCACGGGCGACGAGGAGACATCCCACGCCGCCGCGACCTCAACCTCGGGCCCGCGCTTCCGGACCGGTTTCGGCGACTGGGCCGAGGACGACTACGAGCCGATCGAGGAGCTCGGTGACGAGTCCACCCAGGTCGGCGCGATGAGCGCTCCGCCCGAGGACGACGACGATGCCTTCGACCGCGAGGTCGCGGCGCGTCGCAAGATCCCGACCCGCCGCGCCGCGAACCGCCCCGAGCGCCCGCCCCGCCCGGCGCGGAGCGACGAGGAAGCGCCCTCCGAGCACCCGGACATGCTCGTCCGCGTGCTCTCCGGGGTCGCCATGGGCGTGGTGGCGCTGGTCTGCCTGAGGCTCGGCCGCGGTTGGACAGCAGCGCTCGCAACATTGATCGTCGGCGTGGCGACGTTCGAGCTCTACGAAGGCATGCAGCGGCGCGGCTTCCGGCCGGCGTCCATCCTGGGGATCCTGGGCGCGTTCGCGATCGTGCCCATCGCGTACAACCGAGGCGAGTTCGCAGTCCCGTTCGTGCTGGCGCTGGTCTGCGTGTTCACCCTGCTCTGGTACCTCTTCGAGGTGGTGCGCGCCCGCCCCGTGCCGAACATGGCGGCCACGATCTTCGGCTTCGTGTACGTGGGCGTGCTCGGGTCCTTCGCCGGTCTCATGTTGATCCATTCGGTCGGCATCGACCTCGTGCTCGGCGTGGTCGTCCCCGTGATCGCGTACGACGTGTTCGGCTACCTCGTCGGATCGCAGTTCGGGAAGCGGCGCCTCGCGCCGGCGATCTCGCCGAACAAGACGGTCGAGGGCCTGATCGGCGGGATGGTCGCGGCATTCATCGCGGCGGTCGTGATCCTGCACCTGTTCAGCTCACCGTGGAAGGACCTCGGCAACGCGTTCGCGCTGGGTGTGACCGTCGCGATCGTCGCGCCACTCGGCGATCTCACCGAGTCGCTCATCAAGCGCGATCTCGGGATCAAGGACTTCGGCACCCTGCTCCCCGGTCACGGTGGTGTGCTCGACCGGTTCGACGGCATGCTCCTGTGCCTGCCGGCCGTCTACTACCTCGCGCTCGCGCTGAACATCATTCACTTGCCGAAGCTGTAGCGATGGCCGGTCCACGGAACGTCGTCCTGCTCGGCTCGACGGGTTCGATCGGCACCCAGGCGCTCGACGTCATCCGCGCGCACCGCGACGCATACAACGTCGTCGCCCTCGCCGCCGGCCGGTCCGCGGAGGACCTCGCAACGCAGGCCAAGGAGTTCGAGGTCCCGGACGACCGCGTGTGCCTCGCCGCGGACCGCCCCGAGGTGCTCGCCGAGCTCGCCGCGCTCCCGGAGGCCGACGTGGTCCTCAACGCGGTCGTCGGTTTCGCCGGGCTCCCGGCGACGGTGTCCGCGCTCGAGCACGGCAAACGGCTCGCGCTGGCGAACAAGGAGAGCCTGATCGCGGGCGGACCGGTCGTGGCGCGTGTGCGAGAGCGCGGCGGGGGAGAGATCGTCCCCGTGGACTCCGAGCACTCGGCCGTCTACCAGTCGCTGCGCGCGGGCTCGCCGGCCGAGGTCGAGAAGGTCGTGCTCACGGCAAGCGGTGGCCCGTTCCGCGGTCGGACCCGTGCGCAGCTCGCAGACGTCTCCGTGCAGGACGCGCTCGCGCATCCCACTTGGAGCATGGGTCCGAAGATCACGATCGACTCGTCGACGCTCATGAACAAGGGGCTCGAGGTGATCGAGGCGCACGAGCTGTTCGGTGTCGACTTCGATCGCATCCAGGTGGTCGTGCACCCGCAATCGATCGTGCACGGCATGGTCGAGTTCACCGACGGCGCAACGATCGCTCAGCTCTCGCTCCCCGACATGCGACTGCCGATAGGGCTCGCGCTGGGCGCGCCCGACCGCCTGCGCCAGGCCTTCGGACCCATCGACTGGGCGACACTGGGTTCGCTCACCTTCGAGCTGCCCGATCTCGACGCGTTCCCCTGCCTCCGCCTGGCGTACGAGGCCGGGCGCGCAGGGGGTGGAGCACCTGCGACACTGAGCGGAGCCAACGAGGTGGCTGTCGAAGCGTTCCTGACTGGCCGCATCGGATGGTTAGAGATTGCTGAAGTCGTCGATACGGTGCTCCAGTCCGGAACAAACGACGTCGACGACATCGTTGGAGTGCTCGAGGCAGACCGAACCGCACGAGCTCGCGCCCGTGCAGCGATCGACGCGATCGAGAAGAGAGCAGCCCGCTAGATGCGAGACCCGCTCGAGACCGATACCAAGGTCGAGACACGCAAGGCGATCACCGGCGGGCTGCTGCTCGCCGTGGCGCTCGCTCTCATTGTGATCCTTCGGCCGTCGTTGCTCGTGACGGTCTCGATCATCGTGGGGCTGCTCCTCACGATCATGCTCCACGAGTTCGGTCACTTCATCATGGCCAAGCGTGCCGGGATGAAGGTCACCGAGTTCTTCGTCGGTTTCGGACCGCGCATCTGGTCGTTCCGCCGAGGTGAGACCGAGTACGGGATCAAGGCGATCGTCGCGGGTGGCTACGTACGCATCATCGGGATGAGCAACCTCGAGGAGGTCGACCCGGACGACGAGCCGCGTGCGTACCGGGCGTCGACCACGGGCAAGAAGCTGTCGGTGATCCTCGCCGGTGTCACCGTCAACCTCATCATCGCGCTCGTGCTCTTCTACGCGGTGAGCATCGGTCTCGGCGCGTCACCGCACAGCACGACACAAGTCGGCTACGTGTACAAGGGTGAGCCTGCAGCTGCCGCCGGGCTGCGCAACGGCGACCGGATCCTCTCGATCGGCGGGCAAGCGGTCGATTCGCAATCGACCGTGCGTGCGGCGCTCCAGGACAAGCGCGGTGTGCCGGTCGAGCTGGTGATCGACCGCGACGGTCAACAGATCGAGAAGACCGTCACTCCGCGCACAGTCGACGGCGCGACGCGCATCGGCGTCGGCCTGGACTCCGCGTACCTCCACTACAACCCGGTCACGGCGCCCGTCGGAGCGCTGGTCTGGATGCGCGACAGCGTGCGCCAGACATTCGACTCGTTCGGCAAGATCTTCTCGCCGAGCGGGATCCAGCAGTATTCGACGACCGTCGAGAACCCCAACTCGAAGCAGGCACTGCCCAGCGACGAGCGTCCGCACACAGTCGTCGGCATCGTCGCCGAGGGCGGCTCCATCGTGAACGGAAGTTTCTGGGCGCTCCTGCTGCTCCTTGCGCTGATCAACGTCTTCCTCGCGCTGCTGAACCTCATCCCGCTCCCGCCGTTCGACGGTGGTCACGCTGCCGTGGCCGTCTACGAGGCGATCGCGTCGCGGATCAAGGGTCAGAAGGTGCAGGTCGACTACCAGAAGCTCATGCCGGTGGCGGCTGCCGTGTTGCTCGTGTTCGTCGTCTTCGGAATTTCTGCGCTGTATCTCGACATTCGCGGGATCGCCGGCGGCTGAGGTCCGCTCCGGCTGCGTCGTAGGCTGGCGCGGTGAGCTTCGAGCGGCGGGTCACCCGCAAGCTGTTGGTGGGCCGCCCGCCCGGACCGTCGGTCGCGGTGGGCGGTGACGCACCGATCTCGGTGCAGTCGATGACCACGACGAAGACCGCAGACGTCGAAGGAACACTCGCCCAGATCTACGCGCTCGCCGGCGCCGGCTGCGACATCGTCCGCTGCACCTGCAACGAGGAGGAGGCGGCCGAGGGCCTGGCGCAGATCGTGCCGCGCTCGCCCGTGCCGATCATCGCGGACATCCACTTCCAGCACGCGCTCGCGCTCGCGGCGATGGAGGCCGGCGTGCACGGCCTGCGCCTCAACCCCGGCAACATCCGCAAGCCCGAGCAGATCAAGCTCGTAGCGAGCGAGGCCAAGGACCGCGGCCTGCCGATCAGGATCGGCGTCAACGCGGGGAGCCTCGACCCCGACATCGCCGCGCGCTTCGGCGGAGCGACGCCGGAGGCGCTCGTCGCGTCGGCCCAACGCGAGCTCGGCTATTTCGCGGAGGTGGGCTTCGAGGACTGCAAGATCTCGGTCAAGGCGAGCAACGTTCGCACCATGATCGACGCGTACCGGATGCTGTCCGAGACCGTCGACCATCCGTTGCACCTCGGCGTCACCGAGGCCGGTCCACCGCCGGCGGGCATCGTGAAGTCGACGGCCGGGATCGGCACGCTGCTCGCGGAGGGGATCGGCGACACCATCCGGTACTCGCTGACCGCTGATCCGGTCGAGGAGGCGCGCGCCGGTCGCACGCTGCTCGAGTCGCTCGGACTCCGTGAGCGCAAGGGGCTCGACCTCATCGCGTGCCCGTCGTGCGGACGCGCCGAGGTCGACGTCATCGAGGTTGCAGGCGCGGCGCAGGCCGCGCTCGCCGATCGCAAGATCCCCCTGCAGGTCGCCGTGATGGGCTGCGTGGTGAACGGGCCCGGTGAGGCGCGCGAGGCGGACCTCGGCATCGCCGCGGGCCGCGGAAAGGGCCACCTGTTCGTCAAGGGCCACGTGGTACGTGTCGTGCCCGAGGCCGAGATGGTCGATGCGCTCGTGGCCGAGGCGGAGAAGATCATGGCCGAGGGGATCGACGCCGTGATCGCGGGAGCCGACGCAGGAGCGGAGGCGGAAGCCGAAGCGACGCGTGTGGAGCTGCTCCGCGTGCAGGGGACGGACGCGAACCACAGCGAGGACAAGATCGAGCGCATCCGCGAGGTGGCTGCTTCGGAGCCGCGCACCGGTTCATGACCCAGCTGGCCGCGCCTCCTCCCGTCGCTGAGCGCGTGCTCCTTCCGCGCTCCTTGCGTCCGGTCGTCACGGTCGTCGTCGCGGTCTGTGTCGCGACACTGGTGGGGCTCTCGGTGTGGCTGGCGAACACGAGCGGCCCGACTCGCCTGGAGCTTCCGCTCGTGCACCTGCAAGCTCCGCGCGACGCCGTACCGCTGGTCTGGAAGGTCGGCGTCGGGCTCGGCAGCGCCGCATTCGTGTGGTTCGGGATCGCCGCGATGGCCCTCTGGGGTGCCGTGCAACGCCAGTGGACGCGCGCTGCAGCCGTGCTCGCCATCCCGGGCACGGTGTGGATGGTCGAGTACGTCCTCAAGCCGGTCATCGATCGCGAGACCGTGGGGTGGCGTCCGACGCCGTGCTTCCCCTCGGGGACGGCAGCGGGGGTTGCCGCGCTCGTGGCGGTCTTCTTCGTGCTCGCGCTGCCCTACACGCGGTCCAAGTCGGCGCGGCTGATGCTGCTCGGCGGCTGCGCTGCGATCATGCTCTACAACGGTGTCGCGATCGTGCTCAGTGGCAGGCACTACCCGCTCGACGTCGTCGGTGGCATCGCGGTGGGCATGTCGGTCGTCTTGCTGTGGTGCCGCTTGCTCGACCATCTGAGCGCGCCGCAGTTGGCGCTCAGCCCCGATTGACCTTCCAGTCGCGCACTCTCGCAGCGACTCCCGTCAGCATCGCGTCCCCGAGGCGTTGCGCGCGCAGTGCCATCGGGAGCCCGTCGTCCAGCGGCACGCGAACAGCCGCGCCGATGACCGGTTCGAGAAGGTAGTCGGCGAGCGCAGGGTTGCGCGGCAACGCGGGCCCGTGCAGATACGTGCCGACGATTCGATCGGCCACTGCACCGTCGACATCACCGACACCATTGCCGTGGCCCACGATCACCGAGCCGAGGGGCCGCGCGGACTTGCCGAGCGTCGTGCGCCCCCCATGGTTCTCGAATCCGGTCAAGGTGGGCAGGCCGGTTGCCTCGTCGGGGGCGACGACGACCTCGCCGATCAGTCGCGGTGCGCCCGAGCGCGTGTCCATCTCGATGGTGCCGAGACCGTCGAGGACCGACCCGTCGCTGGCCTCGTAGGTCTCCCCGAGCAGCTGGAACCCGGCGCACACCGCGAAGACGACCGCACCGTTGTCGTGCGCACGCTGGATGGACGCGCGCGACCTTCGCATTCCGTCGGACGCCATGACCTGCGCGTCGTCCTCACCTCCGCCGAAGAGGTACACGTCGAGCGAGTCCGGGATGGCAGACCCGCCGCGCACCTCCACCAGCTCCGCGGGAACTCCCCGGCGCGTGCATCGCTCCACGAGGACAAGCGCGTTGCCCCGGTCGCCGTACGTCCCCAGGAGATCTGGGAAGACCAGGCCGATCCGGACCGACGAATCCCGCTTCACCACGATCGCTTCGTCAATGCCGTGAACTGCGTGTACGAGGCGATCACGTGGACATCGCGGCCCCGCAGATTGCGCGCCGCGCGCAGGGGATCGCTCTCGACGATGCACGGAACGCCGCCGTACTCGAGTCGAACCGCGACGTCGAGGGATCGCTCACCGCTTGCTGCGACTTGCATGCCTCGCAGCAGCTCGTAGGGGACGTCGTAGAGCCACGAGGGATCGCGGCCGTCGGCGACGTGCGCGTTCACGGCGAGCACCACCGCGGTGTCGCGGCCTTCGATCCACCGGAGCACCTCGGTCCAGCCTGCCGGATTCTTGGCCAGGATGATCTTCGCCTCGCGGCCGTCGCCGAGCGGGCGGCTCGAGAAGCGGCCGGAGATCACGCGAACGCTCGCGAGCGCCCGTGCGGCCGCCGGCGCGTCCACGCCGAAGTGCTCGATGGCGGTCGTCAGCGCGAGCGCAGCGTTCATGCGGTTCCAGTGGCCGGGCAGCGATCCCGGCAGCGCGACCCGCGTCGATCCGAGGACGAGCTCGTCGCCTTCGAGCCGGTTGGGGGTGTCGGGCTGTGCGAAGCCGCAATCCGCGCAGTCGAAGCGATCCGCGGACCACGACAGGAGCGCCGCACAGCTGGGGCAGGTCGCGGCGTCGCCACGCCACGGTGCCCCCAACGCGACCCAGATCACGGACTTCGCCGGTTCGACGGCCCAGACGATGTGAGGGTCGGAGGCGTTCGCGACGATTGCGATCTGCGGCTGTGCTTCGCAGAGCTTGCGCCAACGTTGCGCGATGCCGCGTACCTCGCCGAAGCGGTCGAGCTGGTCACGCGTGAGGTTGCCGAGGACCAGCAGCTCGATGTCGATCTCCTCGGCGACCGGCGGCACCCATCGCTCGTCGACCTCGAGCACGGCCACGGGCGCGTCGTCACGCCCGAGCGCCGCGGCGATGCCTGCCGGCATGTTCGCGCCGGTGTGATTGCTCGCGACGCGTTGTCCCGACCCCCGAAGGGCTTCGGTGAGCAGATGCGCGGTGGTGGTCTTGCCGTTGGTGGCGGAGACGACCGCGATGCGACGCGTGTCGGCGAGCTCCGTCAGGAGGCTGGGATCGATCGCGAGCATGGCGCGCCCGCTGATCTGGGTCCCCGCGCCGCGCCCGGTCGCACGCGATGCCCAGCCGGCGAGGTTCCCCGTTGCCAGCGCGATGCGCGCTCGCGCGCTCTTCGTCACGCGCGCTCGCACCAGTAGGCGTCGACCCGGTACGGAACCGTGAGCTCCGATCTGCCCGCGGCGTCGGGGTGTGTCGCCAGCACGCTGCGCACCTCGTCGAGAACCTTCTCCTGCTCGTCCCTGGGCAGGACGGCGACGTGGCTCACGGATTGCACCCGCTCCACCATTCCCTCGGGCGAGAGCAGCTGCGCGTTGGCGAACGTCGCTTCGTGCAGCGGTCCGAAGAAGCCGGTCTCGACGAACGCGGACTCGTGCCATTCGTCGTGTGCCCGCCACGGCGCGTCGCGCTCGACGCGATCCATGATCGACCAGATCGCGTCGACGAGGGGGGCGGTGCGATCGCGTGCGTTCCAGACGAGCGCGAGACGGCCTCGCGGAGCGAGGACACGGCCGAACTCCCGGAGGGCCGCGGCGGCGTCGAACCAGTGGAACGCCTGCGCCACCGTGATCGCGTCGAGGGACTCGTCGGCGAACGGGAGTGCCTCGGCAGTGCCCGCGACCGCCACCACTTCGGGCACGTTCTGGCGGAGCCCGGCGCGCATGCCGTCGATCGGCTCGACTGCCACGATGCTCGCGCCGAACGGCACGAGCAGGCGCGTGAGCTTGCCGGTCCCAGCCGCGACGTCGGCGACGGTCCTCGACGGCTCGAAGCGGAGATTCTCGGCGATCCAGGCCACGGCGTCGTCCGGATAGCTCGGCCGGGCGCGGTCGTAGGGGCCGGCTTCCTTGTCGAATCCCGTGGCAGCAACGTCGTGGACCGGCACGCCGCCACTATGACAGAGGAGGCCCGGAGCCCGAGGGCTCAAAGGTGCAGGCCGCACTCCGTCTTGTCGGTACCTGCCCACCGGCCGGCGCGAGCGTCCTCGCCCTCTTCGATCGGGCGCGTGCAGGGCCAGCAGCCGATCGACGCGTAGCCGCGTTCGGCGAGCGGGTGCACTGGCAGCTCGTGATCGCGCTGGTAACCGCGCACGTCCGCGTCGGTCCAGGTGGCGAGCGGGTTGATCTTCACGAGACCGCGCGCGATGTCGTACGTCACGATCGGCGTCTTCGCGCGCCCTGGCGACTCGTCGCGCCGGAGCCCGCTCATCCAGGCCAAGCGGCCTTCGAGGGCGCGCTGGAGCGGCTCGACCTTCCGGGCGTTGCAGCACGCGTCCGGATCCGTGATCCAGAGGTTGTCCTGGGGGACGGCGGGCTCCACGACGGTGAGATCCAGGTCGTAGCGCTTGCGCACCTCCTCCACGTACCAGAGCGTCTCGGCGAAGTGATACTGCGTGTCGAGGAAGACGACCTCGACGCCGGGAACAGTCCGGGCGACGACGTCGATCAGCACGCAGTCCTGGAACGACGCGGCGAGCACCAGCCCGTCGTCGAACCGGTCGTACGCCCATGCGACGACAGCCGACGCGGCCTTCGTCTCGAAGCTCTCCGAGATGGCATGCAATTCGCCGAGGTCGGGAACCTCGCTCACCGTGGCCGTCATGTCGCGCACTCGCTCTCGCCGGTCTCGGCCACGTACGGACCGGTCTCGTCGAAGTCGATGTAGAAGTCGGGGCGGTCTTCGGGAGTCGGGAACTCGTCGAGATCCTTGAGCGTCGTGCCGATGGCGGTGGCACCACCCGAGCGGGCCAGCCACCCGCCGAACGTCTCGCCGGCTTCGCGCTCACCGGCGAACTTGCCGACGACGCGCACGACGGCTTCCGACGCAGCCTTGGCCGGCAGCTTGGTCGCTTTCTCGCCGAACGTGACCTCCATGTTCCCGTTCTGTCCGCCGAGCAGCATCTGATAGCCCGGCGCGGAGCGTCCGTGCGCGCGGCGCTCGAGACCGACGAAACCGATGTCGGAGATGTGGTGCTGCCCGCACGAGTTGGTGCAGCCGGAGATGTTGACGCGGACGCCGCCGACCTCGGCGAGGCCTGCTTCCTCGAGCGCCTGGTCGATGTCGGCTGCGAGGCCTCGTGACTGGGTGACCGCGAGGTTGCAGGTGTCGGCGCCGGGGCAGCTTACGACGTCGCGGGCCAGCTCGGCACCGGGCCGGTGCATGTCGGCGTCGACGAGCCGCTCGTAGAGCAGCGGGAGCTGCTCCTCGGCGAGCCCGCGCAGCACGAAGTTCTGGCGATTGGTGACGCGGATCTCGACGCCGAGCTCGCGCTGGATGTCGGCGAGCTTGCGGAACTGGTCGCTCGTGATGTCGCCGAGCTTGGCATGTGCATACGCGCTGACGGTCCCGTTCGCGCGCCCGCGTACGACGTTCGCGAGCTCCCAGCGCTTCGCGTCGTCGAGGCCCGTCAGCTCGACGGGGATTCCGCCGTCGGCCGCGACCGTGGTGCCGGTGCCCGCCGGCGCGTCGCCGCGCTCCTCGACGATCTCCGGAATGCCGCCGGGCCACGTCGCGGACGCGCGCAGGAACGTGCGCTCCTTGATGATCCGCTCACGGAGCTCCTCGATGCCCATCGTGTCGACCAGCCACTTCATGCGGGCGCGGAGCTTGTTGTCGCGGTTGCCGTAGTGATCGAAGGTGCGCAGCACGGCCTCGATCGTGGGCAGCAGGTCTTCGCGCGACGTGAACTCCTCGAGCGCCTGCGCCGGGTGCGGATTGGCGCCGAGCCCGCCCGCGAGGAAGACCCGGAAGCCTGGCTCGGTGGTGCCGTCGGGGAGCGCGCGAGAGATCGCGATCACGCCGACGTCGTTGAACATCGCCTGCCCGCAGTCGGTGGCGCAGCCGCTGAAGTTGATCTTGAACTTGCGCGGGAGGCGCTGCGCGATCGGGTTGCGAAGGAACAGATTGGTCGCGGCCTGCGCCCACGGCGAGATGTCGAGCACCTCGAAGGGGCACGCGCCCGCGAGGTGGCACCCGGCGACGTTCCGGACGGTGTCGCCGCACGCCTCGCGGCTCGTCAGCCCGACCGAGGCGAGCAGGCGCAGCGCCTCGGGCGTCTCGCCCAGCTGGACGAAGTGGAACTGCACGTTCTGCCGCGTCGTGAGGTGGCCCCAGCCGCGGGAGTACAGGTCCGCGACGGCGGCGAACATCTCGAGCTGTTCGGCGTCGAGCCGGCCGTGCGGCACCTTGACGCGCAGCATCTGGTTGGTGCCGCCCTGACGTTGTCCGTAGATGCCCTGGTTCAGACGCATGACCCGGAAGACGTCTTCGGCGATCTCGCCCGCGAGGTACCCCTCGACCGCAGCAGAGAAGTTGGCGAGCTCGTCGTCGACCTCGGGGTCGAGGGGGCGGGCTCTGAGCTCTTCGAGGTTGATGGCCACGCTCGTGCACCTCACAGGTAGGACAGGGGAGGGGGTCCCGGGGCCTACTGCGAGCGTGCGCGCGACGACCCCGGGCGGGGTGGGACGCGGGGAGGACGCCTAAGCGGCGGCAAGCCCCGCGCGCAGACAGAGCTCGTCCTGCACCTCGTGCGGGGTGCGACCTTGGGCGATGCTCGGCGCGCCGTGGGCCCGGCGAAGAGTCCGGTGGAGCACGGATCGAGCGTAACCCGATCGGCACCCCAAATACCAGTAAACGAGTCGGAAATTTTCCCGACCGCTCCGGTCAGGCATTGGCAAACCCGATCGGTTTGGTGGAGATCCGGGAGCGCCCGATGGTCCGGCCGCCCGGGCCGGCGACCGAGTAGAACCTGGCTCGTGCTGCAAGGACGGCCCTCCAGGCGTGAAGTGCTCGGCGGTCTGGCGGCGCTCGGTGCCGGTGGCGCGCTGGCGTCGATGGTGCCCGCCCCGGCCTTCGGGGCCCTGCCGGTGCGGCGCCGGCCGGGGGATCGGCCGGACGGCACGCGGCCCGAGGGCACCGACACCCTGCCGAAGATCGAGCACATCGTCGTGCTCATGATGGAGAACCACACCTACGACAACTACTTCGGTGTGCTGGGCCGCGGCGACGGCTTCCGCCGCGACGACCACGGCAAGCCGAAGAACACGAACCCGGACGGCAAAGGCAACCGCATCCGCGCGTTTCACATGCCGTCGACATGCCAGCTCGATCACGAACCCAGCCAGACCTGGAACGCCAGCCACATCTCCCTGGGCAAGAACAGGAAGAACCAGGGATTTGTCAAGGCGAGTGGACCGGTCGCGATGGGCTACTTCAACAAGAAGGACATCCCGTTCTACTACTCGCTCGCGCGGACCTTCCCGCTGCTCGACCGGTACTTCTCGTCGTGTCTCGCGCAGACTTACCCGAACCGCAAGTTCCTCATGGCGGGGACGGCGGTCGGGCAGATCTCCACCGATGTGAGCCAGATCGGCAAGGCGCCTCCTCCCAACGGCACGATCTTCGATCGCCTCAACGACCACAAGATCAGCTGGGCGGACTACGCGACCAATTTGCCGCAGGTCGCGCTCTTCCCACCGGTCGCGAACGGGAACCCCGACAAGATCAAGAAGATCGATCAGTTCTACACCGACGCCGCGCAGGGCACGCTTCCGTCCGTGTCGTTCGTCGATCCGGATTTCGTCGGCGACGGTTCCGAGGAGAACAACGCCGACATCCGCGTCGGTGAGCAGTTCGCCGCGCGGGTCATCAACGCGGTCATGCAGGGCAAGGCGTGGTCGAAGACGCTGCTCATCTGGACGTACGACGAAGGCGGCGGGTACTACGACCACGTCACGCCCCCCAAGGCGATCAAGCCGGACAACATTCCGCCGCAGATCGAGGTGCCGCCCGACGAGCCGGGCGGATACGACCGGTACGGGTTCCGGGTGCCGACCGTCATCGTGTCGCCGTACGCGAAGAAGCACTACGTCTCGCACAAGGTCCACGACCACACGTCGGTCCTGAAGCTCATCGAGACGAAGTGGAACCTGCCCGCCCTCACGTATCGCGATGCAAACGCGAGCAACCTGCTCGACTCGCTGAACCTCCACAAGAAGCCGGCGTTCCTCGATCCACCGGAGCTCACCGAGGCGCCCGGTCGGACCGACTGCGTCGAGGGGCAGCCTGGAACGATCCCGCCGGCGTCTGCCGTCATCAAGCAGAGCTAGCGCGGGACGCGGTCGCGTAGCCTCGCCTGATGCGGCTGTCGAGGCTGTTCCTGCGAACCCTGCGCGACGACCCGGCGGACGCCGAGGTCGACAGCCACCGGCTGCTCGTGCGCGCCGGCTTCATCCGCAAGGTCGCCTCGGGCGTCTACTCCTGGCTCCCGCTCGGCAGCCGGGTCCTGCGCAACGTCGAGCAGATCGTGCGCGAGGAGATGGATGCCGCGGGCGCGCAAGAGGTCATCCTCCCGATCGTGCAGCCACTCGAGCTGTGGCAACGCAGCGGGCGGGATTCCGCGTACGGCCCGCTCATGTTCCGGCTCGAGGACCGCAAGGAGACGGCGTTCTGCCTCTCGCCCACGGCGGAGGAAGTGATCACCACGACCGTGGCCGGGGAGTACTCGAGCTATCGCGACCTGCCCGTGAACCTGTACCAGATCAACTGGAAGTACCGCGACGAGCTGCGTCCCCGGTTCGGGCTCCTGCGGGGCCGCGAGTTCCTGATGAAGGACGCGTACTCCTTCGATCTCGACGTCGACGGTCTGCGCAAGAGCTACGAGGCGATGTACGACGCCTACGCGCGTGTGTTCGCGCGCTGCGGCCTCACGTTCCGGCCCGTCGAGGGTGAGGCCGGTGAGATCGGCGGCGACGTCAACCACGAGTTCATGGCCGTCGCGGCCGTCGGGGAGGACGACTTCGTCTGGTGCAAGAGCTGCGACTACGCGGCCAACGTCGAGGTCGCAACGCGTGCGCCCTCGGCGGTCGACGTCGTAGACCCGCGCGAACCGATCGAGCGGGTGCGCACGCCCGACATGCCGGGGATCAAAGGGGTCGCGGAGCACCTCGGTGTGGACCCGTCGACCATGCTCAAGTGCATCGCTTTCGAGACGGATGGTGAGCTCGGGCTCGCGCTCGTGCCCGGCGACCGTGAGGTGAACGAGTTCGCCCTGGCTCGCGCCATCGCGCCGCGATCGATGCGCCTCTACGGCGACGACGACTTCGCGGCGCATCCCGAGCTGCCCAGGGGCTACATCGGTCCGGACTACGAAGGCGCCCGGCTCGTCGTCGCCGATCCCTCGATACAGGTCGCTCACGGATGGGTGACCGGCGCCAACGAGCGCGACCACCACGTCACCGGCGCGTGGCTCGATCGTGACTTCCACGTCGACGCCTGGGCAGACATCGTGACGATCGTGTCTGGCGACCCGTGCCCGAGCTGTCGACAGCCCTTGTCCGTCGACCGCGGCATCGAGGTCGGCCAGGTGTTCCAGCTCGGCACCAAGTACTCGGAAGCACTGGGCGCGCTGTACACGGACGAGGACGGAGCCCAGCACCCGATGGTGATGGGTTGCTACGGCATCGGCATCAGCCGTGTGATCGCGGCGGTCGTGGAGGAGCACCACGACGAGCACGGCGTCGCTTGGCCGAGCACGGTCGCGCCCTACGACGTGCACTTGATCGCGATGCCGGGGAACGAACCGGCGGCAGCAGCCGAGAAGCTCTACGAGGAGCTCGAGGCGGCGGGCGCCTCGGTCCTCTACGACGACCGCGACGTCCGCGCGGGTGTGAAGTTCGCCGACGCTGACCTCGTCGGCGTCCCGGTCCAGCTGATCGTCGGCTCGAAAGGCCTCGCGCGCGGCATCGTGGAGCGCAAGTGCCGGAGGAGCGGCGCACGCGACGAGCTGCCGATCGAGAGCGCCGTCGAGAGCTGGCGCGAGGGGGTGGGCGGCGAGTGACGCTTCCCGTTGCGCCTCCCGTCTCGCCAATGCTCGCCAAGCTCGCGCGTGAGCTCCCGACCGGCGAGCAATGGTGTTACGAGCCGAAGTGGGACGGGTTCCGTTGCATCGTGTTCCGCGACGGCGACGAGGTCGAGCTGGGGAGCCGCAACGAACGCCCGCTGACGCGGTACTTCCCGGAGCTCGTCGAGCCGCTCACGGAGGCGCTCCCTCGCCAAGCCGTGGTCGACGGCGAGATCGTCATCATGACCGACCACGGTCTCGACTTCGACCTCCTCTCCCTGCGCATCCACCCCGCGAAGAGCCGAGTCGAGAAGCTCGCCGGCGAGACGCCCGCGGCCTTCGTCGGCTTCGACCTCCTGGCCGACGGCAAGAAGGACCTGCGCGAGCGTCCCTTCGAGGAGCGCCGTACAGCGCTGGAGCGAGCAGTCAAGGAGAGCAATCGGCAGGTGCATCTGACGCCGCTGACGCGCGACTCCGACCTCGCCTTGCGATGGTTCGACGAGTTCGAGGGAGCGGGTCTCGACGGCGTGGTCGCCAAGGACGCCGCCGCGCCGTATCTCGAGAACGAGCGTGGCTGGGTGAAGGTCAAGCATCTCCGGACGGCGGACTGCGTCGTTGCCGGGTTCCGTCTCCACAAGGATGGTGACGGCGTCGGTTCGCTGCTGCTCGGCCTCTACGACGACGAGGGCACGTTGCACCACGTCGGGGTTGCGTCCAGCTTCGCTGCAGCCATGCGCTCGAAGCTGGCGTCCGAGGTGGAGCCGTTCCGGGAGGGCGCCCTCGAGCATCATCCGTGGCGCGCATGGGCCGAAGAATCGGCGCACGAAGCGGGTCAGCGCATGCCGGGCGCGCCGAGTCGATGGAACGCCAAGAAGGATCTCTCGTGGGAGCCGCTGCGCATCGAGCTGGTCGCGGAGGTCGCGTACGAGCACCTGCAGGGCGACCGATTCCGTCACACCGCCCGCTTCCAGCGCTGGCGACCCGACCGCGAGCCCGCCTCGTGCACCTACGAGCAGCTCGATACCCCGGTCCCGGTCGCGCTGCGTCAGGTCTTCGGAGGCTGACGCCGCGTCAGTGCTCCCTACGTGACCGGCTCACGTTCCGGGAGACCCGCGTACATCCCCCGCAGCACGCCCAGTCGCGACCGCGTGTACACGTTCGCGTCATCCGCGCGCTCGCAGATCGACGAGAGCGCCCGCCACGGGAGGAACGGGTGGCGATGGTGCTCGAAATGGTAAAGCAGCCTCGGGGACGTCCAGACGAGGCGATCCCACCATCCCGCGTCGATCGTGCGCGACACCGTGCTTCCCGCGAGCACCGGTGGCGCGGAAGGTTCGAGCACGACGTGCTGTCCGTAGGTGCGCAGGCGGTTGAGCATCGGGTACAGCGTCACGAGCGTGCCGTAGTACAGGACGACGGCGTCGACGCGACCGATCAGGAACGCGAGCGCGGCGACGCCGAGAAGCACCACTGCGAAGCACAGCCGAAGCGCGGAGGCTCCCCGCGTGGTCGTCTGATTCACGCGGAAGCGGCGGTACTGGCGGACCATCGTGATGCCCGTCAGATCCTCGAGGAGCGCACGCTTGAACGAGCGGCGCGACCGCACCCCGAGGAAGGTCGTCTCCGGATCGTCCGTCGTGAAGAAGCCGGCGGCGCGGTGGTGGGCGAAGTGCGATGCGCGATACACGTCGACCGGGAGCATGAACCACACGCCGGCCAGCGCGTTGCCGACCGCGTCGTTGGCCCTGGCGTTGGCGACGATGTTCCGGTGCGCGCCCTCGTGAATCCACTCGGACATGGCCCTCTGGTGCACGACGCAAACGAAGAGCGAGCACGGGATGTAGACCGCTGCCGGGAGGTACCAGTAGCCCAGCCAGAACCATGCGAGGAGCGTGGCGTGCGCCAGGAGCACACGGCCGACGTTGGCGGCCCCGTCGCGCGGCCGCAGAGTGGCGCGGCGCAGCGCGGCGAGGTCCGTCCCGACGCGCGCCGGACGCTCGAGCGTGCTCATGCAGCGCGCTTCTGTGCGACGGCCGACATGAACGCGGTCCCGCCGAAGCAGATGTCGAGCGCGTTCAGCGGAAGACAGGCGAGCAGGAGCGCGGGGTAGTAAGGCGACCGCGGCTCGCGGTGCCGGTCGATGTTCCGGCGGCGCAGCTCGCCCTGCACGCTCAGCGCCCAGCCGCAGCTCTGGGGCTCGCTCCGCACCTTCGTGTTCTCGAGTCCCGCGCTCTCTACGAGCAGGCCGATCGTGTGCTTGTCGAACAGGAACAGGTGCCGCGGGTAGTGGATGAGGCCCCATCGCTGCTTCCAGACGCGCGCGTCGAACGCGCGGATGTTCGGAGTCTCGAGATACAGAACGCCGCCCGGCTTCAGCAGGCGAGCGATCTTCGCCACGGTCTGGACCGGGTCGAGCACGTGCTCGATGACCTGGCTCATGAACACCACGTCGAATCGCGCGTCGGTCTCGTACTCGTCGAGCGTTCCGTGGAAGACGTCGAGGCCGCGCTCCCACGCAACCTCGCAGGCCTCCTTCGAGAGCTCGATGCCCGCTACCGACGGGAAGTCGTCGCGGAGCGCCGCGAGCACGTCACCCGTGGCGCATCCGATCTCGAGGAGCGCACCTCCTCGCGGGAGGTACCGCCTGCACAACGCCGCTTGATGCTCCTGGTACCGGCGCAAGAGCAGCGCGTCGACACCCTTCGACGGCTCCTCGAAGCTGTGGTAGTTGGCCGGGTAGAGGCCGGGGAGCTCCTCGCGGGTCGGAAGCGGCCACATCATGACGAGGCCGCAGACGGTGCAGCGGTGCAGCCGGCCGGGGCTCGTCATGAAGTACTCGAAGTCGTTGCAGTCGGCGTACAGCAGCGCGATCGAACCGCCGCACAGGTTGCACCCAGGCAACGCCCCCACGGCGGGACGATACCTCCGCGCCCCCGACGCGCACCGGCTTCGTCGAGCCCTGCGCTCCTGGATCTGGTACCCTTTCCGGGTTCTGTCCGGTTTCGACTCGGCCCCGCGGGGGCCAGGCCAACGTGGGCCCTAGGCCCACGTTCTTTATTGCGGTCATGCAAGAGCGCACGGGATGCGAAGACGCGCTGCCAACGCAACGAGGCAGCCGAGAAACGGCACAAAGCAGTACAAACGCAACGATGGACGGTGAGTGGTGACCGAGCGAGCCGAGCGAATCCGAGCACAGCTCGAGCCCGCCGTCGCGGAGCTCGGCCTCGACCTCTACGACGTGACGTTCCAGGGCGGCGGACAGGCGACCCTGCGCGTGCTCGTCGACCGTTCGGGTGGTGTCGACCTCGACATGATCGAACGCGCCACCCACCGGCTCTCGACCGAGCTCGACCAACTCGACCCCGTCCGTGGCCGGTACACGCTCGAGGTGTCGAGCCCGGGAGTGGAACGCCCCTTGCGCACCCCCGGTCACTACGCGGGCGCGGTCGGGGAGACGGTTGCGGTCAAGACGCGCGACGCCGAGGGGCGCGCACAGCGCGCGCAGGGGACGTTGGTCGGCGCCGACGAGAGCGGCATCCGGTTGCTCACGAGCACCGGCGACGAGCACATCGACTTCGCGTCGATCGAGTCCGCGCGCACCGTCTTCGAGTGGGGCCCGGCGCCCAAGCCCGGAAAAGGCACGAAGCCCGGACGCAAGAAAGAACCGGTGCGATGAATTCCGACATGATGGAAGCGCTTTACACGATCGAGCGCGAAAAGGGGATCTCGGTCGAGATCATGCTCGAGGCGCTCGCGAACGCGTTGGTGACGGCGTACAAGCGGATGCCGGAGGCGGCCGAAGAGGCGCTCGTCGAGATCGACATCGAGACGGGCGAGATCCATGTCATCGCGCAGGAGCTCGACGAAGAGGGGAACGTCGCCAAGGAGTGGGACGACACCCCGGAGGACTTCGGGCGCATTGCCGCGCAGACCGCCAAGCAGGTGATCCTGCAGCGCATCCGCGAGGCGGAGCGCGAGATGAAGTACGAGGAGTACGCCGGCCGCGAGGGCGACATCGTCACGGGCATCATCCAGCAGACCGACCAGCGCTACACGCTGCTCGACCT
>DATBHZ010000123.1:0-7569 GCA_036557185.1 Acidimicrobiia bacterium | reverse complement strand
GGTTGCGCGCCAGCACGACACCGAGCGCACCCGCGAGCGCGAACGCGCCGAAGACGAAGAACAGCACCGTCTCCATCAGTGCGCGCCCTCCCCGCCGTGCTCCTCGTCGATCGCGGCGATGGGCTCGTCCGGTGGTGCCGTCTCGATCTCCGGCTCGGGAAGCTGCGCGGCCTGACCGAGCTCGGGCGAGCGCACGCCGAAGCCGAGCTCGCCGGACCACGACACCCGACCCTCGTACACGGCCGCCCCCGACGGCGACGTCGCGCGCATCCATGCGCTGGTCTGCTCGTCCTCGTCACCGGCCCAGTGCTCCCACGGCTGGCGGCGCGCCCGCCCTTGGTCGTCCACCAGCAGCTCGTTCTTGGTGTAGATCGCGTCGGCACGGTTCGTGAACGAGAACTCGAAGAGCTTCGTCTCCGTGATCGCCTCGGTCGGGCACGCCTCCACGCACATGTCGCAGTGGATGCACCGCAGGAAATTGATCTCGTAGACGAACCCGTACCGCTCGCCCGGCGACACGGGCGCGTCGGGAGGGTTGTCGGCGCCGCGCACGTAGATGCAGCGCGCGGGACAGACACCGGCGCAGAGCTCGCACCCGATGCACTTCTCCATCCCGTCCTCGTAGCGGTTGAGGACGTGACGGCCGTGGAAGCGCTCCGGCTTCGGGCGCTTCTGCTCGGGATAGAACTCCGTGACGCGCGGCTTGAACATCTGCCGCAACGTCACGCCGAAGCCCGAGAACCGACCCATATCTACTGCTCCGCTCCCACGGCGCTACTTCCGCTCGCTGCGCTCGCTCCATCCGCTGCGTTCGCTTCGCGTGGCGCTCGCTTCATTCGCTCCGTTCGCTCCGCACTCACTACCTCATCTCCTCGACGAGCTCGCTGCGCTTCGGCATGGAGAGGTAGAGCAGCCCGTAGATCAGGAGCGCGGCGACGGTCGCGGTGGGCGTGACGATCCAGAGGTTCCAGCCGTGGTCGCGCCCCACGCGGATGACCGCGGAGACCATGAGCCAGAGGAACGCGATCTCGATGAGGTACTTCCAGCCCACGTCCATCAGTTGGTCGTAGCGCAGGCGCGGCAGCGTGGCTCGGATCCACACCGTGCAGAACAGCAGGACCATGACCTTCAGGAAGAACCAGAACACCGGCATGATCCACACGTTGAACCAGCCGGTGTGTGAAAGGCCGGGCATCGCGGGCCCGGCGGGACCACCGAGGAAGAGGGTCACCGCGATCGCCGACATCGTGATGAGGTTCATGAACTCCGCGAGGTAGAAGATCGCGAAACGGATGCCCGTGTACTCCGTGTGGAAGCCCCCGACGAGCTCCTGCTCGGCCTCGACGAGGTCGAACGGTGGATGGTTGGTCTCCGCGATCGCGGCGATGATGAAGATGATGAACGAGATGATCGCCGGGAACACGAACCAGTGGATGATCGGCCAGTTGCCGATGCTGCCGCTCCAGTGGCCCGTCCACGCCTGCAGGTTGACGATGTCACGCGTCGACAGCGTTCCGGGATTCATCCCGGCCGCGGAGTTCGCGCCACCGGTCTGCAAGAGGACGCCGACGATCGCGAGGCCGAGCGCGGCCTCGTAGCTCAGCAGCTGCGCCGACGCGCGCACCGACCCGAGCAGCGGGTACTTCGAGCCCGACGACCAGCCGGCCAGCATCACGCCGTAGAGGCCGAGGCCCGACATCGCGAGCAAGAACAGGATGCCGATCGGGAAGTCGACGAGCTGCAGATACGTCTTGTGGCCCGCGATCGTGACCTCGCCGCCGATGGGCACGATCGCGAACGCGAGGAACGCCGGCAGCGCGGCCATGTAGGGAGCGAGACGGAAGATCCAGCGGTCCGCCGTTTCGGGCATCGACTGTTCCTTGAAGAACAGCTTGATCGCGTCGGCGAGGGACTGGAGGAGTCCGAACGGTCCGGCGCGGTCGGGGCCGACGCGGTTCTGCATGTCGGCGATGACCTTGCGCAGGAACCAGATGTACATCATCACCGACAGCAACAGCAGCGCGAAGATCACCACCACCTTGCCGATGACGATCAACACGACCGTGGTGTCGATGCCCTTCGAGAACAGCGGGTCGCCTGCGGCGAGGATGCTCACGACACGCTCTCCACGCGCAGGTCGGTGACGGGGTTCGACACGTCGATGAGGTCGGCCGCGCCCGTGCCCGACTGGGTGAACGGCATGAACGCGATGCCCGCCGGCGTGCCGCGGTCGCCCTGCACGGTGAGGGTCAGGCTCCCGCGCGCCGTCGTCGCGCGCACGCGACCGCCGTCCTGCACACCGATGCGGTCGCGATCGGACGGGTTCAACAGCAGCACCGGGTCGGACGCGAGGCTTGCGAGCGAGGGGGAGCGGACGACGATGTCACCCTTGTCGTAGAGCTTCCGGGCCGCCACGAGGCGCAGAGCGTACGCGTCACGGGCCGGCGCGGTGTGCCCCTCGCCCGGGGGCGCCCACACGTGCACCGACGGCGCGGACGCCGCCACGGTCTCGGCCGCGGACACCGCCTCCGTGGCCTCGGCTTCGGCGGCGTGCTCGTCACCGACGTCGGCCGGCTCCGTCGCGGGCTTGACGGTGGAAGTCGCACCCTGACCGGTGCCCTCCAGCACGTCGGTGAGGCGCGTCGAGGTGAGTCCCTCGTCCGCGATCGAGCCCGGGATGATGGGTTCCCACGACGCGTCGGTGATCGGGATGCGCGCCGGCGTCAGCACCAGCTCGTCGCGATGCTCCGAGAGCGGAAGCACGACACCGTCGCGCGCACGCACGATGAGGCGCGCGTCGACGCCGGCATGGGCCGCGCTCAGACGCGCGATCTCGTCCTGCACCTCCTCGACGGCCTCGAGGTCGAAGTCGTCGTCGAAGCGGGCCGCGAGCTCGGCTGCGATGCGCCAGTCGGGCATCGAGGTGCCCTCGGGCGCGACCTTCGGTCCGAGACGCTGGACCCGCCCCTCGAGGTTCGTGTTGGTCCCGAGCTTCTCGCCCCAGAGCTGCACGGGCAGGAACACGTCGGCATGGCGCGCGCTCTCGGTGAGGAACGCACCGACCGCGACCGTGAACCCCGCTCCCGCGACGCCTTCACGCGCGAGCGTCCGGTCCGGGAAGTCGGCGACCGGGTCGGCACCCAACAGCACGAGCGCGTGCAGACCGCCCGAACGCGCGGTCTCGAGGATGCCGCGCGTGTCGAGGCCGCGCCCGGCCGGGACCCCACCCCACGCGTCGCCGAACCACGCGCGCCCTGCGTCGAGGGTGACCCGACCGGGGAGGAAGCCCGGAGCCAGGCCGAGATCGAGCGCGCCGTGCACGTTGCCGCGACGCAGCGCGGAGAGGAAGCGGACGTTCGGGCGCGCGAGCAGCTCACCCGCGGCGGCGACCAGACCGTCGGCCGATGCCGCGAGCGACGGCCGGCCGAGCACGACGACGATCGGTCCACTGCGATCGCGCGCGGCCGCGGCGGCGTCGTCGATCGGCTTGTCGCCTGTCACCGTGCCGCTCAGCGCGTTCGCGAGCTTGCGGGCGATCGTTCCCTCCTCGCCCGGGGTGTGGCGGACGACCGTGGTCGCGTACGAGGTGAGACCGTTGTCTCGCGCTGCGACGTCGACGAGCGGCACACCGAGCTCGGACGCGGCGCGGCGCAGCCGCAGGAACAGGACCGGCAGCTCCTCTTTGAGATCGGGCGCGAGCACGACGACGGCCGCGGCGCGGTCGCAGTCGACGATCGTCGCCCGGGGAAGTCCGAGCACCAGGTCCGCGGGAAGCCCGTCGCCGAGCTGACAGTCCACGTTGTCGGTGCGAAGCACGCCCTTGGCGAAGCGCGCCCACGCGTACGCGTCCTCGTTCGTGCCGCGCGCGCCACCGAGCACCGCGACCGCGTCGGCACCGTGCAGATCGAGCGCGCGACGCAGACCGTCGGCCGCGGCGTCGAGCGCCTCCGGCCACGACGCCTCGATCAGCTCGCCCTGCTTGCGCACCATCGGGTTGCGGACGCGCTCGGTCGCGTGCACGTACTCGAAGCCGTACCGGCCCTTGTCGCACAGCCAGCCCTGGTTCACCGGCTCGGAGTCGACGCCGAGCAGGCGCACGAGCCGGTTCGACGACGACTGCAGCGCGCCACGACATCCGACCGCGCACGCGGTGCAGCTCGTCTCCACGCTCGAGAGGTCCCACGGACGGGCCTTGAACCGGTACGGCTTCGACGTCAGCGCACCGACCGGGCAGATCTGGACCGTGTTGCCCGAGAAGTAGGAGGTGAAGGGTTCGTCGGGGTACGTGATGACCTGCATGCGTCCGCCGCGCTCGCCGAAGTCGATGAGCGGATCGCCGGCGATCTCGTCGGCGAAGCGCGTGCACCGGCCGCACTGGATGCAGCGCTCACGATCGAGCAGGACCAACGAGCTGATGGGCACCGGCTTCTCGAAGTGGCGCTTCTCCTCGACGAAGCGCGACTCGCCGGGCCCGAAGGCGAGTGTCTGGTCCTGCAACGGGCACTCACCGCCGCGGTCGCACACGGGACAGTCGAGCGGGTGGTTGATGAGCAGGAACTCGAGCACCCCGTCCTGCACCTTCTTGACCGCCGGTCCCTGCGTGTCGACGACCATGCCGTCGGTCACCGGCGTCGTGCAGGCGGGGGGCAGGCCGCGGGCGCCCTCGATCGACACCAGGCACATGCGGCACATGCCGACGGGCTTCATCCGCTCGTGCCAGCAGAAGCGCGGGATGTAGACGCCGTTGTCCTCGGCGACCTTGATGAGCAGGTCGCCCGGCTTCGCCTGCACGGCGTGACCGTCGATCGTGACGGTGACGGTCGACGGTGCCTCGGGCGGTGTCTGGCTCACGCGTGCACCTCGGCTCGTGCGGTGCCCTCGAGAACCTCGTCGCGGAAGTACTTGTTCAGGCTGACCACCGCCGACACCGCGCTCGGCCCGAGGGGACAGATCGTCGTCTGGCTGAACGGCGCGTTCAGGCCGGGCGAGATGTTGTCGCCCACGTCGAGCAGCATGTCGAGGTCCTCGGGACGTCCGAGACCGTGCGCAAGCCGGTACAGCACCTTCTCGAGCCAGCCCGTTCCCTCGCGACACGGCGTGCACTTGCCGCAGCTCTCGTGCGCGAAGAACTTCGCGAGGCGCCACGCGACGAGCGCGGGGTTCGTCGTCTCGTCGAACACCATGACGGCGCCCGAACCGAGCATCACGCCGAACTGGCTCACCGCGTCCATGTCGAGCGGGGCGTCGAGGTGCTCGTCGGATCCCGTGAGCCACTGCGACGACGCGCCGCCCGGGATGATGAACTTGATCTTCCGGTCGCCGGGGATCCCGCCACCGAGCTCGGGCGAGTAGATGAGGTCGCGGAAGGTGATGCCGAGCTCGACCTCGTAGTTGCCGGGCCGGTTCACGTGACCCGACAGCGAGAAGATCCGGCTCCCGGTCGAACGCCCGACACCGAGCTTCCCGTACTCCTCGCCGCCCATGAGGATGATGTGGGGCAGCGTCGAGAGCGTCTCGACGTTGTTGACCACCGTCGGCTTCGCGTAGAGCCCCTCGACCGCGGGGAAGGGCGGGCGGATGCGGGGCATGCCGCGCTCGCCCTCGAGGCTCTCGAGCAGCCCGGTCTCCTCGCCGCAGATGTACGCGCCCGCGCCGCGGTGCACGACGATGTCGAGGTCGAAGCCGGACCCGAGCAGGTTGCGTCCGAGGAAGCCGCGGGCGCGCGCCTCGTCGACCGCGGCGACGAACCGGTCGTAGCCCTGCGCGAACTCGCCCCGCAGGTAGACGAACGCGAGGTTGCACTCGATCGAGAACGCGGCGATCGCGATGCCCTCGAGGAGCTGGAAGGGGTCGCGCTCGACGAGCATCCGGTCCTTGAACGTCGAGGGCTCGCCCTCGTCCGCGTTCACGACCAGGTAGCGCGGGTAGCTGCCCTTGGGCAGGAACGACCACTTCGTCGCGGTCGGGAAGCCGGCGCCACCGCGGCCGCGCAGACCCGACGCCTTCACCTGCTCCTGGCCGATCGCCTCGCCCGTCATCGTGAGCGCCTTGCGGAGCCCGTCGAAGCCGCCCGTTGCGAGGAACGTGTCGAGCGTCCACGAGTCGTCGGGCCGATCGCGCAGACGCTTCGTGATGATGAGCGTCTCGCGGGCGCTCGGTGTCGCGTCGGCCATCAGCGCAGGCTCCCCGAGACGGTGCGGGCCGCGCGTTCGCCCCGTTTGTACGCGTCGACGAGGTCGGCGGCCGACTCCGGCGTGATGTTCTCGTGGAACTCGTAGTTCACCTGCATCGCGGGTGCACCACCGCACGCGGCGATGCACTCGACCTCCTCGACGAACACGTCGGGATCGTCCGCGTAGCGGTGACGCAGATGATCGAGCACCGAAGGACCGCCCGTCACGAGGCACGTCACGTTGGTGCAGACCGAGACGACGAGCCGACCGACCGGGTCGCGCTTGAACATCGTGTAGAACGAGCACGTCCCGAGCACGTCCGCCGACGTGACACCGGTGAGCTCGGCGATCTCGACCATCGCTTCGCGCGACAGGTATCCGTCCTGGTCCTGCGCGAGATGGGCGAGCGGCAGGATCGCGGACTTCGGTCGCGGGTACCGGCCGACGATCTCGCGCGCACGCGCAAGGTTCTCGGGACTGAACGGCATGATTACCGGTCGACCTCCCCCATGATCGGGTCCACGCTCGACACGATCGCGACCGCGTCGGCGACGAGTGAGCCCTCGGCCATCGGCCCGGCCGACTGCAGGTTGTAGAACGACGGGCCGCGGATGTGGAGCCGGCAGGGCTTCCCCGTCCCGTCGGCCACGAGATAGCAGCCGATCTCGCCTCGAGGCGACTCGATCGCCACGTACGTCTCCCCCGCGGGCACCTTGAAGCCCTCGGTGAAGAGCTTGAAGTGGTGGATCAGCGCTTCCATCGACTCGTCGATGCGCGCACGCGGAGGCGGGGTGACCTTGCGGTCCTGCGTGCGGTAGTCGCCCGGCGGCATCTTCTGCGCGCACTGGCGCACGATCTTCACCGATTCGAGGATCTCGTTGAGACGGATGCGGTACCGGTCGAAGCAGTCACCGTTGGTCGTGTAGATCACGTCGAAGTCGACCTCGTCGTACGCGAGGTACGGCTGGGCGCGGCGGAGATCCCACGGCATCCCGGTCGAGCGCAGGATGGGTCCGGTCGCGCCGAGCGCGAGCGCCTGCTCGGTCGTGATGACGCCGACGCCCTCCATGCGTTCGAGCCAGATCGGGTTCTGCGTGAGCAGCTCGTCGTACTCGCGCACGCCCGCCTCGACGAGGTCGCAGAGCTCGAGCACGTCGTCGTACCAGCCGTCCTGGAGGTCGGCGGCGACGCCACCGGGTCGGATGAAGTTGTGGTTCATCCGCAGCCCGGTCACCTTCTCGAGGTAGCGCAGCGTCTCCTCGCGCTCGCGCCAGCCGTAGATCATCATCGACAGCGCGCCGATGTCCATGCCGTTCGTCGCCTGGAACAGCAGGTGCGATGCGATGCGCTGAAGCTCGACGAGCATCATGCGCATCCACGTCGCGCGCGTCGGGAC
>DATBHZ010000122.1:0-26845 GCA_036557185.1 Acidimicrobiia bacterium | reverse complement strand
CCACCGGCGCCTGCACCATGCCCATCACCCCTGGCCGAGCATCGTACTCAGGGGCTGACGGCGGGCGGCCCCGACGGGACCGGGCTCGACTGTGCGAGCAGATGTCGTGCGGCTCGCTCGCCGAGCTCGATCGTCTCGTTCACGTTGAGCGTCCCGTTGCAGATCTGGGCCGACATGACCAAATGCAGCCCCGGCGTGCTCGTGTCGAAGGGCGGGATGTGGTGCGAATAGCCCAGCGTCGCAATCGGGAAGACACGCCGCGCACGTGACACACGGAAGGCCAGCACGTCGCTGCGATCGAACGCCGGGTACTTCCCGTCGAGCGCAGCAAGGAACGACTCCTCGATCACCGCGTCGTCCTCGTCGAACATCGGGTCGCCTTCGGACACGTACTTGGGAAGGTACACGAGCGATCGACCGTGCAGCTCGCTGCTGGCAACGAGCGTGGACATCTCGACCACGGCCGTGAACGGTGCGTCGTCGAAGAGGTACGTGAGGTAGTAGGGGCCGATCGGGCGGGCGAGCACGACCGAAGCGCAGACGACACCCTGGTACCGCAGCGCGAGCAGCTGCTCGGTCTCGCTCGGGGTGAGCGACCCGCACATTGCAGCAGCGACATGCGCGTCGGTCGTGACCGCGACACCGTCCACGGTCTCGCTCCGCTCACCACTCCGCACCTCGAGCCCGGCGGAGGTCGGATGGATCTCTCGTACCGGTGCGCCGAGCACCAGGTCGACACCGCATTCGGCCAACTTCGAAGTCGCGCGCTCGAGCACGGTGGCGTAGCCGCCGGGCACGTACCCGAAACGCTCCTGCAGCCCGCCTGTGCTCCTGGCAGACGCCAGCCGCTGAATGGTCGCCCAGACGAACGCTGCATTCGTCTCGTGCCAGGCGTCGCCGAGCTTGGCGCGCAGGAGCGGGATCCAGAACGCTCGGAACGTCGAGGCTCCGGACCACGTCGTGAGCCACGCCTCAGCGGTCATGTTCTCGAGCTTGTGCCAATCCTTGATGCGACTTCCCGCGAGCAACGTCGCGCCGAGGCGCGCCTTGGCGACCGGCGACAGGTGCGGGAGCTTCAAGAAGTCGCGCACACCCGACACTGGCAGGAGCCGCCCGTCCGCGACCATGCCCGTGCGCGTCGGCGCCCACCGCACGTCCGCTCGCAGACCCAGCTCATCGAGGAGCGCGAGGAGCGCTGCGTCCGTCGAGAGTGTCACGTGGTAGTGACGGTCCCAGACGACGTCCGCTTCGCCCGGGATCGGGAGCCGCCACGGTTCGGCGAGGCCACCGAGGCGATCGCTCGCCTCGAACAGCACGACACGGCGCCCGCTCTCGGCGAGTCGCAACGCGAGTGTGATGCCGAGCATCCCGCCGCCCACGACTGCCCAACGCTCCCCCTCTCCTGTGGGCAAGGTCAGGGTCCTTTGGGTGGATCGAGCTCGACCACGCGTCCGTCGCGGACTGCGTAGCGCAAGCCGGTCGAGGGACACACCAGGTCCTCACGGTCGGGTGGCAGCGCGCCCGAGAAGCGCAGCAGCGGCGCGCCGGCGCGGCTCACGATGCCGATCGGGCGCGCCGGCTGCCCGACGACCAGCGTGAACGGCGGCACCGACCTCGTCACCACGGATCCCATGCCGACGAGCGCGAACCGCCCGACCACGAGGTCACATCCGATGACGCTCCCAGCACCGATCGACGCCCCTTCCTCGACGAGCGTCGGCAGCGTGCGCTCGTCTGGCTCCGACGCGAGCAACGCGCTCAGGTCGGGCGTGGCAGCACGCGGGTAGCGGTCGTTGGTGAAGACGACGCCCGCTCCGACGAGCACGCCGTCGCGCACGGTCACACCGGTGCACACGTAGGCCCCGGCGTTGATCTTGACGAGGCTGCCGATCTGCACCCCGTAGGCTATGTACGTCCGCTCCCCGATGATGCAGTCGGCTCCCAGACGCGTTCCCGGCCCGCGGACGTGCACACCGCTCCAGATCGCGGTCCTTGCACCGATCTCGACGCCGTCCTCCAGCTCCGCGCTCCGGTGGACTCGTGCCGACGGGTCGACCTCAGCCATTGCCACTCGCGTTCTCGCACGGAACCCATCCACGGCGTGCGAGCGAGTCGTAGCAGGCGGCAACCGTCTCGACCGTCGCGAACACGTCGGCTCGATCGAGCGCGAAGCGGCCATCCCCGCGCACGCCCGCGCAGAAGTCGGCGAGCTGCGCTCGGAAGCAGGCGCGCTTGTCGTACGCACTGCCGATCTGCTCCCACGCGGTGCTCGCGCCGCCGCGATGCTGCGCGCCTCCCCAGCCGACGCGCACAACACCGTTCGTCCCCTGCACCGCGAGGTAGATGTCGGTGGTCGCCGGGTAGCGCCAGCTCAGCTCGATCGAGCAGAGGCTCACGGCAGTCCGCGCCAGGATGTCCGCCGAGTCCTCCACGGCACCGGAACTGACCGGCCGGCCCGCGACCGCGAGCACTTCGAGGACCGGCCCCGCGAACCGCCTGCAGAGATCGAGTGCGTGCGGACCGTTGTCTGCGATCACCCCGCCACCGGCCTGGACGGGATCGGCGCGCCACGTGGACTCGGTCGCCACGGGCGCCACGAAGGTCACCTGGATGCGCTCCACCTCTCCCAGCGCGCCGGACGCGACGAGGTCGTGTGCGCGCCGCACACCATCCGCGAACCGGAACTTCGTTGCGAGCGTGACGGGAATCGCCAGGCGCTCGGCACGATCGAGCACACGGAGTGCGCTCACAACGCTCGTTGCAAAGGGCTTCTCGCACAGGACCGCAACGCCCGCGTCGAGCGCCGCCGAGGCGTCGGCTCCGTGGCACGCCGGGGGCGTGCAGAGCACGACCGCATCACAGGCCCCGTCCGCGAGCAGCGCCTCGGTCGAGTCATAGCTCGGTGCTCCGGCCGGGTCGCCGATGCTCGCCGCAATCCCCCGCGCGCTGTCGGCGACACCCGCGAGCATCGCGTCGGGATGATCGACGAGCGCATCTGCGTACGCATGGCCGACATGCCCCGCGCCGACGATCCCGAGCCGGACTCGCTCAGCCATGGGCGCGGAGCTTCCTCGTTGCCTCGGACACGGCGTCGGCGAGCATGTCGACGTGCTGCTCTTCGTACCGCTCGTTCCATGGGAGCACGAGCACGCGCGCGAGGAATTCGTAGGTCCCGGGGAACCGCTCGGGTGCGTAGTCGAGCGCCTCGGGATCGGCGAGTGTGAAAGGCCACCGGCTGTTGCCGAAGGTGCGCTGCTGCGCGAAGACGCGGGTCTCGAACGCCGGCTTGCGGATGTAGCGCGGTGTCGACGCGATGCCGAGCTCGGCCAGCGCCTCCGCGAGGCCCGTCGGTCCTCCCGGGACGGCCTTCGGGTCCACCAGAAGCGCGTAGCGCCAATAGGTGGCGACGTCACCCTCGCCGACCGGGATCGGTTCGAGTCCCGCGCATCCGGCCAGCCGCTCGCCGAGGCGCGACGCCATCGCGCGTCGCTGCTTCACGAAGCCCTCTGCCTTCGGGAGCTGCGCGTTGAGCACCGCGGCCTGCAGCTCCGTCATCTTGTAGCTCGTCGCGAGGAACTCGTGGTCGGGATCCGGCTCGCCGTAGGGCCATCCCTTGTTCACGAACACCCGCATCTGCCGCGCCAGGGATTCCGAGTCGGTGAGCACGAAGCCGCCTTCACCGCTCGTGATGTGCTTGCCCTGCTGGGTGCTGAAGGTCGAGATCGCACCGAGCGTCCCCACGATCCGTCCCCCGCTCCGAGCGAGCAATGCCTGCGAACAGTCCTCGATGATCGGCACGCCGCGCCGTTCGGCAAGCTCCAGGATCGGCCCCATGACGCACGGTGTGCCGAACAGGTGCGTGACGACGATCGCCCGCGTGCGCGGCGAGCAGGCAGTCTCGAGGGTCGAGGCGGTGACGTTCCCAGTGCTCGGATCGACGTCGGCGAACCTCGGGATCGCGCCCTGGTAGAGGATTGGCGCGAGCGCGCCCATGTCGGTGATCGCCGTCGTGACGATCTCGTCGCCGGGCTCGGGGGCGACAGCCGCGATCGCCGCATGGAAAGCGCCGGTCCCCGAGCTGCACGCAATGGCGTGGCCGGTGCCCAACAGCTCGGCAACCCCGCGCTCCAAGGCCGGAACCTCGGAGCCACGCGAGGCGATGAGGGTGCCCTCGTGCATCACGCGAGCGAGTCGCTCGAGCTCGTCGCCGCCGAACGAACGCCCCGAGGCGTCCTGATCCGAAGGAAGTGGGAGCGGCTTCATGTGCCCATTGCCCGTGCCGTACTGTATCGGCGCGTCGCAAGGGAGGCGATCTGCGCTGCTCGGCCCGCTGGGTTCCGGTCGCCGCACGCCGACCGAGGGGGCCGGACGGGGTCGCCGCACGCGTCGCGCGAACGAACGTCGCGGGCAGGAGGGCTGAAGATGCGCGGCGGCGCCGAACGATGAAGATCAGCGCGGTCTTCGGGACCCGACCCGAAGTGGTCAAGCTCGCGCCTGTCTTCTGGGCGCTCGATGGCCACGTGCAGACCATCCACACGGGCCAACACACGTCCGACGCGATGGCGCGCGACCTGTGGACACTGCTCGAGATCGGCGAGCCGGACATCGTCCTCGAGCTCGACGGATCGGAGCGCGGCGCGAAGATCGGGGAGGCTGTGGCCCGGGTCGGCGAGGTGTTCGACGCGGCGCGGCCGGATGTCGTGGTGGTGCAGGGGGACACCGACAGCACGCTGGCAGGTGCGCTGGCCGCGAGCGTCCGCAGCATCCCGATCGTGCACGTCGAAGCCGGTCTGCGCAGCTACGACCGCGCGATGCCCGAGGAACGCAACCGTGTGGTCGTGGACCATCTCGCCGACCTCTGCTGCGCGCCCACCGAGACGAGCGCCGCGCAGCTGCGAAGCGAGGGCGTCGACGCCCGCCAGATCATCGTTACCGGGAACACCGTCGTCGACGCAGCACTGCGGATGATGCCCGGACCCAAGCGCACGGCAGAGATCGTACGGAGCTTCGGCCTCGCTCACGACCAGTTCGTGCTTTCGACGCTGCATCGCGCGGAGAACGTCGACGACCCCGTGCACCTGCGTGCGATCATCGACGAGCTCAGAACGTTGCCCATGCCGGTGCTCCTGCCCGTCCATCCGCGCACCGCGACGCGCGCTCGCGACTTCGGCATCACGCTCGACGAGGGTGCCGTGCGCTGTGTCGAACCGCTTGCCTACGACGTGTTCCTCGCGCTCGAGAGCGCTTGCGCGCTCCTCATCACCGACTCGGGCGGCGTGCAGGAGGAAGCGAGCATCGTCAAGCGGCCCGTGCTGGTCGTGCGCACGTCCACCGAGCGTCCCGAGATCATGGGGACCTTCGCCACGCTCACGCCGCCGGGCGCGCGGCTCGGGACGATCGTCGCCGAGTGGGCGCGCGACATCGGGGAGCGACGCGTTGCGCTCGAGCGCCAGCCATGCCCCTTCGGCGACGGAGCCGCGGGTCAACGTGTCGCAGAGGTGATTCACTCGCTCGTGGGTGCGGCCGGCGCCTGATCAGAGAGCCGGGTAGCGGTACAGGCCCTGGTGCTCGAAGAAGTATGTGTCCGGCTCGACCAGCTGCGTGCGCTGGCCGCGCAGGAAGGTGAGCGCATCGGCGACCTTCGTGCAGGGCTGGTCGACGATCGGCTGACCGGGCTCGTACACGAACCAGATGTTGTGATCGCGTCCTGCGCGCCGGTCGAGCGAGCGGGCGAACGCGAGGGTGTCCATGTGCTCGACGCGGTGCTTGTAGTCGACCCAGTCGATGCGTCCGGGGGCGTGCATCGAGGGGAAGCTCACCTGGTCGAGGTCGTTCGGGAGCAGGCGGCTCACGTCGGTCCCGATGTAGTCGGGGCAATACACCACGAGGTCACCCGAGTGGGCGCCTGCCTTGATCGCGTTCGCGGACTGGAAGGCCTGCGTCCGGTTGCGGAACGCGTTGCTCCCGCCGCCCCACAATCCAACGAGCACGAGGAGCACGAGCACGCCGTAGCGAATGGGCTTGCTGACGAACACCGTCACGCCGAACGCCGCGACCATCAGGAACAGCGGGAACATCGTCGCGGCGTAGCGGCCTTCGAAGGTCGTCCCGCTGAGACGCGCGATCGCGAGGCCGACCGCGAGGATCGCAGCGGCGAGCCCTGCCTCCAGGCGTACCCCGCGCTGGCTCCAGAGGTCGACCGCGAGGTGTCGCCCGTCGATGCCCAGAGCGAACACCGCGAGCAGCGCCATCATGAGCAGCGCCCAGCCGACGACGTGCACGTTCCCACCGAACGCGCCGAGCGCCTCTGCAGGGCTCCCGGTGAGGCTCACCGGAGCGCCCCACGGTGTCCCGGTGTGATGCACCTGGTAGAGGAAGTTGGGGATCCACGGGATGAACGCGAGGCCGCCCACCGCAATCGCCGCGATCGTGATCCACGCGTTCCGTCGAGTCTTCACCGGACCGCGAAGGCCGACCACCACGAGCACGGCGCACGTGGTCGCCAGCAGACCCAGCGCCCAGTAGTGCGTGTAGAGGAGCAGCGCGGCGATGACCGCGACGCCCACGAACCGCGTGACGCTGAAGCGCTCCACCAGCCGCATGACCGCCAAGTACCCGAGGAAGACCAGCAGCACCATGAGCGAGTACATGCGGACTTCGGTCGAGTAACGGATGGCGAACGGTGAGACCGCCAGCAGAAGCACCAGCGCCCATGCCACCGTGCGCGTCCCCTGCTCTTGCCGACCGGCACGGATCCTGCGCTCGTCGAGCCGACGCCCGGCGAACCAGGCCGGGATCAGCGCGAGCACTCCGAAGAGCCCGGAGAGCGCGCGGGCGGAGACATCGCTCGAGCCGAACCCGCGCATCCACAGGTGGAGCAACGCGTAGTACAGCGGCGGCGCGCCGTCCTGACGGAGCGCGTGCGAGAGGTCCGACAACGGGAGGTGGGCGACGTTGACGGTCAGTGCCTCGTCCGCCCAGAGGTTCGACAAGGTGTAGAACCGCAAACCGATCCCGAGCGCGACGACCGATGCCACCGCGAGGATCACGAGCACGGAATCGGAGCTTCCGGCGGATCGGGGCGGCGACGAGGGCGCCGCGGTCGGATCCGTGCCCCCCGACGCGCCGCGGAGCGCGTCCACCCCCAATCCCATTGCCCTGATTCTAGGGGCGGTTCCTGGCGAATCTCGACCACGGAGCGTGGTCCGTACGGCGCGAATGACCGCTCCGTGGCGCTCCGCTCACCGCCTCCCCGACCGGGCTTCCACGGCGCTGCGCGCGTCGGTGTAGCTCGCGAGCACCGATCGCACGTGGTCCTCCCAGCCCATCGGAGCGAGGGCCGGCGCCGCGGCGAACCGAGCCGGGTCGTGCGCGAACTCTCCAAGCCGCTGCGCGAGCGCGTCCGGATCGGAGGGCCGCGCGAGCAGATCCCGCCACTCGGGAGCTATCAGCTCGGGGATCCCGCCGAGGTCGGATCCGATCACCGTCACGCCGCGCGCCCGCGCCTCGTTGACGACGAGCGGAGCGGGATCCTTCCATTCCGAGGGCACGACGAGACAGTCGACGGATGCGAGGAGCTCATCCTTCGCCCGGTCGTCGAGCCAGCCAAGCGGCTCGACACCGGGCCCGGTCAATGCGTGCTCAAGCTCGCCCCGGCCCGCCACGCGCAATGTCGCGCCGGGAATCGCCGCACGTCGGAACGCCTCGAGCAGGGTCGCGACACCCTTGTGCGCCGACACGCGCCCGAGGTACCCGAACACGGGTGCGCGGCGGACCTCCTCCGGGTCCCGATGCACCGCCGCCGGCGCGTCGTCGACGGGGTTGTAGAGCACGCGCAGGCGGCCCTCCAGCCACGGAAGGATCCGATGCTCACGCGCCACGGCTTCGGAGACCGCGAGCGCGATGTCTGGCGGGCTCCGGCGGATGGTCTGCGAGCGAACCGCCGACACGGCGACGCAGCCGCGACACCTGGTCTCGCACAACGTCCCGTCGGCGCGCATGAGGGTGTTGCGCTGGCACACCAACCAGTAGTCGTGGATCGTGTGCACGTGTGCCGTGCCCCGGTAGCGCGGGCGCGTCATCGCCACCGAGGACATACCGTGCACCGCGTGGGTGTGGACGACGTCCGGCCGGAACTCGGAGATCGCGCGGTCGAGCACCCGCCGAGCGGCCACGTTGTAGAGATCGGAGAGATGGAACGCCGCCCTGCGCAACGGCGGCTGACCGGCCGCCTGATCCGTCCGGTAGAGCGTCGGCGGGACCGAGGCGATCACGCCCGGCGCGTCGACCCCGCGCGTCACGACCGCCACCTCGTGGCCCTCGGCGCGGAGACCGTCGGCGAGCCTGGCAGCGTAGAGCTCGGCGCCTCCGACGACCTGGGGCGGCCAGAGGCTCGAGATCATGAGGACGCGCATCGGTGCCAGCCCCGTTCGGCAGCGTAGCTCTGAGGAGCGGCGCGGGCCCTAGGCTCGCGGCCGCTCGATCCTAGGACCCGGAGAATCGGTGACGCGGCACGTGTTGAGGCTCGGGTTCCTCGCCGACACACTCGATCGTCCCGGCGGCATCGGCAGGTATTCGCGAGAGGTGCTCGCCGCCCTCGGTCGCCGTTCCGACGTGCAGGTGGTCGTGGCGTCGTCGCCGGCGTCTGCGACCGACGCCGCGCGGCTCGCGGGCCCATGCCTCGCGTCGCACCTCGCGATCCCCCAGCTCGGGCAGGTCGGGATCGCGCTGTGGGAACGGCACTATTCCGGGGTCGCGTTCGGGCGCGCCGAGGTCGACGTCGTGCACTCGACCAAGCATCTCGTGCCCAAGGTGCGGTGCCCGACGCTCCTGACCGTCCACGACATGATGACGATCACGCGTGCGAACGAGTCGAACCTGATGAAGCGCTGGCTGCTCCCGGCGCAGTACCGCACCTCGCTGGAGAGCGCAACAGCGCTTGTCGCCGTGAGCAGGGCCACCGCCGCCGCCATCACCCGGGAGTACGAGTCGTGGAGCGCCAAGACCACGGTGATCCCGAACGGCGTGAGCGCCGGGCTGCTGGCGGGGCCTGCTGCCCCGGTGCCGGCGGTCGCCGACGACCGGTTCGCGCTGATCGTCGGGGACCTCTCGCCACGCAAGAACGTGGCGTTCGTGCTCGACCTCTGGGACCGCGTCGCGGGGGCGACCGGGCTGGTCCTCCTCGTCGTCGGCGACGGTGGACCCGGCAGCGCGCCGCTGCATCGGCGACTGCAAGCTCTCGACCCGCGCGGACCCGTGCGGTGGCGTCCCCGGCTCGGCGACTCGGAGCTCCGTTGGTGCTACGAGCGCGCTCAGGTGGTGCTGCTCCCGTCGATCGACGAGGGGTTCGGGCTGCCACTGCTCGAGGCGCGCGCGTTCGGAGCGCCCGTCATCGCGAGCACAGCGGACGCGTTCGTCGAGGTGAGCGGCGGCGCACCGGACGTCCTCCATATCGACCCGGGCGACGCACGCGCATGGTCCGCGGGGATCATCACCGCCGCGTCGGCCGAGCGCGCGCCGGGGGTGACTCCCTCTCTGCCGGACGGCGCGATCAGCTGGGACGAGCACACCGATCGCGTGCTGGCGCTCGCGCGCTCACTCCTCGAGCACTGACCGGGCAGCGCCCTGGGCGGTTGCTCAGGTCGGCGCGGTGATGTCGTCGCGATGCGGCTCGATGGCCGGCCGCGGCGGGAGCTCCGGCGCCATCGTCGCGACGATCGCGATCATGATCCAGAAAAGCTGGTCCATCGGCACGAGCTCGAGATAGGTCGCGACGAACGATGCCGTCATGATCGCGAGCAGCTGTGCCGAGACGGCGACGACGAAGTCGACGTCGATGCCGTGCACCCTGCGTTCGGTCGATCGTGTCGACAGGAACATCGAGATCAGCATCGCGACAAAGAACCAGACGCCGATGACGCCCAGCTCGAACATGACCTTCAACCACGAGCTGTCCGGCACATAGGTCGCGTTCGGATCGGTGTTCTTCTCGAGCGCGACCTTCTCGGCAGCCGCGCCAGTCGTTCCGATCCCGCTCCCGAAGGGATGCGACTCGAAGTCGTGGAACCGCTGGGACCAGGAGGTCGTGCGCGCCTGCAAGCTGGTGTTGCTGAAGGCCGCGTTCGTCAGCACCGCGCCGGATGGGATGAACAGCGCGGCCACGAGCACGAGCGGGATCCCGTACACGAGGATCTTGTACCGGTGGAACGCGAGGTACAGGAGGCCGATCGCCAGACCGAGCATCGCTCCGCGCACGAATGTGAAGAACATCGCGACCGCGAGCACGGGGAGCGAGAGCAGGAACAGCCGGCTCCGCAACCGCTTGGGTTCGGCGAGGGCGAAAGGAAGACCGATCAGCACGACGAGCATGAGGTAGTACGCGAACGGGAAGGGCAGGTTGAAGGTGGAGAACGATCGGAGGGTGAGCCCGTCGGTGAACCGAATCGTGGTGTCGTACTGGTAGCCGAGGTTGTTGAGGTACACGTAGCCGACAACCTGCTGCCACAGGCCGATCACAGCCGTCACGAAGCCCATCGCCACGAACACCGTCACGAGCTGGTCGCGATCGCGCCGATCGAGCGGGCAACGCCAGATCGCTATGGCGAGCAGGATGCTGAAGTACGACAGCCGGAGGCCCACGAGCGCGGTCGTGAGGTCGACGAACGCCGCGGAGACGAGCCCGAGGAGGAGCAGCACTGCGAACGCCGGGACCCACCCGGGCAGGCGACGGCGCACCTGCGCTCGGGCCTCCTTGGGGCAGATGAACGTCGCAAGCAGAATGCCCAGGATCAATACCTGTTTCCAGGGATTCGTCCATCCCGGGCCGAACTGCTTGAGGATGCCGTCGAACGGGAGGGCCGCAGCCAGGATCAGGATGCCGCGCTGGGGGCGCTTGTAGACCGCATAGGTCGTCGGCACTGCGATGGCGACGAGAAGCGTCCAGAAGGGCCCGACCAGGAAAATTGCCGCGGCGATGACGGCCACGCCGACCGTGAACAGACCCGGGCGGACGAACGGGCGCCTCCACGGTGCAGCGTCGAGCACCGTCCCCACCTGCATGCGCGCCAAGCGTACCGGCGCTGACGTGCACATTCGGAGCGCAATCGCGCACCTATCATTGCGGCCCGATGGACCTGGCCGCGCACTTCCGGATCGTCGCCCAGAACTGGCTGCGGACGCTGCTCATCTCGCTCGCGATCGCGGCCATCGTCTTCGTGATCAGCGACACGCGCCCTCGCACCTACCGAGCGACCGAGCTCCTCGGCGTCCAGGTCGGTGACCTGAGCGGCGGTGTCAGCCAGGCGCAGGCCGACACGTTCGCCGCGCAGACCTACGCGGAGTACGTCACGACGCCCGGCGTGATCAACGACGCGATCCGCATGGCGAAGATCCCGGGGCTCACGAGGTCGAAGGCGACCGACCGCATCTCGGCCAAAGCGGTGCAAGACGTCGGATTCGTCCAGATCAAGGCGACTGGCCCATCGCGGCAAGAGGCCGAGCGGCTCGGTCGTGCTGCGGGAGCCGCGCTCATCAATGCCGCGAACGCGCAGACCGCATTGGGCACCGAGGCGAACGCCACCCAGCTCCAGGGACAGATCGCGAGCCTGCGCGCCCAGCAGCGGACCCTCAACCCGAACTCGGACCAGTACCGGCAGATCCAGGGCTCGATCGACAGTCTCAGCTCCGCCCTGTCGTCGGTGCTCGCGACGCGTGGCAACGTCGTCGCCGTGCTCTCGGGCGCGTTGAGCAGCACGCACCCTGTGGCGCCGCGTCCGATGCGTGATGCGCTGCTCGCGTTCCTCGTCTCACTCGTGGTCGTCAGCGAGCTGACGGTGCTCGTGTACTACGTGGGAGACCGCTTCTCGCGCACCGAGGACAGCGCCGAGGTGACGAAGCTGACCGGCCTCCCGGTGATCGCGAAGGTTCCGCGCGGTTCCGGGATCGAGCTCGTCGAAGCATTTCGCGTCTTGCGCACCAATCTCATGGTGCTCGAGGGCTCCGGGAAGCCGCGCACGCTCGCCGTCGTGAGCGCGAACCAGGGTGCCGGCAAGTCGTTCACGGCACTGAACCTTGCTGAGTCTGCCGCCGGTCTCGAGGAGCGGATCGTGCTCGTCGACGCCGACCTTCGCAAGCCCGTGTTGCACGACCGCTTGGGGATCGCGCGCACACCCGGTCTGTCGTCGGTGCTCCAGGGCGGGGACCTCACGACCGCGCTCCAGAAGGCGCCCGACACGCCCTTCCTCCGCGTGCTGGCGAGCGGCAAGCCCGTCGACGACGCATCGGGCGTGCTCGGCGCCCGCGCGTTCCGTCATGTCCTCGACTCGCTGCGCGCCGTCAGGCTCGTCATCGTCGACACGCCGCCGGCGGGACTCTTCGCCGACGCGATGGCGGTCGCCTCGCAGTGCGACGCAACGATCTTCGTGCTCGACGTCCAGACGAGCCGTCGCCGTCAGGTCCGCCAGACGCTCGAAGCGCTCGATCGCGCAGGCGCCAACATGGTGGGCGTCGTCGTCAACCGCACTACGACTCCCAAGCGCGCCGCGTACTACCAGTCGTAGGGACCGACCGTCAGAACGCGACGACGACCCCGTCGTTGCGAATGAGGAACGTGTGCCCCGCGGCTCCCGATATGCCGCGGAACCGGTCCGCCGCGACGTACTGGCTGTTTGAGATCACCGGGCCGACGCCGAAGCGGTGGACACCGCCCCAACCGTCGAGGATCTCGTAGCCGGTCCCGGGGCTCGTTGCGGGCGAACCCGGCACGACCATCAGGTCGCGTGCAAGGTCGCGGCCGAACCAGACACCCCCACGCGCGAGCGCGGTGCCGGCGACGTGAATCCCGCCGAAACCGTCGAGTAGGTAGATCCCGTGGTTGTCCGGCGTGATCGCGATCGACCGCGCGATGTCCCATCCGGGCCAGGACGCCGCCTGAAGCTGAGGGGCCGTGCCGGAAGCGTGCACGCCGCCAAAGCAGTCGAGGACCTCGATACCCCTGCCGTCGGAGGTGATCGCGAGGGATCGCGCGACGTCGAAACGGCTGAACAAAGTCCCGTGGAGCGTCCCCATCACTCCTTGGGCCGCCGAGCCGAACTTGTGCAGACCGCCGTAGCCATCGAGCACGATGTAGCCATGGCCGTCCGGCATCACGGCGATGTCGCGGGCGATGTCGGTGGAGAACACAGGGCTCCCGTAGTTCGTGTTGCCGATTGCCCTCACCGCGCCCGTGCCACCGAGTGTGAAATACCCGCCGAGGGGCGATGCCGCGATCGCTCGGCCGGGCGCGCGCAGGGCCGCAGGACACTGCCCCGCTTGGTGCGCGCCGATGTCGAGACCGTCGGGCGGGCACGTCCCGGGCTTCCCGTTGAAGAGGAGCATCTGGTTGTAGACCGAGAGCACCACCACCGCGTAGTTGGGCGCCGTAGCCCAGTTGCCGTTGCCCATCATGTTCCAGGTGGGAGCACGGCCCTTCGCGAAGAAGTGGTCGAAGTTGTACGCGGCGACGAACGCGGCCTGGGTGGGGTTGGTGATGCCCCGGGCGTACCACTGCGGGACGGGCGGGTGATGCAACGTTGCCGCGCGTGAGGTGATGTCGGCGTAGTTCTTGAGGTGCTGGATCTGCGCGCGCACGCCGATGTCCGCGTTCGGGAATTGCACACCCGAGTTGCACGAATCGCAGGCGCCCATGCCGGCGAAGTTGTTGTTCGCCGGCTTCACGATGCTGCCGACGAACCCGAAGTACCCCGTCTCGACGATCGACTGCGCGAACGCGATGTCGCCGCGGACGTTCTCCGCGTTCCCCTCGGCGATGTAGTAGCTCGCAAGGGTCGGCATCGGCACGGTGATGTTCGGGTGATGCCCGGTCGAGTTGTACCAAGCCGTGATCTGCGCGGCGGTCAGCGTCGACGGCCCCATCACGGGCACGCCCGGCGCGGCCACGGCACTCGCCGGTGACGAGGTCGCGAACGATGCGAGCGGGACGAGCGCGACGAGCACCGCGAGGAACACGGCGGAACGGCGAAAAGCGCGCGCCGGGGGCTTGCGTGCGGTCGAGATCATTCCCCTGCTACATCGGTCGGAGGTTCCGAGAAGTTGAGGCTCGGAATGACTCGATCAGCGTAACCCGCCTGCACGGCGCTGCAGCGGCACCTCGTCACTCCCCGTGTGATGCGCGACCGTTTCCTGAGAAGCTCACGTGGCGCGCGTACGAGCGCGCGGAGTGCAACTCGCTTGCTTCCGCGCAGACGTCGAGAATCCCGGCTGTCGTCTTGCGCGCGTCGAAGCGCTCTTCCAACCGCGCACGACCCGCGACACCCATGGAACGCGCGCGGTCTGGATCGTCCAGCAATGTCGAGATCGCGCGAGCGAGATCCGCGTCGTCGTGCGCGACGAGGATGCCGGTGACGCCGTCGTCGACCATCTCCGGCACCGCGCCGCTGCGCGTCGTGATCACAGGGAGGCCGGCGCGCATCGCCTCGAGCACCGCGATGGGCGAATAGTCGATCTCCGTGGGGAACACGAACATCGCCGAGCGTGAGAGGAGCTCGGGAAGTCGGGGATCTGCCGGTTCGAAATCGCCGATCACCCTCACGCCGGGCTCAGCCGGGACGGCTTCGCGGGTCACGAGGTTGAGCACGCAGCGGTCGCGGAACTGCTCGCGGAAGACGCGGAGCAGCCGCTGGCCGCCCTTGCGCTCCAGCGTCACGCCGATGAACGTGATCTCCGGGACCGGTACGTCTCGATGGACGGGCTCGGGCCCCGGGGGCACACCGAAGGGCACGATCCTGATCCGGTCGGGCGAGACCCCGTACGCGGATTGCATCGCGCCCGCGGCCCACTGCGATTTCGCGAGCAGCAGCGTCGCCGCCTCGTACACGCGGCGCTCGAACATCTGGGCGACCGGGAGCGCAGCAGCAGTAAAGCGCGTCGGGCGGCGGTACGGGATGCGAAACGCAACCTGCGCAAGCGTCCCGTCGGTGGAGACCAGCGACGCGTGGGACCGCAGCAGATCGACGCTCTGCAGGGCGATGCTCTGCGTGTGGATGTGCAGCACGTCGAACGGCCCGACGCGCCCGAGCGCCGACCGGACCGCCCGGCTGCGCGCGAGCTGGCTCCGCAAGGGCTGGAGGTCGAGGTCGAGGCGGCCCAGGCCGGGGGCTGCGGCGCTCACGATCCGCTCGCCGAGGTTCGGGGGCCGAGCGTCGACGAACTGCGCGTCGATATCCGGCGCGACCTCGGGGAGCACCTCTCGGAGGTAGCGGTGCATCGACGTGTGGCCGCCGAGGTTCTCGTTGGCGAAGACGATGCGGCCCAGCCCTGAGGGCGCGCTCATGCCGAACGCTCCTGCAGAGAGCCGGCGTGGTTCGGACGCGACGTTGCGGCCGGCAGAGCCGACCGCAACATTCGAGGTGAGGTATTTGTCTCGGTCAGGCGACGGCGCGGCGGCGACGGCCCTGGCGCACGAGCACGTAGCCCACACCGACCGCTCCGGCCCCGATCAGCGCGAGCCCGGCAATGTCACCGCCCGTGAACGGCAAGGTCGAGCCGCTCGAGCTGGTGCTGCTGGTGCCCGAAGCGCCGGAACCCGGGTCCGACGTCTGCGTCACGCCCTTGACGATCGGATAGGTGGTGGCGGAGGCGCTCATCGCGGGGACTGCAACGACCCCCGCAGCGATCGCCCCGGCTGCCGCGAAGCGTGCGACACGCCGCGCGGTCTTCGAACGTCTCGAGATCTCTGTGGTCACGACCGGCCTCCCTCAGCCCTATGCCGTCGCCCTACCGCCAACTGGCCTGCCACGCAGTGTAGTGATCGCCTCCGGAACCCTTCAAGCTTCCTGCCCAGAAGAACCTAATTCGTACAAAAGGGCTCGCATCCGCGGCGGAACCCGGGCCTACCAGCTCAGCGGGTGGGCCACGTCGTCCTGCCAGCGGGCACCTCCGGCGGTCCATGCGATGCCGGGGATCCGGGCCGACGGCTCGACCTGGGTGTGGAAGTACCCGTTCGGCACCGTGAAGCGGAGCACGTAACGGTGCCGCGCACCGCGTTGGAGATCGATCGGGATCGCCGAGACACGTGTCGTGTAGTCGGGTCCCGAGGCAACGAGCGGGCCTCCCGAGTCGTAGCGGATGTCGCGCGCCACCTGGGGGATGTCGATCGCGAGGATTCCCTGGTACTCGCCGGGCTGGAAGTCCGGCGAGAAGGGCCCGATGATGATGCGCGGCAGGACGCCCTGCGGCGCATCGTTCGACACGTCGACCGTCACGGTGACGCGGCTCCCACCCGCGACCGGTTGGTGCGCGACCGAGCCGCGGACGTGCATGAACTGGTCGAGCTTGTTCCCGGACGTGTTGTTCAGCGCGACGAGCAACCCGTCGTTGGGAAGCAACCCGCTGAGCCCGGCAGCGGTCCAGGCACGCTGCTGCAAGGGCTTCGACGACCACGCGAGCACGTGGCGACCGTTCGCCGCGTCGCGAAGGTCGTCGACGAGGTTGGCGGTGTCCCAGCCTTTGGCCTCGAGCTGTGCGACGACTGCGCGAGCGATGTCGCTCTCGAGGGTGTGCCGCTGGTCGGAGCCCGGATCTCCCGTGAGGTACTGCGTCAGGAGGATCTGGGAGATCACGTTGTCCTTCGTGATCGTCGTGCCGTTCACGTTGACGGGCCCCGAGGCCGCGATGAGCCCCTGCAACGCGGCGGGGTCGATGGCGATCACGCCGTCGACCGACTGGCCCGTCCTGGCCTTCCACATGCGCGACGCGAGCTCTGCGGTCGCGGGGAACTGAGGTGTCAACGCGAGGTTGCGCCACTCTTGGTTCGGGTTTGCGAAGCCCCACCGCGCGGCCAGGTCGCCCGACATCGGCACGGCTCCCGGCGGGAGCATCAGCAAGGCCGTGTCGGTCATCGGGCCGAGCTGGAACCTGCCGTTCTGGAGCTCGAGCACACCGGCGCTCAGCAGCATGCCCGACCCGGCGCGCATCTCGCCGTTGTTCGCCGCGAGCACGAGATACCTCGAGGGACCGCGGAGCATCGCACCGAGCCCGGTTGCCGCGTCGTCGGCGTCGGCCATGGCGGTGCGGAGCCGGCCGAGCTGTGTGGCGAACTTGTCGTGCGCGTCCTGGAGCGGGCCGATGAGCGCCGATCCGGGACCGAGGTCGACGCTGCGCAGCTGGTCACGCGCACCACGTGCGATGGCGCCCAGCCGGTCGGTGAGCACGACTCGCTGCACGCCCGTCGTCGAGGGGCGATTGAGCTCGTGGCTCGACTGATCCATCGTTTCGACGCCGATTCCGGACACCTTCGAGGCGGAGCTCGCCAGCGCGTCAACCGAGCGGACCTGCCGCCCGACGAACGGCAGCACCTTGAACGGCGCGAGAAGCGGCGATCCGGCGGAGTCCGAGGCCCGCTGGAACTCTGCCTGGGCCGCCCGCATGTTCGGGAGCCCCTTGCCGCGGATCAGGTCCGCAGGGCCCAGCGTGTCGCGGGTCAGCTCGAGCTGATCGAGACCGCGCTGCGCGTGGCGGCGTGCATCGAGCAGCTTGAACGCCGCGAGCGCCGACCAGATCACGACGACGACAATGACGCCGACGACGACCCACGGCACCCACCTCCGGCGGCGCCGCGCGCCGGCGTCGGAGCGCGCGGCCGACCCGCGCGAGAGGTCGTCGTCCATAGGGGTAGATGGTAGGAGAACGCTTCACGAACCCGGGATCACTGAGAATGACCCAAGAACCGTCCCACCACGCCGCTACGGTCCGGGGTACATGGACGATGACCTTGCCAAGGTCACAAAGGGTCAGCTGACTCTCGCGGACCGGCGTTGCGCGCGCCGCCTGCAATGCGAGTACGGCAACCAGCGCGGCAACCGGCAGCCGGACGTTCGCTACCGCGTCTCGAACCAGATCGAGCACGACGTACGCCTGGCGCACGTGGACTGCGTCCGCCCGGACCCCCAGAGGTTCCGGGCGACGGACGACCTCCGAGAAGAGCAGCGCGCGGAGTACGACCTCTTCGCCCAGTGGTACCTGACGTTGTTCGGCGCCGAGGCGGTGCGCATGGTCGCCGAGCCCGGCGACGACTGGGTGACGCCCTGGCCGGAGCTCGGTGCGCGCCTCGTCGGAAAGCAGGCGTTGCGGTGTGAACACGCCGACGGGCGGGTCGAGCTCCGCCTGCTCGAGTTCGACGAGCGCCCGACACCCAGTCGTCTGCTCGATGCTCCCGCCGTCCGCTTCGCCCTGTTGCGAGCAAGAGGCGCGTGCAACGGCGAGGTGTCGATCGGTGTCGGCAACCTGAGGACGGGGCAACGGGCTGAGCAGCCCGTCGTGTTCGAGGATGCGTTCGCAGAGGCCGAAGCCTGGTTGCACGACCGCGTCGAGATCATCCGCGCGCGCATCGCCAACCCCGAGCCAGTTCCCGGACTGGAGTGCGGATCCTGCGCCTACATCGCCGGCTGCGGAGCGCATAGATGAGCGACCGTCAGCGAGGCGGGTACCCCGCCGAGCAGGGAGCGTGGCCCGAGCGGCCCGGCCCGGAGGGCCAGGAGCGGGAAAGATGAGCCGCGACGCGCTGCTCTCGGTCGTTCCGTCGGTGAGCCCGAGCGCGCTCGACTCCTGGGAGCGTTGTCCGCGGGCGTATGCGAATCGCAACCTCTACGGCATCGCCGAGAGCGACACGGGCGGCACCCCGGACCTCGGCCTGCTCGTGCACGCGATGCTCAAGGAGGTCCACGAGAACGGATCGTGTCTCGATCCCGATCACGTCACCGAGGTCCTCGCGCTCCACGGCATCGACGACGGCAACGCTGTCGCCGCGATGATCCGGCGTCACGCGCGGCGCTGTCCCTCGGCGACCGCGGTCGGGATCCACGAGCGGGAGCTGGCGCGGCTGCACCGGGAGACCCCGATGTTCATCGCTGTCGGCCGGCTGGATGCGATGTGGAAGCACGACGGGATCCTCGAGGTGCGCGACTACAAGACAGGCGGGCAGCACCTCGAGCGGGTGGCCGACGATCCGCGGGCGCAGCTCCAAGCCTGGCTGGCGGCGCCGCTCGCAGCCGCGCGGGGGCTCCGCCTGCGCGTGCGGTACGAGTACCTGGCAGCTGAGGTCGTCGACGATCCCGACCCGTTGGACGCCGACGACGAGACCCTCGCCGAGATCACCGCGCACCTCGTGCAGACCGTCGAGGCGATCAAGGACGCCGCGGCACGAGAGGAGTTCGCGGCCGCGGCGGACCCGGAGATCTGCAGGACGTGCGCGTACCGGTCGATCTGTCCCGAGAGTGCTGCGCCCGGTGTGCCGTCCTGGTCCGTGCCCCCGGAGGGTCATCAGTAGGCTCCGGGATCCATGCCGGTGGACCCGCGTGCGCCCGTCATCGTCGGCGTCGGCCAGACCCAGCAACGTTGCGAGGACGCCACGCTCGCCGACGAGCCGATCGCGTTGCTCGCGCGCGCCGCGCGTCTCGCCCACGACGACAGCGGCGCACGGCGATCGCTCCTCGAACGCGCCGACACCATCGCGGTCCCCGACATCCTCTCCTGGCAATACCCCGACCCGGGGGCAACCCTGGCCGGGTTGGTCGGAGCGACGCCGTCGACGACGGTCACCACGACGGTCGGCGGCAACAGCCCGCAGATGCTCGTGAACCGGCTCGCGGCAGGCATCGCGCGGGGCGAGCACGACATCGTCGTGATCGGCGGAGCCGAGTGCGTGTACACGCGGTGGCGCGCCCGCCGCGCCGAGCCCAAGGTCTGGCTGCAATGGCCCGAGCACGAGGGCCCGCGATGCGCGGAGATCTGGGGCGACGACCGGCCCGGCTCCAGTGCCTACGAGATGGCCCACATGGCGCTCGCCCCGACGCAGATCTACCCGCTCTTCGAGTCCGCGATCCGCTGCGAAGCAGGCGCGTCGGTCGAGCAACATCTCGCGCGCGTCGGGGCGCTCTGGTCGAGCCTGTCCGCGGTCGCCGCGGAAAACCCGCTCGCATGGTCACGCACCCGGTACTCCCCTGACGAGATCACCACGCCGACGGCCGACAACCGTCTCGTCACCGCTCCGTACACGAAACGCATGTGCGCGAACATCGACGTCGACCAGGCGGCGGCGTTCATCCTGTGCTCGTACGCGACCGCGACGGCACATGGCGTTCCCGACGATCGCATGGTCTTCCCGCAGTCCGGTGCAGACGCGCACGATCACTACTTCTTCACCGAGCGCGAGACGCTCACGCGATCGCCGGCCATCACTGCAACGGCACGCGCCGCCCTCGACGCGGCCGGCGCCGGCGTCGACGACGTCGCGCGCTTCGACCTGTATTCCTGCTTCCCCTGCGCGGTCGAGATCGCGCTCGACGCGCTCGGGCTCGGCGGGCCCGGCTCCGGTGACGAGCGCCCGGTCAGCGTCACCGGCGGCCTTGGGTTCGCGGGCGGACCGGGCAACAACTACGTGACCCACTCCATCGCCGCCATGGTCGACGCCTGTCGGCGCGATCCCGGCTCCCTCGGTCTCGTGACGGCGCTCGGCTGGTACGTCACGAAGCACTCGGTCGGCCTCTACTCCACCACACCACCCGAGGCGTTCACGGCGGTCGACCCCGCCGCCGTCCAGCCCGCCATCGATGCGCTCCCTGCTCGCGTCCCCGCCGGCGCCTACGAGGGGGAGGCCACCCTGGAGGCGAGCGCCGTCGTCATGGACCGCGACGGGTCACCGAACCTCGCGATCCTGTCGTCCATCACGCCTGACGGACGCCGAGCGCTCGCCAACACTCGCGATCCCGACACGATGACCTCGATGATCGCGGAGGCCTGGGAAGGTCGACACGTGAAGTTGACAACCGACGGCGACCTGAACTCGCTCGCGATCTAGGACTGCTTCCACCCGTTCCAGTACGTGATCTCCTCGACCGGCCGCCGTTGCGCCGGATGGAAGCTCTCGCCCGTGAAGTACGCGACCGGGATCAGCGCCGTCTGCACCACTCCCTCCGGGATGTCGAGCAGCTGAGCTGCCTCGTCGGCGAACGGAAGGTGCAAGGTCGTGAGCACGGAACCGAGCCCCCGGCTCCGCAGCGCCAGCTGGAAGCTCCAGACGGCCGGGAAGATCGAACCGAACAGCCCGGCGGCGTCTGTCAACGAGCCCGCGCGGAGCTGCCGGCCGTAGATGCACGGGATCACGTGGACCGGAACCTCCTCAAGATGGTCCGCGAGGAACTGCGCCGAGTCGATGACCCGGCCCTGCTGCGAAGCTGGATCGGTCTGCGCGCGGCTCGCAGCGGAGTAGGGGCCCCACGAACGGCGGTACAGCTCCGCGAGACGCGCGCGCTTCTCGGCATCGGTGACGACGATCCAGCGCCACCCCTGAGCATTTCCGCCGGTCGGCGCCTGGATCGCCAGGCGCAGGCATTCGAGCACGACCTCGCGCTCGACCGGTCGCGACAGGTCGAGGCGCTTGCGCACCGCGCGGGTCGTGCTGAGCAGCGTGTCGATCGTCGCGCGGTCGAGCTCCGTCATGGTCCCTCCGAGAATCGGATCGGTCGACCGCTATCTTGGCCGCGGTGTCGGAACCTGCGCCCATCTACGCCCCTACACGAGGACAGATGTTGGCTCGTGGGCTCACGTTGCGCTGTCCGCGATGCGGCGCGGGTCATCTCTTCCACGGCTACTTCCGCATGGTCCCCGACTGTCCGCGCTGCGGCCTCCACTACGAGCGCGAGCAGGGCTACTGGGCCGGCGCGCTCGTGATCAACATCGTCGTCGCCGGCGGGCTGTTCACCATCGTCTTCGTCGCGCTGATCATCGCGACCGCACCCGACATCCCGGTCGGGCTCGGGATCGCGATGACCGTGCCGATCGTGATCATCGTCCCGATCGTGTTCTACCCGTTCTCGAAGACGATCTGGGCCGCCGTCGACCGCGCGTTCCTGCAGCGCCTCGATCCGAACGAGCGCTACGACGAACGGCTCTGAGCGGAAGGGTTCAGGTCGATCCGCAAGGTGAGGATCCCTTCCTCGAACGTCCAGGTCGCGTCTCCGACGATCGCGTAGTCCTGGAAGTCGAGCTGCGCGTTCTCCACGAAGCGCTCGCGCTCGGGCCCGGCGACGGGCGGGAGCGGCCGATCGCGCACCGCCTGCGCGCGGTCCCGGAACCTCGTGAGCATTGCGTCCACATCGAGCTCGTCCGCCATCGCACCAATCTACGGCGTCGACGGGCTCGAACCGCGGGGCGTCAGAAGGAAGGGCTCTCTCGCCGCGCGATGAGGACGCGATCGCGAGCCGCGAGATCCTTCGCCACCTCGACGTCGACGAACCCTGCGTCGGTTGCCATCTGCACGGCGCGCTCCGCCTGATGCGGCGCGAGCTCGAGGACGAGCACGCCGTCCGGCCGCAGCCATCGCGGCGCCTCCACGATGAGGTGCGCGATCGCCTCGAGACCCGTGGGCCCGCTGATCAACGCGTGCTCCGGCTCCCAGTCGCGCACCTCGGTTGGAAGCTCCTCGCGCTCGTGCTCCCCGATGTACGGCGGGTTGGCAACGACCATGAGCAACTGGCCGCACAGCTCAGGAGCAAGCGCCTCGAACCACGAGCCGTGCGCGGTGCGCACGCGGGCCGACGGCGTGCCCGCGGCCGCGATGTTGGCGCGTGCCACGCTCAGCGCCTCCGCGCTCACGTCGGTTGCCCACACCTGCGCGTCCGGTAGCGCCGCAGCGAGCGCCAGCGCGAGCGCACCGGATCCAGTGCCCAGGTCGGCCACGGCATAGGCGGTGTCGGTCCCCGCCCACGCGTCACGTCTGCCGACACGTTCGCCGCGGCGTCGCAGCTCTTCGATCGCGAGCTGCGCGACCACCTCGGTCTCCGGCCTCGGGATCAGTACCCGACGGTCGACGAGGAGGTCGAGCCCGCAGAAGCCCCACGAGCCGAGCACGTACTGGAGCGGCTCTCCCGCCGCGCGTCGTTCGACGAGCTCGTCGAGCGCCGTCACCGCTCGCCGCGTCGCGGAGCTGCGGCCGCGCATGATCTGCTCCGCCGGATCCATCCCCGACACCTGCTCCAACATCCACCGCGCTTCGGTCGCGGCGTCGCCGATGCCGCACGCGAGGAGCCGGTGCTCGGCGGAAGCGCGCAGCTCCGCCCACGTCACGGTGGAGGTCGGGTCGATCAGGACTCGCCGACCTCGAGCTGCCGGCGACGCTCGTCGGCCATCAAGGCGTCGACGATGTCGTCGATGTCGCCGGCGAGCGCTCCGTCGAGGTTGTGCACCGTGAGGCCGACGCGGTGGTCCGTGATCCGGTTCTCCTTGAAGTTGTACGTCCGGATCTTCTCGGACCGGCCACCCCCGCCCACCTGGCTCCTGCGCGCGTCAGCCAGCTCCTGCGCCTGACGGTCCTGCTCCATCTGCAACAGACGCGAGCGCAGGATCCGCAACGCCTTGTCCTTGTTCTGGAGTTGGCTCTTCTCGTCCTGGCACGTGACGACGAGGCCCGTCGGCTTGTGCGTCATGCGCACTGCCGAGTCGGTGGTGTTCACGGACTGGCCACCTGGGCCGGTCGAGCGGAACACGTCGATGTCGAGGTCGTTCGGATCGACGGCGATGTCGACCTCTTCGGCCTCCGGGAGCACCGCGACCGTCGCGGCGCTCGTGTGCACGCGGCCTTGGCTCTCGGTGACCGGCACTCGTTGCACGCGGTGAGGGCCCGCCTCGTGCTTGAGGTGCGCCCACGCGTCGGGGCCTTTCACGACGAACGTGATGTCGCGGTAGCCGCCCATGTCGGAGGGCTGGCTCGAGAGCGTCTCGGTCTTCCACCGGTGGCGCTCGGCGTACCGCTCGTACATGCGAAACAGGTCGCCCGCCCAGAGGTTGGCCTCCTCGCCACCCTCGGCCCCGCGGATCTCGACGATCACGTTCTTGCCGTCGTTGGGGTCCTTCGGAATCAGGAGCTCCTTCAGCTCCGCCTCCAGGCGCTCCGCGTGCGCCGCCTTCTCGTCGATCTCGGTGCGCAGGTACGCCTTCATCTCGGGATCGTCCTCGGCGTCGAGCAGCTCGCGGGCGTCGGCGAGATCCTGGGCGATGCGACGGTGCTCCCGATAGGTCTCGACGACCGGGCGCAGCTCCGAGGCACGCCGACCGGCTTCGGCCGCGGCGCGCTGATCTCCCGACGCGTAGAGCTCCGGAAGGCGCTTCTCGAGCTTCTCGAGCTCGCTCTCGAGGTCGTCCAGGCGATCGAACATGGCGCCACAAGCCTACGAGGCCGGTGGATCGGCGCCGGCTATCCGAGGAGCGTGTTCAGCTCGCTGCTCTCGCCCGACGCCGCGTCCTCGGCGAACTTGTCGAGCCAGGAGTGGAAGTCGTCGGAGTCCATCCGGTCGGCGATGGCGCGCGGGATAGCGGGAAAGGCGTAGTCGTCGGTCGGCAGCGGCGGGTGGTCCTCCGCGGGCTTGCGCGCCATCACCTTGTCGATGACGGGTGCGAGCCGCGTGGCCTTGTCGCGCTCGAGCTTGTCGCGCCGGTCACGGAACTCGGGAAGGACCTCGCGGCCGAACAGCTCGAGGCTCTCCATGATGTGCTCGTGCCGGTTCTTGCCGGCCTGCGAGCAGAAGATCACCTGGTCGACGCCGGCCTCCTCGTACCGCATGAGGTACTCGCGGATCTGGTCGGGAGTGCCGACCGCCCCGCGGAGGCCACCGATGCCGCCTTGCACGACCTTCGCGCCGAGGCGATCGTCGTTGGCGCCCGCGGCCGCGACCGCGCCCGGGTCGAAGCCCTGCTCCGCGCGGCGCTGCTGGTACTCGGCCCAGACGTCGGTGACACCGGGCTGGTGCCGTCCGAACACGTAGTAGTGCGCGAGTGAGTAGCCGAAGAAGTTCGCGCCTTCGAGCCCGCGCTGCAGGGCGGTCTCCTCGTCGTCGTGGCACATGAACGTCGTGACGCAGGCGAGCTGCGCGTTGACCGCGTCACCGATCGGCACGCCTTCGCGTTCGAGCGTCTCGTAGTAGTCGTTGGCCCAGTGCCGGGCCTCCTCCGGGTCGACGAACGCGAACGCGAGCGCGCCGATGGCCTTCTGCGCGGCGAGGAGGATCGTGTCGCGACGGCTGCACGCCACCCAGAGCGGCGGGTGTGGCTTCTGGAACGGCTTCGGGACGACGTTGCGCGGCGGCATCGTGAGGTGCTTGCCGGCGTGCCCCGTGAACGGCGACTCAGTCATGCACCGCACGGCAACGCGCAGGCCCTCCTCCCAGAGCTCTCGCTTCACGATCGGGTCAACGAGGAATCCGCCGAGCTCGGCCTCGGAGGACGACTCCCCGGTGCCGAAGTCGGCGCGTCCGCTCGAGACGAGATCGAGCATCGCGACGCGCTCGGCAACGCGAGCAGGGTGGTTGAACGGTGGAGGCGTCTGCACGATGCCGTGGCCGAGGCGGATCTGCTTCGTCCGCTGCGACGCGGCCGCGAGGAACACCTCGGGCGCGCTGCTGTGTGAGTACTCCTCGAGGAAGTGGTGCTCGACCTCCCACACGTAGTCGAAGCCGAGCGAGTCCGCGAGCTCGATCTGGTCGAGCGCGTTCTGCAGGAGCTCGTGCTCGCTCTCGTCCGACCACGGACGAGGGAGCTGGTGCTCGTAGAAGATGCCGAATCTCACGTTGGCTCCTTCGTTGCCGCGACCGCCGGCTCCGGGTCTCCGAGCGTGGTGAACTCAGCGAAGATGTCGTCGCCGTTCGCGCGCGCGGCGCAGGCGCGCTCGACCTCCGCGAGCGTGTTCTCGCGGAGCTGCGCGCGGTTCGGACCGAGCGACGTCGCGAGCTGGCGGTCCCAAAGCTCTTCGATGACCTCACGACCGGGGCGTCGCCTCCCCGACTCGGTGATGAGGGTGCGCTCGCGCACCTCGGACAGCGTGGTCTTGAGATACTCGACGTGCGGGGTCTCGTCGGCACGGATGTACGACACCACGGTCGCCGCCTCGCCCTCGCCTGCAACCAGCTCCTGGTCCGAGAGCACCTCCTCCGCCCAGGCGAAGGTGTGGAAGGCGGAGATCTCGATGAGCAGGATGTTGATCATCCGCTGGAGGAGCATCTCGAAGCCGAGATCGAGGTCGTCGATGACTTTGGCCGCCCACATCCGTTGACGTATCGCCTCCGGGTCGGTCGCGCTCGCTCCGGTCGGGATGCCCATGCGCTCCAGCATTCGCTCGGTCTCGTCCTCGGTGGGCGGCGACTCGAAGGCCAGGTCGCGGGCGGCGAACCACATCTCCTTGTGGCCGGACTCGTCTTCCCATCCGGCCTCGTCGCGCGCGTGCGCCTCGAACAGGCCGCGGTCGAGATGCTCGATCGCCGTACCCTCGATGCTCTCGACGAAGAAGCACTGCCGGTCGGGCACCGCCGCGTGGCGGATCATCGCTCCGAAGCCTTCGACCGTCCCGATGCGCGTCAGCGTGCTCACGATGGGCTCGTTGACACCGCTGCGCAGCAGGTGCTTGGCCTGCGCGACGTTGGGGAAGGTCCGCGGCCAGGTCTCGAGCGGGATGTCGAGAAGGTCGGTGTGGCACTGCTCGCGGAACTGTGCCTGCCACGCTTCGATCGCCGGCACGCGACCGTGCGTGCGCGGCGAGTGGTAGCGGCCGTTGCTGTCGAACCCGCCGTGACACCGGTAGCCCGCGACGATCAGCGGCTCCTCGAGCGGATCCGTCGCGAGCAGCTCCCGCTCCGTCCAGGTCGTCTGCAGATTCCGCGCCATAGGTATACTCGCCAGTATACCCAACGATCTCGCCACCGCCAGCCCGCCGACGGGCCCGCTCCCCCGGGCCGAGCGGCAAGAGGCCATCCTGCGCGGAGCGGCCCGCGCCTTCGCCCGCAGCGGCTACGCGGCGACCTCGATG
>DATBHZ010000121.1:0-33468 GCA_036557185.1 Acidimicrobiia bacterium | reverse complement strand
ATGATCATCCCGACGTGCGCACCGGCATCCGCGAGCCCGAGCACCGAGCTCGGGTGGCACAGCATCGCCTCGACGGCTCCGAGATCGTCGTTGAGGAATGGCCAGTTGACGACCAGGTTGCCGTCGCGCTCGAGACACAGGTCGATGAACGCCTCGGCGATCCCGACGTTCTTGCGACGGGCCACCTCCGCCAAGGTGTCCTCGGGTCCGAGGTCGTAGCGCGCGTCACCCGCGGGCAGGACGTACAGCTCGTCGGGCGGGATGGTCGGCAGGCCTTCGGCCGCATCGATGAGCTCGTCTCGCCGAGTCCGCATTGCCTCGAGCGTCGCCGCGACGGGCAGGTCGCGCAGCTCGCGCCACGCTGGTGCACCCTCGAACGGCGTTCGGCACGCAGGACCGAAGAGCAGCCCGATGCCGCGCGCGGTCGTCTGCGGGCGGAGGCGCGCACCCTTCGCCGATTCGTCCTCGACGATCTCGAGCGCCTCCAGGTGGATTCCCGGCACGCGCTTGGTCTGGCTCAGCCCGAACGTCGCGGGCCGGCCCGTCAGACGGCTGATCTCGCCCAGCATCGCGACCTCGGACCGCGTGCGGCGCTCACCGTCCGGACCGCGCTCGCCGAGCGCCGGGGCGGACTCGAACACCCCGCGCTTGCGCTCCCCCATCACCCGCGCGATCTCGACGAGCTCCTCGGGCGCGGCGTTCGTGCCGGGAACGACCCGGCCGTCGGGCACACGGTGCAATCCGGTGCGCGAAGTCGAGAACCCGAGCGCGCCGGCGTCGATCGCCTCGGCGACGAGGTCGCACATCGCTTCGATGTCGTCAGAACCGGCTTCGTCGTCCTCGAGCGCGCGCTCGCCCATCGCGTGGATGCGCACGGCGCAGTGCCCGACCATCCCGCCCGCGTTGATGCCCTTGGGCATCCGGTCGACCGCGCCGAGGTACTCCCCGTAGGTCTCCCAGTCCCAGGCCAGACCCTGCATGATCGAGTCGGCGGGGATGTCCTCCACCGACTCCATCATCTCGGCGAGGAAGCGACGGTCGCCCGGCTTGCACGGCGCGAAGGTGACCCCGCAGTTGCCGAGCACGACGGATGTGACGCCGTGCCAGCACGAGGACGAGCCGATCGGGTCCCAGGCGAGCTGCGCGTCGAGGTGCGTGTGGATGTCGACGAACCCGGGTGTCACGAGGCGCCCGTCGGCGTCGATCTCGCGCCGGCCGCGCTCCTCGACGTCTCCGACGGCGGTGATCCGGTCGCCGTCGATCGCGACGTCGGCGGGGCGTGGCTCTGCGCCCGTCCCGTCGGCGACGAGCCCGTTGCGAACGATCAGGTCATGTGGCATGACCGAACGCTACCGGTTCGCCTGCCAGGCCGTGCCGAGGGCCTCGAAGAAGGGCCTGACCTCCTCGCCGCGCCGCGCGCAGCGGCTCAGCGTCAGCGCGACGGTCGTGATCCCGTAATCGGCCAGAGGGGCGACCTGTGCGACCGTCGCGTCTACGTCCACCGACTTGTCGTCACGGTGCACCGTCGCGAGGTTGTGCCGCACGCGCAGGCTCATCGGGTCGCGCCCGCGCTCTTCCATCGCGTGCCGGATCTTCTCGACGGTGCTCGCGATCTCGTCCAGTGTGGGCCCGAGCGGCAGCCAGCCATCGCCGAGCTCCGCGACTCGCCGGATGGTCGCGTCGTTCGCCGCACCGCCGAACCAGACGCGGACGCGCGGCTGCACGGGACGGGGCGCGCACCAGATGTCGTCGAACGAGATGGTCTCGGAGCGGAAGGTCACCGGGCCGTCGGTCTCCCACAGCGCGCGGCACGCGCGCATCGCGTCGTCCATCCGTTGCGTCCGACCGATGAAGCCCATGCCGGGCTCGGCGTACTCCTCGCGCTGCCATCCGGTGCCGACGCCGAGCTCGACGCGGCCGCGTGACAGCACGTCGAGCGTCGCGACCGTCTTCGCGAGGACGAGCACGGGACGCAGCGGAGCGATGAGGACGCCGGTGCCGAGCCGGATGCGCTCGGTCGCACCCGCGATCGCCGCGAGCGTCGTGAGGGGCTCGAGCCAGGGCTCGCTCGGCGGATACGGGAACTTCTCCTGGTACGGGTAGCGGTCGAGCCGAGGCCCCATGACAACGTGGTCCGGCATGACGATCTGGTCGATCCCCGCGGCGTCGGCAGCGCGCATCGCGTCGACGAGCGCGGCGAGATCGTCGCCGAACAGCTTCGTGAGGCCGGAGACCATGATCGACAGATCCATGCAGCGCGCTCCCCCGTCTGTTGGTCCGGCCGCGACGATCGGACGGATCGGGATGCGATCCTAGGATGGCGGCGTGGGGAGGCTCGACGGGAAGATCGCGCTCATCACCGGCGCGGCGAGCGGGATGGGCCGCGAGGCTGCGCTGCTGTTCGCGTCGGAAGGGGCGAGCGTCGCCGTCGCGGACTTTGACTCGGGCGCCGGTGGTCGCGTCGTCTCAGAGATCATGGAACAGGGCGGTGCGGCGGTGTTCGTCGAGGCCGACGTGCGCGATGCCGCGTCGGTGGAGGCAATGGTGCGCGCCACCACGGGGCGCTTCGGCGCCCTGCACGTGCTCTACAACAACGCCGGTATCTTCCCGGCCGACGACGGCGGTGCCACCGAGACCTCCGAGCCCACCTGGGACTCCGTGATCGACGTGAACCTGAAGGGCGTCTGGCTCGGCTGCAAGTACGGCATCCCGGCGCTGCTCGAGGCGGGCGGCGGATCGATCGTGAACGTCGCGTCGTTCGTGGCGCTCATGGGCGCGGCGACACCGCAGATCGCGTATACCGCGAGCAAGGGGGGCGTGGTCGCCCTGACGCGCGAGATCGCAGTCGAGCACGCGCGCAACGGCATCCGCGCCAACGCGTTGTGTCCCGGCCCTGTCGCGACTCCTCTGCTCGAGGAGCTGATGAGCGACCCCGCGCGCAGGGAGCGCCGGATGGTGCACATCCCAATGGGGCGTCTCGGTGAGGCGCGGGAGCTCGCGCAGGCCGCGCTGTTCCTCGCATCCGACGAGTCGTCGTACATGACCGGCCAGGAGCTCGTCGTCGACGGCGGGATCACCGCCGCCTACGTCACGCCCGAGTAACGGGCAGACTGTCCCGATGGCAAGCGGCCGCCTCGACGTGGAGACGCTGCGTGAGCTCGTCGCCGCGGGCGAGGTCGACACCGTCCTCGTGGCGTTCACCGACCTCCAGGGCCGGCTGATGGGCAAGCGCGTGACCGGCCGCTACTTCGTCGAGCACATGTTGGAGGGCGGCGGGACGATCGAGGCGTGCAACTACCTGCTCGCCCTCGACGTCGAGATGACGCCGTTGCCGGGCTACGAGTACGCGAACTGGGAGCAGGGGTACGGCGACTTCCGTTGCGTCCCCGATCTCGCGACGTTGCGCGGGATCCCGTGGCTCGAGCGGACCGCGCTCGTGCTGTGCGACGTCGCCGACGAGGAGACGGGCGAGCCGGTCGAGGTCTCACCCCGCCAGATCCTGCAACACCAGCTCGCCCGGGCCGTGGCGCACGGGCTCTCGGTGAGAGTCGGCGCAGAGCTCGAGTTCTTCCTGTTCCGGGATTCGTACGACGAGGCGGCGCGCAAGGGGTACGCAGACCTCGCGCCGCACTCGAACGTGATCGAGGACTACCACATCTTCCAGACGACGCGCGATGAGTACGTGATCCGCGCGATCCGCAACGGGATGGACGCGGCCGACATCCCGGTCGAGTTCTCGAAGGGTGAGGCGGGCCGCGGCCAGCACGAGATCAACCTCGTGTACGCAGACGCGTTGGAGATGGCCGACCGTCACGCGATCTACAAGAACGGTGCCAAGGAGATCGCCGCACAGCACGGCCGCGCGATCACGTTCATGGCGAAGTACTCGATGGACGAGGTGGGATCGTCGTGCCACCTGCACTCCTCGCTCTGGAGCGCGGACGGCGGCTCCAGCTTGATGTGGGACGCGGATGCGCCCGACCATCTGTCGGAGCTCTTCCGCGGCTGGCTCGGCGGTCTCGTGGCGACCGGCCGCGAGCTGGCATGGCTGTTCGCTCCGTGGGTCAACTCGTACAAGCGGTACCAGCCGGAGTCGTGGGCGCCGACGGCGCTCGCGTGGGGGCATGACAACCGCACGTGCGGCTTCCGGCTGGTCGGCCACGGTGAGAGCTTCCGCGTCGAGTCACGCATTCCCGGGGCGGACGTGAACCCGTACCTCGCGTACGCCGGGGTGATCGCGGCCGGGCTGTACGGCATCGAGCAGGGTCTCGAGCCGCCCGAGCCGTTCAAGGGGAACGCATACGAGGCCACTGGGTTGCCCCGCGTGCCCTCGACACTCGTCGAGGCCACCGACCTGCTCGCCGCGAGCGAGGTCGCCCGCGACGCGTTCGGTCCCACGGTGCACCAGCATCTCGTCAACACCGCTCGTCAGGAGTGGGCGTCGTTCAACCGGACCGTGACGGACTGGGAGCGTCGCCGGAACTTCGAACAGATCTAGTTTTCTTCTTGCGATCGAACATCTGTTCGTGTAGAGTGAGTCGCGTCTTCCCCCGGTCGTGGTTGTCGGCGAGTCAGCGGACCCTGGATCGGAGGTGGCTGCGTGGTCGCGAGTGGTCTGATGGAGCGCGCCGCGCCGTGTGCATCGAGCGCGGACGTGCTCCTCGCGCTGGATGCAGCCGTCGATCGAGTGGTCGCGGCGGAGCGCCCGCCGGGCGTCGTGCTGGGCGACGACCTCGTCGCGTTGCGCAGGGCGATCGACCGGCTCGAGGCGGTAGCTGCGGACTGGGCCGCGCTGGCGCATCGCGAGGGCCTCGGTGCAGAGGACGGCGCGACGTCGACAGTCGCATGGCTCGCCACGCAGGGCGGGATGCGTCCGGGTGAGGTCCGTCGCTCGATCGATGCTGGCCAGACCGCCTGGCTCCTGCCACGTCTCGGGGCAGCCTGGCGCGACGGCCGTGTGTCGGCCGCGGCCATGCGAACCGTCGCCGGCGCACGCGTCCCCGGCTACGACGACGAGCTCGCCGCATGCGAGGAGGAGTTCCTCACGTTCGCGGAGCAGGGCGACCTTCCGGCCCTTGCCGCGATGGCGAAGCGGTTCAAGAACTACGCGCGTGCCGACGGGGGCGAGCCGCCGTCCGCCTACGACGGGCTGACGCTCTCGAACACGTACGACGGCTCGTGGGTGCTGCATGGCGAGCTCTCCGACTCCTCGGCAGAGACCGTCGTGACCGCGCTCGACGCGTACACACCGCCGCCTCAGCCGGACGACGACCGCAGCGCAGCCCGTCGACGCGCCGACGCGCTCGTGCGCATCTGCGAGGTCGCGATGGGGCATGCCGGCGAGGACCTCCCGCGCGGCGCCCGGGCCCACGTGATCTACGTGGTCGATCACCAGAGTCTCGAGGCGAGCGTGCCAGGAGCCGTCGACGGGATCTTCACCGGACCGATCCACCCGCACGACATGCAGCGCGCGCTCTGCGACAGCACGATCAGCAGAGTGGTGACCGGTCCCGACAGCCTGCCCCTGGACGTCGGGCGAGCGACCCGAACAGTCCCCGCCGCGATCCGCCGAGCGGTCATCGCGCGAGACCGGCATTGCCGGTGGCCCGGATGCGATCGCCCACCCGGGTGGTGTGACACGCACCACCACCGGCCATGGCACCTGGATGGACCGACGAGCCTGGCAAACCTCTACCTGCTGTGTCGCCGCCACCACCATCAGCTCCACGTGAACGGGTGGTCGGCACGGTGGGACGGGCAGACCCTCACCGTCCAACGCGCGGACGGCAAACAGATCGGTGGGCGACCTCCGCCTCAACCGAGCGACCGTGAGTGACGACCGCGCGCGTCACGCGCCCGGCGCCCGCCCGTCGGGCGGCCAGAGGTCGATGCCGTCGTCGAGGACCACGCCCAGCGTGCGCAAGACGCCGGAGAGCATCTGGTACCCGCCGATCAGCATCAACAGCTCCATGCACTGCTCGCGCGGCAGGTGCCCCGTGAGGTCGGCCCACGTCGCGTCGGGCAGAGCGTGGCCCGCGAGGGTCTCGTCGGTCGCTCGCAGCACCGCCTGGTCCGTCGCGTCGAACCGGTCGCTGTGCACCCAGTCGCGCACCGCCGCGAGATCCTCGGCGGGCGCGCCGAAGTCCTGCCCGAGCTTCCAGTGCTGGCCCCACTCGTACCAGGAGCCGGTCACCCACGCGACACGCATGATGACGAGCTCGCGCATCCGGGCATCGAGCGTGCCGTTGATCAACAGGGGCCCGAGCAGCTGATTGAGACAGCGCGCGAGCGGCGGGTGTTGCAACAGGACACGGAACACGTTGATGTCGGCGACGAAGTCCGGGACGTGCACCGCCTCGGCGGCGGTGTGCGCGGCGTCGCGTTCGAGCGGCGGCACGCGCTCGGGCGTCATGGGAGCTGTCCTCGACGCTGTCATGGGAGCCTCCTCCCGCTCAGATGCCCTCCGGCCGGAGGAGCGCGTCGGTGCCCCCGTCGACGAACAGCACGGAACCATGGATGTAGGCCGCGCGCTCCGAGATCAGGAACTCGATCGCGTCGGCGATGTCGCCGGGCGAGCCGACGCTCCCGAGTGGAACGGGCAGCGACTCGATCAGCGGTCCGAACGTCGGGTCCGCGCGCGAGGCTTCGAGCAGCGGGCTCTCGAACGGCCCCGGGGCGACGAGGTTCAGCCGCGGGTTTCGCAGCGAGCCGGCGAACGCGCGCCCGGACCGGATCAGCGCGAGCTTCGACGACGCGTACACGGTGTTCCCGGGGAGATCGCCCGCGATGCGTCGCGCGGCGGTCTCGTCGCCCTCGACGCACGCGTCGACGAGTGACGCGTCGACGGTCGGGTCGATCGTCGCGGAGTTCGACGCCACGAAGACGACCGACGCCCCGGCATCGAACGCGCCGGCATCGAGGACACGCTCGAAGACGTCCCACGCGCCGAAGTAGTTGACCGACACGATCGTGGCCGCGTCGGGATGCGTCGGGCCGAGCCCGGCTGCGAGCACCACGTGCTGGAACGGAGCGGCGTCGCGCAACGCCGACGTCACCGCAGCCTCGCGGCCGTTGGCGGTCGAGAGGTCCGCGTCGATGTCGGCCCCCGCCACGTCCACACCAATCACGCGCGCTCCCATGGCGTCGAGGCGCTCGCACACGTGACGGCCGAGCCCTCCGGCAGCACCGGTGACCAGCGCGCTGCGGCTCATTTCGTCGCCGTCGGCGCGACGGGGCCGCCGACGCCTCCGGTGATCGGCAAGGGCGTCGCCGCGAGGAGGAACTCGTAGACGCCGTCGCGCGCGCAGTCAGCCGCGAGCTCGTCGAGCTTCCACTGCTGTCCCTGGACGAGACCGAGATCGCGCAGGTCGATCATGTGCACCGGGAAGAACGCCGCGGGGTCCTCGCCGGGGTACGGCTCGAACACGTGCGTGTCGGTGGCGATTGCGGCTACCTCGGAGTCGTGCAGCCACTCGATCGCTCCGGTACCGATTCCGGGGGTGATGTCGGCATAGCGGTGACGGTCGCCGAGCTCGAGCCAGTGCATCTGTCCGGTGTACACGAGGATGACGTCGCCGGATTCCACCGTGAGCGACGCGTGCTCCACGCACGCGGCGAGATCCTCGCCGGTGATGGCATACGGCTCTTCGAAGTGCTCGACGCCCTTCGACCGCGCGACGTCGCACAGGATGCCGCGTGTGACCAGCGATCCGAAGCGGTCGATACCGAGGCGAGACGCGCCGTGCTCCATGGTCACGGCCGACATCGGAACGTCGTTGTACAGCCGGTCGCCGTAGCCCACGTGCGCGAGCGCGTCCCAGTGCGTCGCCGCCTGCGTGCCCATGTCGACGTTGTCGTCACTGGTGGTGAAGTCGGCTGCGTCGCCGGTGTAGCTCATCCCCGCGCAGAGCATCGTGTGCACGGGGTTGTGCCGGCCCGGGACACGACCCGTCTGTGGTCCGCTCTCGTCGAACGGGATCGACAGGAGGAACGTCTCTCCGCGCTTCACGGCGGCAGCCCCGCGCCGCACCGCCTCCGGCGTCACGAAGTTGAGCGTGCCGCGTTCGTCGTCGGGCCCCCAGCGACCCCAGTTGGAGCACCGCGCCGCGAGGTCGAGCAGCTCCTGCGGCAGGCCCATCAGGTGGCGTACTGCTTGCGCAGCTCGTGCTTGAGCACCTTGCCCGCGGGGTTGCGCGGGAGCACGTCGAGGATCTCGAGCTGCTCGGGGATCTTCTGGACCATGAGGCCTTCGCCCTTGAGGAAGTCGCCGATGTCGTCGAGCGTGGGCGGGTTCGCGGGATCCTCGGACACGACGAGCGCGCAGGCACGCTCTCCGGACGCGGGGTCGGGCAGACCGATGACGGCAGCGTCCGCGATTCCCGGGTGCGTGAAGAGGAGATCCTCGATCTCCTTCGCGGAGATCGTCTCGCCCTTGCGGATGATGACGTCCTTGAGCCGGCCGGTGATCATCACGTAGCCCTCGGCGTCGATGTTGCCGAGGTCGCCGGTCCGGAAGAAGTCGTCGGAGTCGAATGCCTCGGCGTCGAGCGACCCGTCCAGGTACCCGAGGAAGAGGTTCGGCCCCTTGGCGCGGATCTCGCCATCCTCGCCCGGCGCGGCAATGGTGTCGTCGAGCTTGACGACCTTCGTCTCGACCCCGGCTGCGGTGCGGCCCTCGGTCGTCGCGAGCTTGTCGTCGGGGTCGTGCATCGTCGCCATCGAGAGGATCGGGCACTCGGTGAGCCCGTACCCGCTCACGACGCCGACGCTCCCGAGCTCGGCCTTGACGTCGTAGTGGAGCTGCGGCGGCTTCGCCGCGCCGCCGCCGACGAACGCGCGCGTGTGTGCGAACAGCTTGGTGCCGGGGTCGGCGCGTTGCGCGTTGAGGTACGCGAGGTGGAAGACGGTCCCGGCGCCCGCGATCGTCACCTGGTTGTGCTCCAACACGGGAATGGTCGTGTCGGGCGCGAACGCCTCGACGATCACGTGCCGGAACCCGGCCATCAGGCCCGCGAAGAGCCATCCGATCCCGCCGATGTGCGTGAAGGGGAACACCATGCCGTTGCGGTCGTCGGGTGTCATCTCGAACGCAGTCGCCATCGTGTGGCCTGACGCGCCGACCGTCTTGTCGGTGTGCCGGGCGCCCTTGGGATCGGCCGTCGTGCCCGACGTGTAGAACACCCAGCGCCACGGGCCGTCGGTGCGCACGCCCGGCTCGAACGGCACGGTCGCACCGGCCGCGGGCTCGCCGAGCGTCGACGGATCGCCCGAAGGGAGATCGCGGTCCACCACGACGACCTGCACGCCCGGCACGTGCTCGGTCGCGGCGCGCGCCATGGCGGCGTAGTCGGTCCCCCGCCACTCCCCCGGGACGAGGAGGAGCTTCGCATTGGTCTGACCGGTGATGAACCGGATCTCACGCTCGCGGTAGATCGGCAGCATCGGGTTCTGCACCGCGCCGAGACGCGCGAGCGCGCCCACGAGCACCATGGACTCGAGCCACGTCGGCAGCTGCCACGAGACGTTGGTGCCCTCCCCGACCCCCAGCGCCTGCAGTCCGGCCGCGACGCGCTCGGCCGCGTCCTTGTACTCGGCGAACGTCAGCGAGCGATCGTGCTCGTCGACCGCCAACACGCCTTCCGGAGTCGCCGCGACGCGGCGCTCGAGCAGGTCCCACAGGGACGTCCATCCGCCCAGCTGCGCCGAGCTCCCCGCATCAGCCATTGGGGAACCCGCCGCCGTACGTGACGAGGCCGCCGTCGATCGACACGACCGAACCCACCATGTAGCGCGCGTCGTCGGAGGCGATATACGCGATGCAGTTCGCGACCTCTTCGGGCTCCGAGACCCCGAGCTTGGACATGACCGGCCGCAGCAGGTCGACGCTCGCTCCCTCGGGGAGGCGGAAGCCTTTCGTGAGGGGCGTGCGCATCCCACCGGGTGCCACGCAGTTGACGCGCACGCCGCGGTCGACGTATTCGACGGCCAGCGCGCGCGTGAGGTTGATGACGCCGCCCTTCGACGCGCAGTACGCGGCGCTGAAGGGCTGGCCCATGATCCCGGCGTTCGACGCGACGTTCACGATCACCCCGCCGCCGTCGAGAAGCTGCGGGAGCGCGTACCGGCAGACGAGGAACGTCCCGGTGAGGTTGACCGAGATGATCGCCCCCCAGTGGTCGGGCGTCTCCTCCTCGGTGCGCGCGAAGCCGCCGATGCCGGCGGAGTTGACGAGGAGCTGCGGACGGCCCAGGTCCGACGCAACCGAGCGCACTGCCTGTTCGACGGAGGCGGGGTCGGTCACGTCGACGCCGTACGCGCGGGCCGTCCCACCTGCGGCCTCGATCTCCTTGACGGTCGTCTCCGCCGTGTCGGCGGCGAGGTCGAGCGCGGCAACTTTGGCGCCTTCGGCAGCGAGCAGCTTCGCCGTCGCCTTGCCGAGCCCTGACCCCGCTCCGGTGACCACGGCCACTCGATTGGTGAATCGATCCATGGTGCTCGCGCCGTTCCCCCGCTCGTGGAGCCCCGTCGCCGGGGCGGAACGGCGAATCTAACGCACGAGTCGCGGCGCGACCGGTCCGTGGCAGGGATCGCACCTAGGTTGCGCCAGGTGCCGACCGCCCCGGAACTTCGCCGGATCCTTGGTCGCCTGCCCTTGACGCTCGTCGTGTCTTCGGTAGTGATCGCGGCGTGCTCGAGCGGAGGAGGATCGAGCTCGGGCTCAACGCGACCAACCTCGACGACACGACCCGCGCCGGCAACCACGCGCGCTAGTACACCCGTCGCACCGCCGCCGGGGAATCTCCTCCAGAGCCACGAGCCTCCGCTCCCCGCCGCGGTCCAGGAAGGCGCCGCGGCGGCTGTCGGGACGAACCTGTACGTCGCGGGCGGGTACGACACGGCGCGGAACAGCGTCTCGAACGTCTGGGTGTTCAACGGCTCCTCGTGGCGCGCCGCGCCGTCGTCGCCGATCGCGGTGAACCATCCCGGGATGGCGGCGATCGGTCCCGACGTGTACCTGGTCGGAGGCTTCACGCCGCAGGGCGCGACCGATCGAGCGTTCGTGCTGCGGCCGGGAGCGGCGGCCTGGCAAGAGATCTCGTCGATGCGACGAGCGCGCGGCGCAGCGGCCGTCCTGTCCATCGGCGGTTCGCTGCTCGCGATCGGTGGGCGCGACGGGGACACGCAAGTCGCCGTGCCCGAGCGGTACGACCCGAGCGCGAGCCGGTGGTCCGACCTCGCACCGATGCCGGCGCCGAGGAACCATCTCGCCGGATACGTGAGTGGGCGGCTCGCGTGTGTCGCCGGGGGCCGGACCCCCTCGACGAGCGCGGCGATCGACTGCCTCGACACCGCGACCGGCATGTGGCAGACGCTCGCGTCGCTCCCGACACCGACGTCGGGCGCTGCGGCCGCGCAGCTCGGCGATCTCACGTTCGTCGCGGGCGGCGAGCCGAGCGACGAATCACGAATCGTGGATCTCGTGCAGATCCTGCGCGGCGGCTCCTGGTCGAGCCAGCCCATGCTCGTGCCCCGCCACGGCACGGCGTTCGCGATGTATCAGGGCAGCCTGTGGGCGTGTGGTGGCGCGACGAGCCCCGGCTTCCACGCCGTCGCCGACTGCACGTCGTTCGGACGGTAGGGGCAAAACCTTTGCCGGGCCTTTACGAATCGCTGAGGGCAGCTGTTGACCGGTCCCGTACGGTTGCCCCCATCATCTCGAGAGGCTGGTGCTCGACGAACGGTGCTCGCGCAGCCCGCGCGTTGTCGCTCGCGTCGATCGTCACGCTGATCCTCGCGTTGATGCTTGCGTCATGCTCGGGCGGCGGGAGTTCGAGCGGGGCGAGGCGCACGACGACCAGCACGGCGCCGACCACGACCACGACGGTTCCCGTCACACGCCCCGCGCCGCCGGCCGACGTCTACGCATACACGCGGGCGGGGATGATCAGCCCGGTCGCACGGCTGGCGCGGCCGCTCGTCTACGTACCCGAGAGCGGCTCCAACGCCGTCGACGTGATCGACCCCTCGACGTTGCGCGTGATCGCGCACTACATGACCGGGGCGCGGCCCCAACACGTCGTCCCTTCGTGGGACCTCCGCACGCTCTACGTCGCGAACAACATCGGCAACTCCCTCACGCCCATCGATCCGAATACCGGGCGACCGAGCGGGCCGAACATCCCGGTCGAGGACCCGTACAACCTGTACTTCGAACCGAACGGGACCGCGGCGATCGTCGTCGCGGAGCGACGGGCGCGTCTCGATTTCCGCGACCCGCACACGTTCGCCCTGCAGACGTCGCTCCCCGTGCAGTGCGCAGGTGTTGATCACCTCGATTTCAGCGCCGACGGCAGCTACCTCATCGCGTCGTGCGAGTTCGCCGGCCGGCTCGTCAAGGTCGACCTCCGGAGACGCACGGTCGTCGGCTATCTGAACCTCCCGGGCTCCAGTCCGCAGGACGTGAAGGTCGACCCGGGCGGGAGACTGTTCTACGTCGCCGACATGAACCACGGCGGCGTGTACCTGATCGACGGCTTGACGTTCCGGCAGGTCGGCTTCATCCCGACCGGCCGCGACGCGCACGGCCTCTACCCCAGCCGGGACGGCACGCGCCTGTACGTGTCGAACCGGCGCGGCGGCTCGATCACCGTGATCAACTTCGCGACGCGCTCCGTGATCGCGACCTGGCCGCAACCGGGGGCGACGCCCGACATGGGGGGCGTCTCGGCGGACGGATCCGTGCTCTGGCTCTCCGGCCGCTTCAGCAACGCGGTCTACGCGATCTCGACGGTCGACGGACACCGCATCGCGACGATCTCGGTGCCGCACAGCCCTCACGGTCTGTGCGTCTGGCCGCAGCCCGGCCGGTTCAGCATCGGCCACACCGGCGTGATGCGCTGACGGACGCTCGTCCACGTGTCGCGTCGGGACCGAGGCGTACCGTTGCGGCGTGGAGTCGCGCGCCGATGACGAACTGATCGAGCAAGCTCGTTGCGCGTTGCGCGCCGGCGACAGCGCCGGAGCGCGGCTCTTCCTGGACACGCTGCAGGCCGAGCGGCCCGACGACCCGGACGTCCTCGAGGCGCTTGGCCGGGTCGCGTACCTGGAGCTCGACTTCCAGGCGGCGATCGAGCACTGGCAGCGGGCGTACGCCGGCTTCCGCGCGCAGGACGACCAATTCGGGGCAGTGCGAGCGGCGCGCTCGATCGCGCCGGTCTACGGGATGGTGCTCGGCGACGGCGCCGTCATGAGCGGCTGGCTGGCCCGAGCGCAGACGCTGCTTGGCGACAGCGTGGATTCGGCAGAGGCTGGTTGGGTCGCGTTGAACATCGGCATGTTCGAGAGCGACCGGACACGCAAGAACGAACAGCTCCGAGATGCGCTCGCAATTGCGCGCCGGCTCGGCGACGTCGACCTCGAGGTCGTCGCACTCGCGTACCTCGGCTCGAGCCTCGTGCACGCCGATCAGATCGACGAAGGCATGCGGCTGCTCGACGAGGCTCTCGCGGCCGTCGCGGGCGCGGAGGTCGAGAGCTTCCAGGTGCTCGAGGAGGTCTTCTGTCAATTGTTCTCGGCGTGCGAGCACGCACATGACGTCGCGCGCGCCGATCAGTGGATCCAGGTCGGCGAGCGGATCGCGGCCGAACGCAACCTGCCTTCGGTCGCTGCGTTCTGCCAGACGCACTACGGCGGAGTGCTCACCGTGGCGGGCCGCTGGGACAAGGCGGACGAAGCCCTCACGGAGGCGGTACGGCTGTGGGCGCTCGGATGGAAGTCGCTCAGGCCGGGCGCGGTCGCGCGCCTTGCCGAGCTGCGCGTACGACAGGGGCGATTCGAGGAGGCTGCGGAGCTCCTCGAGGATATGGACGTCAACGAGGACACAGCGCGCACCTTCGCTGCGATCCATCTGGTCCGCGGCCAGACGGTGTCGGCGCGAGAGGTGCTGAGCCGCGTGCTCGCGCAGCACGACGCTCCGAGCACGGCCGCGGTCCCGCTGCTCGCAGCGCTCGTCGAAGTCGAGCTCGCCGGCGGTGCCGTCGATGACGCTCGGGATGCGACGGAGCGCCTCGCCACGATCGCGGATTGCACGTCGAGCCGATATGCCGCGGCCGAAGCGGCGTTCGCGCGCGGCCGCGTCTGCATCGCGCGCAACGACACGGATTTCGCCACGTGCATGCGCGAAGCACTTGCCGGGTTCTCCGGGGCGTTGATGCCGATGGAGGTCGCACGCTGCCGGCTGGAGCTCGCATCCGCCCTCGCCACGGATCACCCCGAGGCCGCGGCGGCAGAAGCCCGCGCGGCGCTCGATGCCTTCGAGGAGCTCGACGCGCCTCGCTATGCCGATGCTGCCGCGGCATTGCTGCGCTCGCTCGGCGCGCGCCGCGCGCCGGGCCCGCGCGCCGAGGGGACGCTCACTCGGCGCGAGACCGAGGTCCTCGAGCTGCTCGGTCACGGCTTGTCGAACCCCGAGATCTCCGAGCGTCTCTACATCAGCCGCAAGACGGTCGAGCACCACGTGAGCAACATCCTGGCGAAGCTCGGCGTGCGGAGCCGCGCCGCGGCGGCCGCATACGCCGCCCGTTCGAAACTCGGGAGCGAATAGGGGACCTCCCCGATGCCCCGTCGCGCGGGGAATGTCATCGTCGACTCGAGCTGATCGAAGGAGACGACGATGCCCGAGTACGACGCAATCGTGGTTGGTGCCCGCTGTGCAGGTTCGCCGACGGCCATGCTGCTCGCCCGGCGAGGATGGCGGGTGCTGCTCGTGGACCGGTCGACCTTCCCGAGCGACACCGTCTCCACACACCTGGTCCACGCGCCGGGCGTCGCCGCGCTGGCGCGCTGGGGACTGCTGGACCGCGTGGCCGCGTCCGGCTGTCCGCCGATCACCAACTACTCGTTCGACTTCGGGCCGTTCGCGATCGCGGGCTCGCCTTGTCCGTCCGACGGCGTTGCGACCGCCTACGCGCCGCGCCGCACGGTGCTGGACAAGATCCTCGTCGACGCGGCTGCCGAGGCCGGCGCGGAGGTCCGCGAGGGATTCACGGTGGAGGACGTGCAGGTCGAGGACGGCGTCGTCGTGGGCATCCGTGGGCACGGCGACGGCGGCGCGCGCACCGAGGAGCGGGCCCGGATCGTCGTCGGCGCCGACGGCCGCAACTCGCGAGTCGCCCGCGCCGTCGGCGTCGAGGAATACAACGCGAAGCCGATGCTGCAGTGGAGCTACTACACGTATTGGAGCGGGCTCCCGCTCGACGGCATGCAGACGGTCATCCGCCCGGACCGTGGTTGGGGCGCGTTCCCGACGAACGACGGCCTGACGCTGCTCGTCCTCGGCTGGCCCTACGCGGAGGCGTCTGCCTACAAGGCCGACCCCGAGGCCAACTATCGCAAGACCCTGGAGCTCGCGCCGGAGTTCGCGGCACGTATGCAGGACGCGACACGCGAGGCTCGGTTTGCGGGCGGGGCGGTCCCCAACTGCTTCCGGCGCCCGTTCGGTCCGGGGTGGGCGCTCGTCGGAGATGCGGGGTACGACAAGGACCCGATCACCGCGCAGGGGATCAGCGACGCGTTCTGGGACGCCGAGCAGTTCACGAGCGCCATCAGCGATGTGTTCGACGGCCGCCGCGCGTTCGACGAGGCGATGGCGTCATGGCACCGGGGGCGCGACGAGCGGGCGATCCCGATGTACGAGTTCACGACACAGATGGCGACCCTCGCACCGCCGCCGCCCGAGATGCAGCAACTGCTCGGGGCAGTGCACGGCAACCAGGCAGCGATGGACGACTTCGTGAGCGTCGTCGCGGGCACGGTGTCGCCGCTCGAGTTCTTCGGCCCCGACAACATCGCTCGCGTCATGGCCGCGCCGGGCTCCGCAATCCCCACAAAGGAGCCGCTCCCGGGGTAGCCCAGGGGGCGGGCACCCGGGCTGGGGGCCTTAGACAGGCAGCGGGCCCTGAGTGCCCAACCCCAGCCACGCGCGTACCCGATCGCGACGCCGAGCTACCGCCCTTCCGACCTCCCGCGCCCGAAGGGCTCCTCGGCACCGACCCGAAGGAGATCGACGGTGTGCCGAGGAGCGCGCACCGCCACGACGACCGCGTAGATCGTCACTCCGAGGCCGAGCATGGCGAGGAGCAGCCACTCGACGACGTCGGTATCCGCGAAGCCGATGCCCATCGGTGCCCAGACGCGCGTCTGCAGGAACGTATGGAACGCATACGCAGCCGCGCCGAGGTTCGCTCCCCCGACCGTGAAAGCTGCGGTACGAACGAGCCTCGTGCCCTTGCCGACGATCAGCGCGGTACCGGCCCAGATCAGTGCGAACGCGCAGATCAGCGCCATGGTCCCAAGAGCGATCGACACCATCCGCGTCGCATGCGCGGACGCAGGCGTCGCCGGGGTCATCTGGTCGAGACCGCCCACCGCTGCCCAGACGTACGAGGAGGCGGCGAAGTAGAGCGCCACCACGGACTCGACCAACGCGAGGATGCCGAGCACCCGCCTTGTCCTCATGGCTGCAGCCTACCGAGCAACCCGGTCAGGTATGCAGACTGCTCCGCCGATAGCTCTCCGATGTCTCTCTTCGGCTTCGTCGCCACCTTCTTCGCGCGACTGCTCGGATGGCTTTCGTCCGAGGACGAGATCCAGAGAGCCGACCTGACCGGCGGCGATCTCCTCCTTCGTCTCGCGGCGGCGCTCGCCCTCTTCGCGCTCGCGATCTGGTGCTGGGCGCGGTTCTTGGCGTAGCGCGCCTCGGGTCCCTGGGCGACGTGACCTAGCCGCGCGCGACACGTTCGGTCCCGAAGACCTATCAAGGCGGACGCTCGACGGCCGACGACAATTCCGCGAGTGGCAGGCGTCGCCGGGCAACGGCGCCAGACGGCAGGAGCCACTCGGGCAGCGGAGGGGTCCGGCAGTCGGGGGACACCGGGCCCCGACCGCGCCGGCCGGGATCCATATCGCACAGGCCCTCTGCCGTAGTGTCGACCGGGTGACGTCGGCGCAGCACACCGCAGAGCTGTTGCGGCTCGCGGCAGCCGAGCACCCCGACCGCGAGGCCTACGTCCACGGAAACAAGCGCGTGACGTACGCGTGGCTCGACCGTGCCGCCGACGGGTTCGCCGCACATCTGCTCGCGCTCGGTGCGACTCCGGGCGACGTCGTGTGCCTCATGCTCCCCTCCTCGATCGAGCTCGCTGCCGCGTACCTCGGCTCGCTCCGCGCGGGGACGATCACGTCGGCGATCAACACGCGTCTCGGGCCGGTGGAGCAACGCTCGATCCTCGACCGGACACGCCCGATCGCGATCTTGCTCGGCACGGGGATCACGATCCCGGAGGGAGCCGATCCGGGAACAGTGATCCGTGTCCCGGAGCTCGACGAGATCTTCGAGACGCCACCGCCCGCCGAGCTCCCGGACCTCGGACCGAGCGACATCGCGTGCGTCGTCTGGACCAGCGGGACGACCGGCGCGCCCAAGGGCGCCGTCTACGACCACGCCGCCTGCGAGGCCATCTCGCGCAACATGGGCCAGCTCACCGAGCCGGGCGATCGCAGGCTCGTCGTGCTGCCGTTCGCCCACATCGGCTACATGACTCGCATGTGGGACGAGCTCGCGAACGGCACGACGGTCGTGATTGCCGGGGAGCCGTGGTCCGCGGCGGAGACCCTCAGGCTCATCCGCGAGGAATGGATCACGATGGGCACGGGTGTCCCGACGCAATGGGAGCTCGTCCTCGCACATCCGGACCTCGCACGCACCGACTTCACACAGCTCCGCGTGTGCGGCATCGGCGGCGCGTCGATCTCGCCGGACCTCGTGCGGCGCATGCGCGAGACGCTCGGCTGCCCGGTGATCACGCGCTACACGAGCACTGAAGCGGGCGTTGCGACGAGCACTGTCGTCGGCGACCCCGACGACGTGGTCGCGGGGACCGTCGGTCGGGCAGCTCCCGAGGTCGAGCTGCGCATCGCGTCACCGGTCGACGGCACTCCCCTGCCGGTCGGGGAGGTCGGCGAGATCGTGGTTCGCTCGCCCGCGATGATGCGCGGCTACTGGCACGACGAAGCGCTGACCACGACGGCCATCGACAGCGAGGGCTTCCTCCACACCGGCGACCTCGGAACGCTCGACGAAGTGGGCAACGTGCGCATCGTCGGACGGCTGAAGGAGATGTACATCCGCGGCGGGTACAACGTGTACCCCGCAGAGGTCGAGGCCGCGCTCAGCGAGCATCCCGGGATCGTGCAGGCGGCGGTCGTCGGCGCGCCCGACGATGTGCTCGGGCAGATCGGTGTTGCCTTCGTCGTCCCTGCAGGCGGCGCGGCACAGCCCACGCTCGACGAGGTGCGCGAATGGTGCCGCGCCCGCATCGCCGACTACAAGGCACCCGACAGGCTCGTCGTGCTCGACGAGCTCCCGCTCAACGCGACGCACAAGGTCGACAAGCAGGCACTACTCGAGTTGGAGGACGCATGACGATCCAGGAGGTCGGGTCGGGCGACACGCGCAAGAAGCCGATCAAGCTCGGCGGCGCGCTCGTCACGTTGGTCGAGCCGCACAAGGGCCACGAGGTCGAGTACAACCGCTGGTACGAGCGCGATCACTTCTACGCGGGCTGCATGATCGGCGCGTGGACGATCTCGGGCGCACGGTTCGTGGCGACGCGCGAGTGCAAAGCGAAGCGCTACCCGGCGGACTCCCCGATCACGCCCAACCCGACCGTCGGCTCGTACCTCGCGCTCTACTGGGTGCTCGCCGGCAAGTTCGGCGACTGGATCCAATGGGGCACCAACCAGGTCAACTGGCTGCACGCCAACGACCGGATGTTCCCGCACCGCGACCACGTCCACACGCTCATGTACAAGTTCTCGAGCGAGACGCACGCCACCGACGACGGCGTGCCGACAGAGCTCGCGCTGGACCGCCGCTACCCGGGGCTCGTCATGGTGATCGGCGAGCTCGCCGAGGGCGCGACCGTCGAGCAGGTCTCCGCGTGGTTCGACGAGCAACCGCTCAACGCGGACCAGCGCGTCACGTTCACCCCCGTGCCGCTGCTCGGCGACGCGCCGAAGGACGTGCCGCGCGACAGCGCCGCCGATCGCTTCCTCCAGCTGTACTTCCTCGAGGAAGACCCGGTCGCCGTCTGGGACGAGCGATTCGAAGGACTCGGCGACTCGTTCGCGAAGACCAGCCTCGGCCGGATCGTCTTCGCGTCGCCGTTCCTCGCGACGGTCCCCGGGACGGACAGGTACACCGACCAGCTCTGGTGAGCCGGAGGCTCCCAGCTAACTCAGCCGCGGAGCGACCTCGGCCGCGAAGAGCTCGAGGCTCGCCCATGCCAGATCCGGTGGGAGCCCGCCGGCGAGCGGGCTGAACGTGAGCGCTCCCGTCGGCGGCACTCGCTGCGCGGCGGCGACGACGTCGTCGGGCGTCCCCACCACGATCTGCGGGCTCCGCTTGAGGTCCTCGACCGACTGTGCGAGGACCATCGGCGTCGAGTGCTGCCCGGGTGTCTGGTAGCTCGCATACGTCTGCGACTCGTACAACAGGTATTGACCGATCTCGGCCCACGTCTTCTCGGGATCGTGCGTGACGTGCACGAACGTCGGGCCCGACGGGACCATCACGAAGCCGCCTTCGAAGCCGGTCTTCGCTGCCTCGTCGGCGTACCAGTCGGCCAGCCGCGGGTCCTCGTTCATCGGCATCATCGGGAGACGCAGTCTCGCGGCACGGCGTGCGGCCGCTTCGACACCACCACCCACCATGAGCGTCGGGTGCGGCTGCGACACGGGCTTCGGAGTCACACGAATCGTCCGGTCGCGCCATTCGAAGGGCTCCCCCGTCCACGCGCGCAGGACGACGCCGGTGTACTCCTCGAGGATCTTGCCGCGCTTCGCGAGCTCGACGTCCGCCATCTCGAACTCTTCCTTGCGGTAGCCCGCGCCGACCACCGTCCAGACGCGGCCGCCGCTCGCGAGGTCGAGCACTGCGAGCTGCTCCGCAATGCGCACCGGGTCATGGAGCGGGAGGATGACCGCGCTCAGGAGGACGGGGATACGGCGCGTCGCGCCCACCACGGCCGCTGCCATCGTGATCGGCGCCGGAAGCCAGCCGTCGTCCACGCCGTGGTGCTCCGACAGGACCGCGAAGTCCCAACCTTGCTCGTCGGCCCACCGGTACTGCTCGAGCGCCGTCGAGTAGATCTCGGACGCCGAGGCAGGACCGAACGCGGGAGCGCGCAGGTCGTGGCGCATCGTGAGCATGGTCATGGAGCTTCCTCGCAGTTGGGGTCAGCGAACGAGATTCGGTCCGACCTCGTCACCGAAGCGGGCCATCTGGTCGCACAGCTCGTCGATCGAGCGCGACGCGAAGCGCAGCTGCAGGTGCGCGACGCCCATCGCTCCGTACTCGTTGAGGGAATCGATCACTTGATCGGCGGAGCCGGTGAGCGCGTACTTCGGCAGGTCCCAATCCGCGCTGCCGAGGTAGACGTGCTCCGTGATCATCCCGACCTCGAGCTGCGCGCCCGGGCGCACCTTGTCGCGATGCTCGTGGAGGTAGGCGATCGACCCGGGCATGCGCTTGCGCGGGGTCCCCTGCGGGATCCAGCCGTCGCACCGCTCGGCCACGCGGCGCAGCGCCGCGTTCGACGAGCCGCCCGCCCACACCGGTGGGCGGGGCTGCTGCGCGGGCCGCGGCCGGAGCCCGACGTCACCGACGAACTCTGCGCTCCAGGCCGCGATGATCCCGTCGATCGCGTCGTTGGTGATCCGGCCGCGCTCGTCGAACGGGATGCCCAGCGCGTCGAACTCGCCCTCGACGTGGCCGGCGCCCACTCCCAGGATCACGCGACCGCCGGACAGGTGGTCGAGCGTTGCGAACGCCTTTGCGGTATCGAGGGGGTGCCGGTACGCCGCGACGTACACGTTGGTCATCAGGCGCACCGAGCGCGTCTGCCCCGCCAGCCATGCGAGCGTCGCGACGGGGTTGAACCACGTCGTCGACATGGTGTCGGCCTTCTCCCGCGGGATCCCGATGTGATCGCACACGGCGACGTAGAAGAAGCCCGCGTCGTCGGCGGCCTGCGCGGCGCGGAGAAGCTCGGACGGGCCGCAATCGCGCTCCCAGGGCATCGCGGTCATCACGCTCAGCGCCTGGATCGGGAGCTGGATCCCGTAGACGAGCTTGCCGTCCGGCACGATCTGCACGGTCGCGCTCACGACCGCCCTGCCATCTGGAGCTCGCGCTGGCGCGTCGTGGAGTGCACCGGATTACGGTCGAACCGCGGGATCACGTCCCGACCGAACGTCTCGAGCGACTCGAGCGCGATCTCGATCGGCAGACTGTTGTTGAGCACGCCGAAGATGAGCTGATCGGCACCCGCGCGTTCCCAGCGCTCGATCGAGCGCGCGACGTCCTCGGGCGTGCCGATGCTCCTGCGACCGGCGTCGATCGCCGCGGTCAGCTCGTCGACGGTGGGCTCGGGCACGCTGAACGTTGCGCGGTCGACGTCGATCGGGAGCGGGATCGAATCGAGCTTGCGCACGACGAGCGACTGGTAGTGCGAGGCGCCCATATCGGTGGACGTGCTGATCGCGCGTTCGCGATCGTCGAGACACAGGAGCATGCTCACCGCGGCCACGTTGTCGTTGACGTAGCTGCCGATCGGATCGGTGCACTCGGCGACCGCGTTCTTGTAGCGCTCGATGAGCGGGGAGAGGTCCTCGGCCTCACCGATCGTGAAGCACAGTGCACCCATGCCGAGCGTTCCCGCGCGCTCGAACGTGTCGGGGCTCCCGCAGGCCAGCCACAACGGCGGGTGCGGATCCGTCCAGACGCGCGGCAGCACCGTCCGCTCGGGCATCGCGAACGCGTTCCCGTCGTACGAGTACGAGCCCTCGCGCAGCATCCGCAGCACCTCGGGGAGCGTCTCGTCGAACAGGTCACGGGTCGTCTGCGCGTCGGGGATGCCGAAGCCCTGGTACTCGGTGCTCGACGAGCCCCGGCCCGTGCCGAGCTCGAAGCGTCCCTCGCTGAGGTGGTCGAGCATCGCGACGCGTTCCGCGACCCGCGCCGGGTGGTTGACGGGAGGCGTCAGGTTGAAGATCCCCGAGCCGATGTGCAGGCGCTCCGTGCGCGCGGCCACGAAGCCCATGAGCACCTCGTTCGCCGAGATGTGCGAGTACTCCTCGAGGAAGTGGTGCTCGGTGAACCACGAGTACTTGAAGCCGACGCGGTCGCCGGTGACCGCGACCGCGACCTCGTCGAGCAGACGCGCGTGCTCGCGACTCCGGCGGGCCGCCGCGTCGGGCTGGGCGGGAACGTGCCCGGAATGGAAGATCCCGAATTCCATGGGATGGAGCGGTCAGCCCGGCCAGACGACGGACTGCAGGTCGGTGTACGCGTGCAGACCGAACGATCCGCCGTCGCGCCCGACCCCGCTGTACTTGGTGCCGCCGAAGGGCGTCTCGTGGTTGCGCTGCACCGTGTTGAGACCGACGTTGCCGGCACGCAGACGGCGCGAGACGCGCATGGCGCGGCCGCTGTCGCCGGAGAAGATGTAGTCGTACAAGCCGAACTCGGTTCCGTTGGCGAGCGCGATCCCCTCCTCCTCGTCGTCGAAGGGCAGCGCCACGATCACCGGACCGAAGATCTCCTCCTGCACGACACGCATGCCGCCCCGGCAACCCGCGATGAGCGTCGGCTCCACGTACCAACCGCGCTCCATGTGCGCGGGACGCCCACCGCCGGCGACGACCTCTCCGCCTTCCTCGGTCCCTGCCTTGATGTAGCCCTCGACGCGCGCACGATGCGATTCCGTGATGAGCGGCCCGACGACGGTGTCGGGCTCCATCGGATCACCGACCTTGAGGACGGTCGCCATCTTCGCGAGCCCCTCGACCACGTGGTCGTAGATCGACCGGTGGACGATCGCGCGCGTGGGCGCGGTGCAGATCTGGCCCGAGTGGAACGTCCAGACGGAGCCGATCATCCCGACCGCGGTCTTGACGTCGGCGTCGTCGAGCACGAGCGCGGCTCCCTTGCCGCCGAGCTCGAGGAGCTGGCGCTTCATCGTGCGACCGGCGACCTCGCCGATCTGTACGCCGACGTTCGTCGAACCCGTGAAGCTCACCATGTCGACGTCGTCGGACGCGACGAGCGCGGCGCCCGTGTCGGGCGACGAGCCGGTGACGACGTTCACGACGCCGGGTGGGAACCCGACGTCCTGGAGCAGGCGCACGAGCTCGATGACCGCCAGCGGATCCTGCCCTGCCGGACGAACGACGACGGTGTTGCCCATCGCGAGCGCCGGCCCGATCTTGCCCACCATGTTGACGATCGGGAAGTTGTACGGCGTGATGCACGCGACGACTCCTACAGGAGCGCGCCGCGCCAGAGCACCCATGATCCCGCCGGGGGCAAGAGCTGTTGCCGGCATCTCCTGCGGCGGGAGCGGGATGACGTTCGACTCGAGCGCGCCCTGCGCGTACCGCCCGAAGCGCGCCACCGCCTGCGGGACCTGCATTGTGTTGCCGACCGTCGCGGTGCAGCCGGTCTCCGCGATGACGAGCGGGACGAACTCCTTCGTCCGCTGCTTGAGCGCGTCGCCCGCAGCGCGCAGCAACGCGGCTCGCTGCTTCGGACTGGTCTGGGACCACGAGTCGAACGCCGCGTTCGCGGCCGATGCCGCTGCACGCGCCTGCTCGACCGACGCCTCTGGCGCCTCCGCGACGACCTCCTCGGTGGCCGGGTTGACGATGGCGTACGCGCCGTCGGCGCCGGGCTGCCACTCGTCCCCGATGAGCACCCGGTAGGCGTCGTCGCCGTGCAGCGTCGCGGTCACGGCCTCAGAATAGAACGTGTTCTCATTTTGGGCAACGCACGGGCCGCGCTCCGTGGCCGGTCAGGCGTCGAGGTCGAGCTTGAGCATGCGGATCGCGTTGGTGCGGACGATCTTCTGGATCGTCTCGTCGTCGAGGTCCTTCATGATCTTCATCGCGACGTCGACCGTGTCGGGCCAGGTCGAGTCGGAGTGCGGGTAGTCGGTCTCGAACGTGACGGTGTCGACCCCGATCGCGTCGAGCGACTGGAGCCCGTGCGGATCGTCGAAGAAGCAGCCGTACATGTGCTCGCGGTAGTACTCGGAGGGCGGCTTCTTGACCTTGTCGGCCACCCCTCCCCACGCACGGTTGTCCTCCCAGACCTTGTCGGCGCGCTCGAGCACGTACGGGATCCACCCGATCTGGCCCTCGGAGTACGCGAGCTCGAGCTTCGGGAAGCGCTCGAGCAGGCCCGACATCAGGTAGTCGGTCATCGACATCGCAGCGTTCATGTACGTGAGCGTGGAGCCCACCGCCGGGGGCGCGTCCGCTGAAGTGGACGGCATCTTCGAGCTCGACCCGATGTGCATGCACACGACGGTCTCCGTATCGGCGCACGCGGCGAAGAACGGATCCCAGTATCCGTTGGCGTCGTGCACGGACGGGAGGCCGAGGAACGCGGGGATCTCGGTGAAGCACACGGCGTGCCCGCCCCTGGCTGCGCTCCTGCGGACCTCGTCGGCCGCGAGCTGCGAGTCCCAGAGCTGCACGATGGGCAGCGGCACCAGGCGACCGTCGGATCCGTCACACCACTCGTCGAACATCCAGTCGTTGTAGGCCTTCACGCAGAGGTCCGCGAGCTCCTTGTCCTTGCGCTCGAGGAACGTCTGGCCGCAGAAGCGTGGAAAGGTCGGGAACGAGAGCGAGACCTCGACGTGGTTCACGTCCATGTCGGCGAGGCGCGCCTTCTGGTCCCAGCATCCCTTGCGCATCTCGTCCATCGTCATGGGCGAGACGGTCACCTCGTCACGCGGGAACCCGGCCGCCGCCATCACGCGTGTCATCGGGTATTGCAGGTCCTCGCAGAGCCACCAGTCGCACCAGGTGCCGCCTTCGTTCTCACCGGCTTCGCGGTAGCTGAAGACGCCGCCGACGAACTTCATCTCCGCGATCTTCCGGCGGACCACGCGCGGGCCGATCTCGCGGTACTTCGCCGGGAGACGGTCCTGCCACGTGTTCGGCGGCTCGATCACGTGGTCGTCGACGGAGATGATCTCGGGAAAGCTCTCGGGAGACACCATGCTGCCGAGCGTACATCTGACGCCTCGTCAGATGGCTCGTCGAGCCCGCTCCCGAGCGTCAGCCTCCGGGCGAGTCGTGCCCGACCACACCCGCGTTGCTCACGTGCGGTGTCCACGCCGCGCCGTCCCAGTAGCGGTGCTCGGAGCGGCCGAGCGGGTCGGGATACCAACCGGCGGCGGGACCCGCCTGAGCCGGGACTTGCGTCTGGGGTTGGGTCTGCGTCTGCGACGCCGCGACCTGTGACGCCGCGACGGGCTCCGGCTGCGGGTCGACGCGCACGACGGGCATCGCGGCTGCGGTCGCGCGCGCGCCTTCCTGGAGCTCAGTCAGACGGCGGACCACCAGCACGGCCAGCACCGCAGCGGCGACACCGAGCAGCGCCCCCGCGAACCACACGCCGTCGCGCGCGCGGAACTCGCTGTACGAGGACACCGCGCCCGACATCGAGTTCCCGATGAATCGGAGGACGCCCATGCCCACGAACGCAGCCCACCACCACGGCAAGAGCGACCGCTCGGAGGAGATACCGAGGTCGCCCTGTCGTGTGGTCGATCGCGAGATCTCGCGCACGCACAGGTACGGGATCACCCAGTTCGCCAAAGGGATGAACCATCCGCCGATGCTCCAGCCCGGGCTCCAGCGCGGCGGCGTCGACGCGGTGAGCTCCGCATTCTTCGCGCTGCGCCACTGCCACGTGATGAAGAGCGCCGCGGTACCGAGAAGGCCGATGGTCCACAGCACGGCCATCGTGGTGACGAACGTGTCCGCGTTGTGCAGCGCGCTCAGCGTCGCGTTGCCGGCGTGGTAGTCGCCGGCGACACGAATCCGGTTCGCGTGAGCGATCATCTCCCCGGCACTCAATGCCGCCATCACGACCAGCGCGATGCAGCACCACTGCGCGAGCGTGCCGTTGGGTCGCCAGGTGCCACGCTGGAGGCCAGGCTGCGCCGGCTGCGCGGGCTGGACCGGTTGAACCGGTTGAACCGTCGTCACCTGCCGATGATGACACCCGGCGGCCGCGCGGTGGTCGACCGCTCTCCGCTAGTAGCCGTCGGGGAACGGGTAGGACCCGGGAACGTTCGGCTTCGCCGTGGCGGGGCCGTACCAGATCGCGATCTCCTGGTGCCCGCGCAGCACGAGCTGCTGCGGGTCGCCCGTGTACTCCTTGCCGTCCACGAAGAACCGCACGACCTTGCCGTTGCCACTGCACAGGCCACCGACGCAGTCCTTCGACAGGCGCACTGCCCATTCGGTGAACACCTGGCCGAGCGTGAACTTCGTGTTCTTCGGCGACTCGATGTGAACGATGCCACTCGTGTCGTGCGTGTGCAGCGACGTGAGCCCCTCCGGCTGACCGTCCTCGATCACGAACCCGAGCCCCTGGGGAAGCGTGACGCGCGATGAGCCGTCGATCACGTCGAGGTGCGCGTGGTAGTGGTAGTTGAGCGTCTCGGCGGGGAGTGCCGTGAGACCCGCGGCCTTGATGTAGGGCTTCGCGTCGGCCGGAAGGTTCCACGGTGGAGGCGTGGTCGCGAGCGGCTGACCGGTGGCGAGCGCCGTGCCGTCACTCTTCAGCGCAAGCGTCGGCAGCGTTCCTTGCGGTGTCGGGTTCGCCGAGGTCGAGCCGGTCGACGTGCTCGAGCCACCGCCCCCGGTCGCGGCGAAGATGACGACGACGACGACCGCGACCACGAGCGCCGCGACCGCCACGCGCGTCCACATCGTCCGCCGCCGGGCCGCGGCTGCCCGCTGCCGGAGCGCCTGCTGCTTCTTGCTGGCCGCCGCACGCTGCGCGGTCTTGTTCGCCACGGAGTCCTCCATCGATGCTGCGCGTCCGGACCAGCATGGCCGATGCAGGCCGTGCTATGGGATCGCCGCTGCCGCCCAGATCTCGAGAATCTCGGCCGTTGTGGTGAGTGTCGCCACGAGCGCGAGCGTGTTCTTCAGAACCTCTTGGGCGTACTCGGCCGGGAACCCGGCGACGGCGTCGGTCGGGAGCACGCATTGGTAGCCGCGGTTCACGGCGTCGAACGCGAGGTTCGTGACGCCGATGTTGACCGATACGCCGACGCCGACGATGGTCGTTACCCCGAGGTTCCTCAGCATCGAGTCGAGCTGCGTACCCGTCATGGGACCGAGACCGTGGTGGCGCGGGAGCACCACATCGGTCGGCGCGACCCCGATCGCGTCCGGCACGCGCACCGCGTCGGAGCCGGGCGAGAGCGGCACCGGGCTCTTGCGGACACCCTGGAAGAGTCGAGCGTTCCTGTTCGCTCCCCGGAGATCGTCGCGGGTCTCCGCCGTGCAGTGGAAGACCTCGACGCCACAGGCGCGAGCCGCACGCGCGAGCTGCGCGCAGTGCTCGACGAGACCGACGTCGGCTCCTGCCTCGGCGAGCGCGGGCAGCGCGGAGCGCTCTCCGACGACGCCGTTCTGCACCTCCTGCAGGACGAGCGCCGTGTGGTCCGGCGCGACCAGCGATACGAGATCCAGGGGCACGGGCTACTCCTCTACGAATTGCATCGGCTCGGCGTCGAGCAACACCTGCTTCACCACCTTGCCGGACGCGTTGCGCGGCAGGGGCTCGGCGCGGACCTCCCAGTACGCGGGCACCTTGAAGTGCGCGAGCGCCTGCTTGCAGAAATCGGCGAGATCGTCGACGTCGATGGTGGCGCCCGGCGAGGCCACGACGACCGCCTTGACCTCCTGGCCCAGGTCCTCGTCGTCGACCGGGATGACCGCAGCCTCGGCGACGTCGGGATGCTCCTCGAGGCGCTGCTCGATCTCGACCGGGTAGATGTTCTCGCCACCCCGGATGATCAGGTCGCGCTTGCGCGAGGCGAGATAGAGGCGCCCACCGTCCATGCGCCCGATGTCCCCGGTGCGCAGCCAGCCGCCGGGCAGGATGGTCTCGGCCGTCGCATCGGGACGTTGCCAGTACCCGGGCATGACCATGGGCCCGCGCAGGTGGATCTCGCCCTCGACGCCTTCGGGCACGGGCTTGCCGTCCTCGTCACGGATCTCGATCTGCACGGTGGGCAGGGGTCGCCCTGCCGAATCGGGGAATTCGTTCAGCTCTCCGCCGCTGTTGAGCGTCGCGAGCGCCGCACATTCGGTCTGGCCGTACCCCACACCCATCGAGCCGCGCAGGTTCGGCAGCACCTCCTTGGCGCGCTGCTGCAGCGCCGGTGAGAACGAAGAGCCCCCGCCCCCGCCGCTGCGGAGGGTCGAGAGGTCGTACCGGCCGAGCGCCGGGTGCGTGATCACTCGGTGCAGCATGGTCGGGGTGTACGACCAGTGCGTGATGCGCTCCTCCTCGATCAGCTGCATCACCCGCTCCGGGTCGAACCTGCCCGGCGCCCACACCGACCCCACGCCACCCACGAGATACGCGACCGCGGCCATGTGCAGGCCGGACACGTGGAAGAGCGGATACGTCACGAGCGGGCGTGTCGTCGGCGTGCCGGCAGGCGACGGGGTGAGCATCGCCATGCGCGCACCGTGGAAGAAGGAGAGGCTGACGGCAGCGAGCATGTTGCGGTGCGTATTGATCGCACCCTTGGGGCGTCCCGTCGTACCGCTCGTATAGAGGATCACGGCCGGGTCGTCCTCGTCGATCGGGATGTCGGGGAGCGTTGCGTCGAGATCGTGTTCCCAGAGCTCGTCGAACGCCTCTTCGATCACGACCGTCGGCATCCCGGGACGACGGCCTTCGAGGCGCGCCAAGCGAGGACGGTCGATCAGCAGCAGCGTCGGCTCGCAGTCACCGAGGGCATGCTCGATCTCCGGGCCCACCCACCAGCCGTTCAGCCCGACGGCGATGGCCCCGAGGCTCACGATCGCCCAGAACGCCACGATCCACTCCGGTGAATTCGCCGCGAGGATGGCGACACGGTCCCCGGGCCGGATTCCATGACGGTCACGCAGCGCGGCGGCGACCGAGGCGACGGCGCGCGCGTGCTGCCCGAACGTCAGGGTGCGCCGTCCGTCTCCTTCGCGAAACACCAGGTACTCCGCATCGCCGAGCGCCTGGGACGTGACGACCGCCTCGCGCAGAGAGTGCAACCTCCCCGAGAAGGCGACCATGCGCTGCCCGCGCACCTCGGTCTCTTCGAGCGCGAACAGCCCACCGGGGGCGACGAGCTCCGCTTCGATCGTCGCGAGCGCGGTTGGTACACCTCGGGCAGTCACGTGTGAACGTTGTCGCGCGGAGGAACGCGCTCGAGTCGCGGCATCCGGGTGAGGGTACTCATGGTCACCCCTCGCGCGAGTACTCGCGCAACGCGTTGCGCGCTGGCGCCGCCACGCTGGGCCGAGCAAGATAGGCCGGCCTCCGGGGCGCTGGGCCGCGGGCCACCCTGCCCGGTCCGCTGGCCCGCCCCGGGGGGCTCGCGTCTTGCGCTGACAGCAGCCCTAGACGCGAGCGGTCTGGTGCGTTCGGATCGGATCAAAAATTTCCAGAGACTGGCCCCGCGGGGCTCCAGCCAAAGGCGGCCGCTGCCGATAGATAGGCCGAATGGGCAAGCAGGGCAGCAAGAAGAAGATCAAGGCGCAGACCATCCTCGTCTGCGGGCTGACGTTGACGTTGCTCGCCGGCGTCATCTGGGCGCTCCAGACGACGGCGAAGGACACGACGAAGCTCTCCCAGACCGCGCCGACACTGCTCAAGGACCCGACGGTGCGCACGGAGCTCGCGCAGTCCGTCGAGGACGCGCTCATCCCCGACCAGTCCGCGGTGTCCACTGACGAGGTGAACGATGCGCAGACTCTGGCGCAGGCCGCGGTCGCGCAACCGCAGATCACCCCCGCGTTCGAGGCCGTCCTCGTCGCCATGCACGCGCACCTGTTCGACGGCGCGCAGGGTCAGATCGAGCTCAACCAGCCTGCAGTGCTCGCCGCGATCCATTCGGCAGAGGTGCACGGCGCGCCGATCGTTCCGGTCCCGCCGAGCTTCCACGTGATGATCGATCCCGACGCGTTGCCGAACCTGAAAGCTGCGATGTCGCGGCTGCAAGCAGTCATGCTCTTGTTCGCCGTGCTCGGCATCGTGCTCATCGCCTTCGGCGTCGTCACGAGTGACCATCGTGGCCGTTCGATCATGCGCGTCGGTCGATGGATGCTCGTCGCGGGCGCGACGGCGGTGACGATGTTCTGGGCCATCCCCACGCTGATCCTCCGCCACATGGGGAGCTGGGGCGCGATCGTCGGGATCCTGCTCGAGACCGGCGACCACCTCATCATCCCGGGGGTGGTCCTAGCCATCGCGGGCGGCGGGCTGATCCTCGTCGGCCACGTGTTCGACGACTCGCGCCGGCGCCGGACCCTCCGCTCCATCCCGCAGGCCCAGCGGCGTCGCACGATCGCGAACAACTGGGAAGCACCGATCGTCTAGCTGCTACTGCAGCAGACCCTCGACGGCTCTGCCCGACACGTCGTCGAAACGTTCGCGCACTGCGGTCAGCCATCCCGAGTCGTCCGGCGCGAACGCGGCGTGCAGTGCCGCCTTGATCGGACCGGCATCCGGGCCGGTCGGGTCGGAGAACGCGTGCAACCACGCGTCGGCGCGCAGCGCGTTCGCGACCTCGACGATGTCGACGGTCCCGTACTCGATCGCGACCGACGTCAGCTCCACCTCCGGGAGCCACTCGTCGAAGCCGTCGAGGATGTCGCCGTGGAGCTCGGCCGAGACCGAGGTTCCCTCGCTCGGGATCGTGTACGCGCCGTACCAATCCGCGAGACGCTCGCGGCCGGACGCGTCGGGGTGCGACGCGATCAGCTCGCCGACACCGTGCGGACCGAGTCCGGTATGCAGGTCGAGGATCGCGACGCGGGCCGCTCCCGCGCAGTCGTGACGCGCGATGTCCTCGAGCGCCCGGCGCGACCACACCGGTGCAGTGCCACCGAAGTACACGCCGTTCGGATGCTTGTACTGCCCCATGCTCACGGCCTCCTGGAGACCGTCGAAGCCGTGGCGCTCCGCGTACTGCAGGAGGATCCCGGCCGTGCGCTCCTGGGTCGCGGCGTCCCAACGGTCCGGGACCAGCGCGTCGGCGAGCTCGTCGTAGCCGGGGTTCTCGGGGACCGGCCCGGTGAAGTCGATGCAGTTGCGGTTCAGATCGACGTTGTCCTCGTTCACGCGGCGGACCCATGCGAAGCCGTACGGATTGATCGCATGCACGACCACAACGGCCAGATCGCCGGTGACGAGCGCGCGGGCCGCCGCGACGCCCACCTTCAGCAGCGCTTCCTGGCACGCCGACCCCGCAAATCCCTCGACACCGTGTGTTCCCGAGATCACGACGAGGCGCGCCGGTGCGTCGGGGCGCCCGAGCACGGCGACGTCGGTTGCGAGCCGCTCACCGTGCGGACCGGGGAGCGGATGCTCCAGATGTCGAACGCGCGCCCCCGCTTCCTCGGCGGCAGTGAGGAAGCGGGTGCGCGCGTCCATGAAGTCGTTCGGGAGCCCGGGGTTGGTCACCCCGAGATCATTCCCCGATCGGCGTTCCCGTGGAAGAGACGACGAACCAGACGTTGGCGAGCTTCTGGCCCTTGGTGTCACCCGGGCTCGTGTCGGGCTTGTAGGTGTACAGGACGTGACCGTTGTAGGTGAGCCACGTCTGCCCGTTGGACTGCTTCACAGCGACGAGCTTCGACTGGTCGAGGCCCGGTCCGACCGTGGCCCCGGACGACGCCGTGATCGGGGGCCACAGCGCGAGGAGGCCTGCCGGCACCTCGCTCGTCGTGCCCTTGTCGTTCTTGAACAGGTAGAGCGTCTTGCCCTGCGAGTCGACGAGCACCTTGCCGAGGCTCGTGTTCCCGACCTTGACGGCCGCGGCGGTTGCCGGAGCCGCGGCGCTGGTCGCGCTCGTCGCAGGCTTCGTCGTCGTGGTGTTCTTCGAGCTCGACTTGTTGCTGCTCCCGCTGCTGCATGCAGCGAGCGCGACGATCGCAGCGAAACCGCCGATGACAACTACACGTCGGCCGATCATGGGGGACCCCCTCGTCGTGGACTAGGAGTGATACGGACGTGCGAGAGCCAGGGATTGCCCGGGCAGCGAATTGTCTCAGGCGAGAGGGGCGGTCGTGGTGTCACGCCCGCTGTGGAGCACGGCCCCCGGAGTCGCGCCGGTCGCTTCACTGTCCGTGACTGTCTCCACCCCGTTGACATAGACGTGTGCCACGCCTTGTGACCCTGAGGTAAGCCGAGCGGAACCGCCGGGTAAATCCGCGACCAGCGTCGCCGGGTCGGCACCGATCGTCTCCGGGTCGAATACGACGATGTCCGCGTGGAACCCGCTGCTCAGGCGCCCGCGTTCGCGCAGGCCGAAGAGCCGCGCGGGGTCATCGGTGATCATCCGAACCGCATCCTCGAGCGGAACGAGCTTTCGTCCACGGATCATGTCGCCGAGGAACCGCGTGGTGTACGGAGCACCGCACATGCGGTCGAGGTGCGCTCCGGCGTCCGAGCCACCGAGCATCGCGCGGCCGTCCTCCCAGACTTCCTTGCGAAGATCCCACGACGCCGCGTCCCCGTCGGGCGCGATGGGCCACAGGATCGTGCGCAGGTCGTCGGCGATCACGATGTCGAGCAGCGTGTCGAACGGCTTGGCGCCCCGCTCGGTCGCGAGCTCACGAACCGTCCTGCCCTTGAGGCCTTCGTTCGCGCTCGAATACGTGTCGCCGAGCACGTAGTTCGGCCAGTCTGCAAGACGCCGGAACACGCCCGCTTCGTCGCTGTTCGCTCGCGCGTCCATCCACGCGCGCGTCTCGGGATCCCGCAGCTTCGCGATCCGGTCCGGGACCGGCAGCCCCATCACCTCGTTCCATCCCGGGAGCATGAAGAGCGCGCAGTAGTTGAGGAAGCTCATGTTCATCGGCACGAGGACGGGCATGGTGAGCGCGACGATCTTCCCGCCGGCGTCCCGGGCGGCGCTCGACGCCGCGAGCTGGCGCGGCACGCGTTCCGGGACGCGGGAGTCGACGGTCAGCACGTTCCAGTTGAGCGGTCGGCGGCCTGCCACCGACATCTTCACGAAGAGGTCGATCTCGTCGTCGGAGAACTGGTCGAGGCAACCGTCGATGATCGCCTCGAGCGTCGTTCCCTCGTGCTCGCTCACTGCCCCGCACAGCGCGAGCACCTCGTCGTGCGAGGCCCACCGGCTCGCGACCGGCTTCCCGTCACCGTCGGAGTGGGTGTATGCGAGCGTCGTGGAGAACCCGAGACCGCCCGCGTCGAGCGCGCGGTGGAGCTCGGAGACCATCGACGCCTGCTCGTCCTCGGTCGCGGTGCGCTCGACGGACTCCTCCCCCATCACGTACCGGCGCAACGCGCAGTGGCCG
>DATBHZ010000120.1:0-5691 GCA_036557185.1 Acidimicrobiia bacterium | reverse complement strand
GACGGGCTGAACCTCATGGCGATGAAGGACATGACCGACGGCAACGCCACGTCGCCGCAACGCTTCTACGACATCGCCAACGAGTTCGGGTTCACCTTCAACTGGGCCTACGCGAGCCGGCAGGGCACCGCTTACTTCTCCTCGGGGCTCTTGCCGCGGCGCGCACCGGGGCTGGACCGCCGTCTCCCGACGCTCGGTACCGGGCAGTACGAGTGGCGCGGCTTCCTCAGTGAGTACGAGCACCCGCACGGCTCCGAGCCGCCGGGTGGCCTCTTCCTGAACTGGAACAACCAGTCGGCCCCGGACTTCATGCACGGTGACGACGATCCGTACGGCTCGATACAGCACGTCGAGCTGTTCAACGAATTCCCGAGGCGCGTCACGCTCGCGAACGACGTGAGCATCATGAACCGGGCGGCGACCGAAGACGCGCGCGCTCTCGTCTGGCCGGTGGTCAGCCAGGTGCTGCACACCGGGCCCGCACCCGACCAGCTGTCGGCGCAGGTCGTCTCGCTCCTCGACGACTGGGTGCACCGCGATGCCCCGCTGCTGGACGTCGACAACAACGGCCAGTACGACGAGGCAGGCCCGACCGTGATGAATGCGCTCTGGGGCCCGATCGCCAACGCGGTGATGCAGCCGGTCTTCGGGAGCGAGACCAACGCGCTCAACACGATCCGCGGGCTGGGGGGCTTCAACGGCGAGTCGTATGTCGACAAGGACCTGCGCACACTGCTCCACGACCCCGTGCTCGGCCCTTACAACCTGCGCTATTGCGGGCTCGGGTCGCTGACGGCGTGCCGCGCGTCGCTCTGGACGGCGGTCGATCAGGTGGCGACGTCGCTCGCCGCGGCACAAGGGCCGAACCCCACGCTGTGGCGCAGCGCCGCGCAACAGCAGGGCTTCATACCCGGCCTCCTCCCCGACACGTTCCCGTTCACCAACCGGCCGACGTTCCAGCAGGCATTGGAGCTCGCCCGGTAACCGGGGAGGCACGGCGCCGGCAAGTCTCGGCCCGGAAACATGCCGTAGGAAGATACGCGGTCCGACGCCGCGTCGTTAGGAGTGCTTGCGGTCTCCGTGCTTGCCGCGGTTGGCGTGGTCACCGGATGAGTGTGAGTCCGCCGGTGGTCCCTTCGAATCGTCGGAGGCGTCTCCCTCGGGGTGGACGCACTCACCCGTATGGTCGTGCGCCGCCGCGCTGACCGCTGCGCCGTGCCCGGGGCCCGGCGGAGTGTCGTGCGCGATCTTCGAGACTTTCTGGCCGTGCGTCATGCACCCGGGCTGGGCATCCGAGGCCTTGGGGGCAGTGGGTGCAGAGGGGCCGGGCACGACCGCGTGGTGCGCGGGCAATGTGGTCGTCGTGGTCGACGACGACGTCGATGTGGTCGATGTGGTCGACGTCGTCGGGTCGCTTGTTCCCGGCACAGGAATGACACCGGCCGCCGACGCCGCGGTTGCGCCGGTCAGCGCCGCGACGGTCACGCCGACGACCATTAGCTTGCGACGCCGCGTCATTCGCCCCCGGCTCATCCGGTCGTCCCCCTGCCGATCGCTGTGCTGCAACTATCGACCCGTGGCGGCCCTCGTGCCCAGGTTCGATCAGCCCATTCCGTCGAGGTAGAGGGAGAGCGCGCGTGGCACGGCACGCGCAGTCCTAGAGGTCAGCGTTGTGAGAGCGTCCCGCTCCCCGTCGCTTGGCCTGGTACATCGCGCGGTCCGCGTTGATGAGCAGATCTTCGGGGCTCGCTGAAGCGTCGGCGAGCGCGATCCCGATGCTGACCGTGATGATCTGGTCATGCTCATTCAGCGCGAAAGGAATCTCGAACGCTTCGTGGATGCGTTGGGCGAAGGCTGCGGCCTGGCGGGTGGGATCGGCGAGTCCCTCGTGGAGGATGAGGAACTCGTCGCCGGCGAACCGGCCGAGCGTGTCGCTCGCACGAACGACATCACGCAGACGCTCTGCGACGAGTTGCAGGAGCTGATCACCGGCGGGATGTCCACCAAGGTCGTTGACCGCCTTGAAATTGTCGATGTCGATGAACAGGACGGCGGTTCCTGTCGCGTTGCGCTTCGCCAGCTCGAGAGCATGGGTCAGCCGATCGAGGAACGCGACACGGTTCGGCAGACCGGTGAGCGCGTCGTGCAAAGCCTGGTGTCGGAGCTGCTCGCGTTCCTTGACGACGAGCTCTTGGAGCCGTTGTCGTTCACGATCGAACGCCTTGGTCATGCGCACGACGCTCCCGTCGGAGCCTGCACGGATCGTGGCGATGCCGAGCTGCGCGACCTCGGGACCGATACCGAGCCGCTCGATCGCGTCACGAGCCACGTCCAGCGTCGCGTCGCGCCAGAAGAGATACAGCTTGGTGAGATCCGACAGCGTGATCGTGTCGTGCAACGGAGCTTTGCTCGTCTCGAGCCAGACGCGTGACTCGTCGTCCGAAGGCGGCCGCCCTGTCGCGAGGTACTCGGCCACGGCAAGGGTCGCCGCGGTCGTGGCACGAGCGATGTCGCGCGAGACCTCTTCCGAATCCACGGCGCCCCGTGCTGCGCGGCGGCGCACCACGGCGGCGGCGACGTCTGGGGCGGACGCTCGCAGGGCGTCGCTCAGCGCGCTCCGCTCTCGGAGCAACTCCGGGTCAGCGCCCGCGGTCCGAGGCCGCCGGGCGCTCTCCACAGGTTGAGCGCCTTGTGCCATGTCCTAGCTGACATCGGAGGAGCCACCACCTGCCTTGAGGGGCTGCACGGCCCCGGGTCCAACGACTCAGTGGCCGGTGAACTTCGGCTGCTCGCGCGCCGCCATGGCGCGGACGGCCTCCTTGCTGTCCGACGATGTGAACGCCTCCAGCGTGAGCCGGAACTCCGCGCCGAGGTGCGCTTGCAGCTCGCGCGGGCGCGTGATGCGCCCGACCAGGCGTTTCGTTTGACGGGCGGCGATCGGCGCCACGCCGGCGAGCAGTTCCCCGTATTCGAGAAAGCGCGCCTCGAAAGCATCGTCCGTCTCCGTCACCTCGCCCACGATCCCGATCGCGAGCGCCTCCGCGGCCGGCACCATGCGGTTCTCGAGGAAGAAGCGCATTGCGCGCTCGTACCCCACCGCCTCGGGGAGCGTCCAGGTCAGCCCGCCGTCCGGCGACGCGCCGATACGCGCATACCCGGGATGGAAGCGCGCGGAAGGCGCCGCGAGACGAATGTCGCCGGCCATCGCGAGCGATACCCCAATGCCGACCGCGACTCCGTTCACGCCCACGAGGATCGGCTTCTCGCACTCGAAGCGCATCACCAGCGCGAAGTGGTTGCGCGCTCGTTCCTCGTCGGACGGCTCGGCCCGCTCCCCGCCGTCACGGTCACCGCCGACACCGGAGAGATCGAGGCCGGAACAGAACGCGTCGCCGTTGCCCGTCATCGCGATCGCCCAGACGTCGTCGTCCGTGGCTGCGGCACGCACCTCGGTGACGATGGCCTCGAACAACTCGCCGTTGAGCGCGTTCTTCCGCTCGGGTCGGTTCAAGCGGAGCACCCGCAGGTGCCCTGCATCCTGGACTTCCAGCACGTTCGTCATGGCGGCAAACGCTAGAGCGCGGCTCGCTCTCCTGCCGCGACCGCGCGGGTGCGCGCTCAGATGCCGGCGCCCCGGGCGATGTTCCTCCCGGGCCAGGCCGCAGCGCTGCGTACCGGCGCCGCGAGAGCGTTGAAACCGACAGCGAAGGGGTGCAGTCCTCCGTACGCATCGAGCGTGTACCCGCCGGTCCCATCGGCTGAGATTGCGACATCCTGCGCAAGGCCTCCGGCGCTTCGCCACGCACCACGCGCTGCGGGCGGCGCCGTGTTGCCGCCTACCGCGAACGGGTACAAGGCGCCGTACGCGTCCACGACGTAGCCGCCGGTGCCTCCCGGCAGGAGCGCAATGCCGCGCGCGACGTTCATGCCATGCCAGTACGGCGCGCCGGGCACGGCCGGCGGCACAGCCCCACCCGGCGCGGGGAACGGGTGGATCCCACCCCAGCCGTCGAGCACGTAGCCGCCACCCTTGGGGAGGAGCGCGATACCGCGCGCGATGTCCCAACCCTTCCAGTACGCGGCGTCCGACGGTCGGGAAGGTGCCGCGTTCCCGCCTGCGGCGAACGGGTGCAGACCGCCGTAGGCGTCGAGCTCGAGCCCGCCGCCACCCGACTTCTCGATGGCGACACCCCGCGCGAGGTCGTGACCTAGCCAGTAGGCACCGCCCTGGGACATCGCGGGAGCCGTCCCGGACCCAACCCCGAACGGGTGCAGACCGCCGTACGCGTCGAGCGTGTACCCGCCCCGCGGCGGCGTCGGCGCTGACGGCGTGGGATCGACCGCACCGGAGTCGGGATCGACCATGAGCGAGGACGTGTCGACCATCTCGAAGTCCGAGCCGCGCAGCGTTCCGAGCTGATGCAGGTCGTCGTTGCTCCACCGGGGGTCGGGTGCTCCGGAGATGAACCAGGAGCTGCCGTTGTCGGCCACGATCGTCCCGTACTGCTGCATCGCCCGCAGGATCACCTGGTCATCGGCCGGGAACCGGGAGATGTCGAAGCTGGCCTTCAACCGGAACCGCGCGCCCATCGCAGCGGCAGAGGGGTTGTTACTCCCCGCCTCGTGTCGCGCCGGCCAGACGAAGCGCTGATCGGTGCTGCGCAGCGTCATGCGGATCGCGTGGTCGATGTTGCCGTTCGCGACCTCGTCGTAGCGGACGAGGCCGGGCAGGATCGCGAGGCCCGCCGCGTCGGCGCTCGTCCAGGTCGCCGGTCGCAGCGCGTCGGAGCCAAGGTCGAAGACCGCGCCGGAGCCCGCCTGCCACGACGCCCCTCCGTCGACCGGATACGCGGCAAACGTCTCGTACAGCGTGCACGCATCGCGATCCACCACGAGCACGTGCCGGTCACCCGTGCTCTGCGCGCCTCCCTCGATCGGCGCGTCGGGCGGGATGGGATACGGGCCCGGGTCGCTCTCGTCGGCGTAGTCGAAGGAGATCGGCACCTTCGGCTGGCTGGCGGCGACGGTCGTGTACGGGATGCCGATCGGTCCGCCGTCCCAGGTGCCGGAGCCGAAGTCGGCGTGCAGCGGCGAGGTGCTCCCGGCCGTCTGCACATACGTGCTCGAGTTCGCCGCGACCGGCAGTTTGCTGACGTCGGCGTGCCAGAACGAGTCGGCAGGAAACATCGGGCACGACGGCGCGCCCGGGAGCGGGTCTGCCGAGGCGCCGGGCGCGCCGAGCACGACGACCAGTGCCGCGACGACCATCGCACCGCACCATCGATGACGCATGCATCGATATCGGCACACCCCGTGCCGGTTCTCGAGCGTCTGGGCCGCGTGGCCTGCTCAACGGAACGGCTCGGCAGACCTCACTCCGCGCCTTCGCTCGAGACGAGCGCTTCGAGACGATCGAGCGTCTCCGCCCAGCCCTGCGCATGGAGTGCGAGCCGAGCATCGGTGAGAAACGGCGCCTGATCGAGCGTGAGCAGCGTCGCGTCACGTTGTTCGTCGAGCGAGAGCGCGACGACGGTCTCTCGATCATCGGGATCGGGATCCTCGTATCGAAACGTGTAGGTCAAGTGGGAAGGACGTTCGACGCGGCGGAACTCGCCGCCGAGGAAGAACCGCTCCCCCTCCGGCGGCTGCATCTCGATGCGGTACTCGCCTCCGACGCGCGCGTCCAGCGCA
>DATBHZ010000119.1:0-2153 GCA_036557185.1 Acidimicrobiia bacterium | reverse complement strand
GCGATCGTCCAGACGAAGAACGCGAGCTCCCACATCGCGTAGCGCTTGACGAGGTACCAGTTCCGCTCGACGACGCCGAGCAGGCCGATCAGCTCGTGCCGTGCGCGGGCGGCCATGGCGGTCATGCCGTCACCTCCTCTTCCTCCTCCTCGCGCTCGTCCTCGAACGTGCGGCCGGTGGCGGCGAAGAACGCCTCCTCGAGCGTCTCGACGCCGAAGCGCTCCTTGATCTCGTCGGCCGGCTCCAGGCAGAGGAGCTCACCGTCGTCGAGGATCCCGATCCGCTCGGCGAGGACCTCTGCCTCGGCGAGGTCGTGGGTGCAGAGCAGGATCGTGGTGTCGTGGATCGCCCGCACCTCGCGGATGAAGTCCTGCACCTCGAGCTTCGAGCGCGGGTCGAGGCCCGTGGTCGGCTCGTCGAGCAGGAGCAGGACCGGCGAGGTCAGGAGCGCCCGCGCGAGTGCGACCTTCTGCTGCGTGCCGCGCGAGAGGTTCTCCATCGCGTGCTTGCGACGCGAGATCGGAAAGCCGACGCGGTCGAGGATCACCGGGATCCGTTCACGCGTCTCCCGCGGCGTCAGCCCGTAGAACCGGGCCGCGTACGCGAGGTTCTCCGTCGCCGACATCTTCTTGAAGAACGACGCCTCGACCGAGACGCGGTTGACCATCGTCCGCACGGTCCGGGTCTCCGAGATCTCGTGGCCGAAGATGCGGGCGGTGCCGCCGTCCGGCAGGAGCAGTGTCGAGAGCAGCCGGACCAGGGTTGACTTGCCCGAGCCGTTCTGGCCCAGGATGGCGATGCACTCGCCGCGGTGGAGCTCGAAGGTGATCCCTCGTAAAGCGGCGACGCGGGTGCGCTTGCGCCCGTCCTTCCGGACGAACTCCTTGCGCAGGTTGTGGACTTCTACGGCATTCATCAGTTGCTCCTCAGGCTCAGAACAGGACACGGACGCAGCAGCCACCGGCAACCGGCGGTGCGCGAGATGACGTGTCAGCCGAAGAGCAACATCGAGCCGACGAGGCTAGCAGACGCCTCGACGGGCGCGCAAACGCGGCAGGGCCGGGGACCTACAGGTGCCGGTCTGGATCGGTTCGCTTCATCGAGCAGCGCCTCCCTGGTCGATCGAGCACCATCCTAGCGGTCGCGCGCGCCCATTTGACCGCGTCCGCCAATGCTTCTATTGTTGAAGCGCGCTCCCGCCGGAGGGGGCGCGGAGGCAATGGGGCCTCAGGACTTCGAGTCCTGGGGCTTTTTTTGTTGGTCCAAGAGCGATGGAGATCAGACCGATGGAGCAGACGGATTGGCCGGCCGTGCAGGCGATCTACGAGCAGGGCATCGCCACGAAGCTGGCCACGTTCGAGACGTCCGCGCCGGACTGGCCGGCCTGGGACGATGCGTACCTCGAGGAGCACCGGCTGGTGGCGGAGCGGAATGCGGAGGTCGTCGGCTGGGCCGCGCTCCTGCCGACGTCGCGCCGTGCCTGTTACGCGGGCGTGGTCGAGGACAGCGTCTACGTCGCCGAGAGCGCGCGTGGGCGGGGGATCGGCAAGGCGTTGCTCGAGCGCCTGCTCGAGAGCGCCGAGCGCGCGGGCTTCTGGACGGTGCAGGCGTCGGTCTTCGCGGACAACGCGGCGAGCATCGAGTTCCACAAGCAGTGCGGCTTCCGTGTCGTCGGCACGCGCGAGCGAATCGGACAACTCGACGGTGTCTGGCGGGACACCGTACTACTCGAAAGGAGGAGCCCGTGAGCTGGGTGAAGGTCGAGGCGATCGTGATCCGGGAGCGGATCGAGACCGTGATCGACGCGGTCGAGTCCGAGGCCGGACATGTCGGCGTGACCGTGATCGAGGCGGTCGGTCACGGCCGCCAGCGCGGCATCACGCACGAGTATCGCGGACGGGTCTTCGAGTCGCGGTTCCTGCCGAAAGCGCTGCTGATCTTCGTCACGTCGGACGCCAAGGCACCGACGGTGGTCGAGGCGATCGTCGACGCGGCGAGGAGCGGCAACGAGTCCGGCGACGGGGTCGTGTGGACGACGCCGATCGCATCCGTGATGCACAACCGAACCGGCAGCGCGCTGGAGGAAGTCGAGGTGGCCGCATGACCAACAAGGAGCTGCTCTACGCCGCGAGCACGATCTGGGTCGTCGTCGC
>DATBHZ010000118.1:0-19955 GCA_036557185.1 Acidimicrobiia bacterium | reverse complement strand
GGCGAGCGTGAAGACCCGGTCGAGACGCGAGCCCTCGTGCTCGCCGTCCTCGAGGTTCGCGGAGTTGAGGATTGCCTTGCCGCCGGAGTGCTTGAGCCCCACCTCCATCACGGCAGGCTCGGTCGAGTCGAACACGAGCGGGAGCGCGGCCTGGGTCGCGAACCGCGACGCGACCTCCTCCATGTCGACCGTGCCGTCGTGGCCGACGTAGTCGACACACACGTCGAGTACGTGCGCGCCTTCCTTGACCTGTTCACGGGCCATCTGCACGCACGTGTCCCAGTCCGCCGCCAGCATCGCCTCACGGAACTTCTTCGAGCCGTTGGCATTGGTGCGCTCGCCCACCGCCAGATAGGCGAGCTCCTGGGCGAAGGGGACGTGCGTGTAGATGCTCGAGCAGCCGGGCTCGAAGTCCGGGGTACGGGGCAACGGGGCACGCGTGCCGATGCGCTCCACGACTGCGGCGAGGTGCTCGGGCGTCGTACCGCAGCAGCCACCCACGATGTTGAGACCGAACTCCGAGACGTTGCGCTCGTGCGCGTCCGCGAGCTGCTCAGGCGTGAGGTCGTAGTGCGTGCGTCCGTCGACCACGCTCGGCAGGCCTGCATTGGGGAGGCAGGAGAGGAACGTGCGCGCGTGCTGCGACAGGTAGCGGAGGTGCTCGGTCATCTCCGACGGCCCGGTCGCGCAGTTGAGACCGATGACGTCCGGGCGCATGGCTTCGAGCGCGGTGAGGGCAGCGCCGATCTCCGAGCCGACGAGCATCCGCCCGGTCGTCTCCATCGTCACCTGCACCATGAGCGGCACCGTGCGACCGGCCGCGGCCATCGCGCGTCGGCAAGCGGCGATCGCGGCCTTGCCCTGGAGCAGGTCGTAGACGGTCTCGACGAGAAGGACGTCGACGCCGCCTTCGACGAGCCCGCTTGCCTGCACCTCGTAGTCGTCGCGGAGTGCGTCGAAGGTGATCGCGCCGAGCGACGGCAGACGGGTGCCCGGCCCGATCGAGCCAACGACAAATCGCGGACGGTCCGGGGTGCTCGCTTGCTCCGCTGCCTCGCGCGCGAGGCGCGCCGCCTGCCGGTTCATCTCCAGCGCCTTGTCGGCGATCCCGTACTCGGCGAGCACGAGACCGAAGGCACCGAAGGTGGCGGTCTCGACGGCGTCGACACCGGCAGCGAAGTATTCGGCATGCATCTGCCGAATGAGGTCCGGTCGTGTCAGCACGAGGTGCTCGTTGCACCCCTCGAGCTCGGCGCCGCCGAAGTCGTCGGCTCCGAGATCCTGGGCCTGGACCCACGTCCCGAACGCGCCGTCGAAGATGAGGACCCGCTCTTCGAGCGCGCTCAGGAAGTCCGACATGGTCCAAAGGCTAACGGAGCGCGGAGTCTGCGGACCCGTGCAATGCCAGGCCAGTCACACAGAACAAAACCGGAGGCCACGCTCGCGCGCGGCTCAACGCGTGGCGGCGATGCCTCTACTCCGTGTACGTCGCAGCCGCCTGAGGAACGGCGACGCCACGGGCTGTTCCCTTGCGCGCGTAGGCGTACACGGCCGATCCTCGTCCGAGAACGCTGAGGAGGCCGGCGAGAGGAGCGGCCAACGCGGCCACGATGGTCGCCAGGCCGTCCGGCCAGCGTGATGGACGAAGCCTGAGACGGATGCTGCCCTCCAGATCCACGAGCTCGTCGCTCAAGCGACCCGACACGCGCTCAATCTCGAACCCGGCATCGCCGAGGAGTTGCCGCAGGCTGCTCGGTGTGAACACGTAGCGGTGCCGCGGTACGTCGTAACCCATCCAGTACTGCCCGAAGAGCCCCCGCGCTACCGAGTCGCCGCTCGGAACGCCGACGACGAGTCGCCCGTTCGGTTTCAAGAGCGTGCGTGCTCGCTCCAGCAACGACCAAGGCTCCTGCTCGTGCTCGAGCACGTGGAACATCGTGACGAGATCGAAGCTATCCCCCTCGAGACCAGCGAGTGCCTGCTCGCCGCCGACCACGGTCAATCCGAGACTTTCCGATACCGTCCGAGCGTTGCTCGCATTCCAGTCCATTCCCACGACGTCCCAGCCTCGCGACCGCATGGCTGTCAGGAACCCACCCCGTCCACACCCGATGTCGAGGACGCGTCCCGTCCGGAGACCGCGAGTCGCCGAGCGTGCGCGCGATGCCTGTCGAACGAGTCCGATGCTCAGCCTTCCGCGGAGGCTCGCCGAGTACCACGGGCGGGCCTTCGGGTTGTAATAGTTCTCGGGGTAGTAATCGGAAAGCACTCCTGGGTCGAGCGCGCCGGCGAAACAGATTCGGCACCGCGCACACTCGAAGACCTCGTGCATCTCGTCTGGATGGACTCCCAGCAACATGTCAGGGCGCACCACGCAAAGCGGAGCCGCAGCACCACAGAGCGGGCACGTTGCTGTTTCCGTCGCCGTCGCCGTCATCCGGCTGTGTTCCTTCCACTCGGTGGCATCGGACTCGCGTTGCGCGTCGCCGCTTCGTAGACCTGCAGGGTCTCACTTGCCATCCGCTCGACCGTTGCGGTTGCCGCGGTCTTCGCGCCGCCGTTTCGCAGCGCGCGCTGCAGGTTCGGATTCTCGATGACCCGGTTCAAACAGTCGGCGAGCGCGTCGACGTCTCCCGCTCGTGCAATGAGGCAGTTCTCGCCGTCACGTAGGTAGTCCATCGGCCCAGGGGCGTCGGATGCGATCACGGGAACCTGGCAGTGCATCGCTTCGAGGAACGGTATCCCGAACGCCTCCATGAGCGAAGGCATACAGAACACGTCCGCCGTCCGGTAGTAGCGGTACAGGGTCGTGTAATCGACCTGGCCAACGAACTCGACGTTGCTCGAGATACCCAATCGCGCTGACAACGTGCGAATGAGTGCGGTGTCACGACTGTCACCAACCACGATGAGGCGCCCTGTGGGGTGTCTGAGCAGCACACGAGGCATCGCCTCGAGAAGGACGGCCAGGCCTTTCCGCTGAAAGTTGCCTCCCGCAAAGAGCACGACGGGGTGCGAGCGCGTGAAAGGCGCCACGGGCGCGTCCAGGTAGTCGATCCCGTAGTGGACCACGGGAAGTCGGTTCGGAGAGAGTCCGTATCGGCTCGCCAGTGCAGTCGTGACGGCGGACGAGATGCAGATGATGCGTTCATATCGTCGGAGCGTCCGCCGCTCCGCGGTGCGCAGGATGTTGTAGTACGCGTGGCGCGCTCGCCAATCCCGGTAGACGCCCCGCGTTCCCTCGCCGGACAACCATCCCGTGATGGCATAGAAGTAGTCGTTCATCGTGCCCACGAGCGGTGTGTGGACTTTCGGGAAGAATGCTGCATACCGAGCGTCGGTGACATGTACGACGTCAACATCCCGACTGTGAGACCGCACTTCGCGGGCGAACGCTGACGCTTGTGGCAACCACCTGCCGCGACCCGAGTGGCGAGGTACGCCGAAGGCCTTTCCGACTGTGACGGTGTCCGGCGTCGGCGTCAGGACCCGAACGTCGACACCGAGTGCGTCCAGTCCACGGATCAGGTTCCTGCCGTAGACGCCGACGCCGCCTTCCAACTCGGCAACCACGAGCACCGCAAGCGTCATGACCGCGCTGTGTTGTGGCTGTGGCGACCGCGAACTCGCCGCATCGCCGCCGGCACCCCGGTCAACGCAGCGAGCAGAAGGTCGACGATGACCTGAGTGAGCCGGCCGAGGAGCGCCACAGTTGTTGCCTGCGGGTGGCCGATGAGCTCGCCGAGTGTCAGTACGAGAATGGCGTCGCGTACACCGAGCCCGGCCGGCAGCGGGACCGCGACGAGTCCGCATACCCAGGACAACACGAATGCGCCGACAACGAACGGAATGTCGGACGCGCCGGCGCCGAGAGGCCGGCACAGAATCCACGCGCTGAGACCTGCGAAACCCCATGAAACGAAGGTGATGAGACTCGCCTGCACTGCGTACCGCGTGTCGAGGTTGCCCGGTAGCCCTTCGCCGGTAAGTCTCCGCAGGACCTTGTCCATGAGGCTGTGAAAAGCCCGGGGGTGGGTCACGAGCCACACCCCGAGCAGACCCAAGATCGCGCCCGCGATGACAAGGGGCCGGATCCACGCCACCGCGGGCCCGGTGAGTGTCAGCGCGCTCACGATGGCGCCCGTCGCGATGCTCAGCGGGAGGATGAGCCCATAGCTCGCGACCATGAGTCGCCAAGGCACTCCAGCGTCCGATCCCATCTCGGTCTGGATGACGACCGGCCAAACCGCGCCCGGCACGTATTTCCCCAAACCAGCCGTGCAGAAGATCGTCGACGCCTTTCGGTGCGGCATTCTGGGCGCGTGCAAGGCGAGGAGCGCGCGCAACCAGGCCAAGTACTGGCAAGCGATCGCGCCGACGAACGCGAGACCCGACAGTACGAGGTCGAGGGGGGTGATCGCTCGAGCCTCGCGATGGACGGCGCCCCAGTTGTCGCGAAGCGCGATGAACGCGAATACGACGACGATGGCCAAGAGCAGAGGCCGAACACGGCGCGAGATCCGCCGGATGTGCCCGAGGAGTGAGTTCGGTGTCGCGCCGGCCGCTCCGCCGCCCAAGCCACCCCCGGCGGCGATCTCGCCGCTCGCGATCTCGTGCTCTGCGACCGTCTCGGCGGCGTCGTCGCTCACGAGCTTGGTGGGGTGACACGCCGCGCCAACTCGGCGGCGAGCGGGAGGACGACAACCTGCGGCGCTACCCGAGCCCGCGCGCGCTCTGCGCGTGCCCCGGCGTCGGCCCGAACGGATGTCCGGATTTTTGCGAGCTTGCGCAGCTCTGCGGCCAACGAAGCGCCGTCGCCCGGAGGGACATAGCGCGCCAACTCACCAAGCGCTTGCCGTTGCGGCGGCGTGTCGGAGGTGACGAGGACACAGCCAGCCGCCGCGCCCTGGTAGAGCTTCGTGGGTACCACGCGCCTCGCTTTGGGTGTCGTACCGAAGATCCCGAGGCAGACGTCGTGCTCGGCGACCACTCGCGGCAGGGAGGCCGAGTCTACCCAGTCGACCCAGCGAACTGGCGGGCCGCTCGCGAGGCATTGCGTCGCCGCTCGATCTTGGCCGGTCCCCACCATCGTGAACTCGACGGGTTCGCCACGCAGGCCGACCATCGCCTGCGCGATGACCTTGGTGCCGTGCAAGGGCGTGTACAGACCGAAGAACACGACGCGCAATGGTGCTGCGCTGTGGCTGTCGGAACGCGCGGTGGCGCCCGCTGCTATCCAATCCGAGTCGGCGCCCACGGGGATCACGACCGAGCGCGGCTGCGCGGATGAAGGAAGGGCCGCGTGCTGCTCGAGGGTGTCGACCACGACGACTTCAGCGGCGCGCAGAGCTCGAATGTCGGCGGCGCGCAAGATTGCCCGCACCGCCTTGCCGCCGACCTGTCGGTCGCGCACGGTGTCCTCGAGCGACACGAGGTAGTCGAGAACGAGTGTTGCTCTCGGGAATCGACGCCGAGCGAGGTGGATGTCGGCATGTCCGAGATACCCGACCACCACCACCTCGGGTGCACCGAACCTTGTGCCCGCGCGCCACAGGCGGGACCAGGCCGTGGCGATGCGACCGACCAGGACTGGAGCCCTCCAGGGTTGGCGGGCGAGGGCAACCCGGTCAGCGGTCGAGAACGGAAGCGGTTCGTTCAGCACCTCGACTTCGAAACCCACCTGTTCGAGTCCCTCGCGCAGGACGCGAACTCGCGGATGGCTCTTCTCGTCGTAGGTTCCGAAGAAGAGCACCCGAGGCAAGCGACGGGTGAAGCTCAAGTCTGCAATAAGGAAGGCTCAGGCGAAACCACGGTCGCCAATGGTCGCGCTTGCCTCGTCCGCAGCCGGTGCCACCTCGTCGCGCGGCTTGCTCACCCGGACGACGAGATCGGCGAGAAGGCCGATGACGATGACCTGGAGAGCGGAGAAGAGGATCAGCAGCGTGTTGGCCGCGACGCGGAAGTCCTTGCCCCAGACGTCGTAGCCGAGCTTCCCGAGCCCGATCGCGAAGAGGGCGAGCCCCAGCGGCATGAACGCCCTCAGCGGCTCGTACGACAGCGCCATTCGCAGCACCTGGAGGGCGTAGCGCCGGGTGTCGTTCCACCAGTGGAACTTGGATTCGCCGGCGCGCGGCCTGTACTCGATCGGCACGTACCGCACCGAGTAGCCGTTCGCGAGGAACGACATGGTCATGGTCGTGACGCACGAGAATCCGGCGGGCAGCTGCGAGAGGAATTGCAGGGCGACGTCGCGGCGGAATGCCCGGAAGCCGGAGTTGAGATCGGGGATGTCCGTCCTGACGAGGTAGCTCGCGAGCTTGCGGATGAACCACTTCGCCGGGACGCGCGCGAAGCGCTGCGTGCCCTGCTCGCTCGTGCGCGCGCCGACGACCTGATCCCAACCCTCCAGCTCCTTCACGAGGAGCGGGATGTCGTCGTTCGGATAGGTCATGTCGACGTCGGTCCACACGACCACGTCGCCACGCGCCGCGTAAGTGCCGGCCTTCCGCGCCGAGCCGGATCCGCGGTTCTTCGCGAACGTCAGCAGCCGGATGTCGGGAATCTGGCGCAGGAGGTCACCGGAGCCGTCCGTGGAGCCGTCGTCGACGGCGATGATCTCGTAGCGGTACGGGGAGGCATCGAGGCTGGCCCGGATGCGGCGGATCTCGGCTTCGAGGTGACCACGCTCGTTGTGGATCGGGAGGATGACGCTCACATCGACGTGTTCGTACGGGTCGTCACGCTCGAGGTCGTGTGGCATGCGCGCTCCGGGTCTCGGCGCCCCATCGCGCACGCCCGAGGGTGCGAGGCGGGAGATGGGGGATCGAAACAAGCGTAGTCGCCACCGGTCGCGGTCCCTTGCATCTCTGTCGCCACTCTGCGAGAGCATCGGCGACACGGAGACGACGTCGAGACGGTACAGACGCCCGGAAGCGATGTGATGTGGCCGCCGTAGACTCCGCGGCGCATGAAGGTGTACACGCGCAAGGGCGACGACGGCACCACAGGGCTGCTGTTCGGCGGTCGGACCTCCAAGGACGCGCCCGGCCCGACCGCGTACGGCACCACTGACGAAGCGGTTGCGGCACTCGGCCTCGCGCGTGCCGAGCTGGAGCAGGGCTCCGAGCTGTTCGACCTGCTCGTGCGCCTGCAGCGGGAGCTGTTCGTGGTGGGTGCCGAGCTGGCGACGGCGCCCGCGAACCGGTCGAAGCTGAAGGCAGGCTCGACGCTCGTGACCACCGCGATGGTGGAAGCGCTCGAACCGATCATCGACGACGTCGCAGAGCGCTTCGACATGCCGACCGAATTCGTGTTGCCGGGTGAGACCAGGGTCGCCGCGGCGCTGGACCTCGCGCGCACTGTGGTGCGGCGGGCGGAGCGCGAGAGCGTCACGGCCGCGACCGAGGGCTGGCTCGCCGCGGACAGCGCCGTGGTCCCGTACCTCAACCGTCTCGCCGATCTCTGCTGGACGCTCGCCCGATGGCAAGAGGGCGCGTTCCGGGCTGCACGGCCCGAACGGAAAGCCACCTAGGAGGAATCCGTGCCTGTCACCTTCACGACGAGTTCGACGTCACCGAGCACCGTCACCGCGGATCTGCTCGCGATCCCGGTCTTCGCCGACGGCGAGCTCGGTCCGGGTGGTGACGTCGTCGACGATGCACTCGAGGGCGAGCTCGGCGCGTTCATCGAGGAGGCCGACTTCCAGGGCAAGGCCGGCGAGACCCTCGCCGTGTCCACGGGCGGTGCGCTCGGGGCAAAGGCGGCCGTCCTGATCGGGCTCGGCGACCAGGACCAGCTCACCGTCGAGTCCTTCCGCACGGCCGCTGCCTCGCTCGCCAAGCGGGGCAAGAAGGTGGCTTCGATCGCCACGACGCTCCTCGATGCGGCGCCCGACGACCTCGACCGTGCAGCGGTGGCACAGGCGATCGCCGAGGGCGTCATCCTCGGCGGCTACCAGTTCCTCGCGTACAAGACCGATGGCGAGGCTTCGAAGCTCTCGACGGTCGCGCTGCTCGGCCGGGGCGGTTCCAGGGTTCGCGCAGCGCTCGACCGCGGCGCCAGCGTTGCCAACGCGGTGTGCTGGGCGCGCGACATGGTCAACACGCCGTCGGGGGAGAAGTCACCCGAGGCCTTTGCGCACGCGGCGGAGCAGCTCCTGCGCAACAAGGGCGTCAAGGTCGAGGTGCTCGACGTGCCGCAGCTGAAGAAGGAGCGGCTCGGCGGGATCCTCGGTGTCGGTCAGGGCTCGCGGCAGACACCGCGGCTCGTGAAGATGACGTACGCGCCGCGCGGGGCGCGCGGCAAGGTGGCGCTCGTCGGCAAGGGCGTGGTCTTCGACTCGGGCGGCCTGTCGCTCAAGACCGCGGGCGGCATGGAGACCATGAAGACCGACATGAGCGGCGCGGCGGCCGTCATCGCCTCGATGTCGGCGCTGCGCGACCTGGGTGTGACCACGAAGGTCATCGGCTACGCGCCGATGGTGGAGAACATGCCGAGCGGCGCCGCGATCAGGCCCGGTGACGTGTTGACGTTCCGCAACGGGAAGACGGCCGAGGTGCTCAACACGGATGCCGAGGGCCGGCTGATCCTCGCCGACGCGCTCTCGCTCGCCGCCGAGGAGGAGCCCGACGGGATCATCGACCTCGCCACGCTCACCGGGGCGTGCGTCGTCGCACTCGGCGAGAAGATCGGCGGGTTGATGGCCGGCGACGAGGCCTGGGGCGACCAGGTGCAGGAGGCCGCCGATCGCGCGGGAGAGTCGATGTGGCCGCTGCCGCTCCCGAAGCAGTACCGCAAGATGCTCGATTCCGAGGTCGCCGACATGAAGAACATCTCGCACGGCGGCTACGGAGGCGCGCTGACCGCGGGGCTGTTCCTCGAGGAGTTCGTCAACGGCGTGCCGTGGGTCCACCTGGACATCGCCGGGCCCGCGCGCGCGGGAGCCGACGAGGGCTACACGCCGCGCGGCGGGACCGGTTTCGGTGTGCGCACGCTGCTCGACCTGCTCACGCACTACAAGGCTCGACGGCGGTAGTCGCGCGGCCGCTGCGCGGCAAGGCGCCGCGTGCCAGTCGGTCAGTGCGAGACGACGGAGCCGTCGGCCAGGACGGCGTGCGGCAGGCAGTGCTGGTCGTACTCGGCGATCACGATCGGCGGCGCGTCGGGCCCGCATGCGGGGCAGTGCGGATCGCGCCGCACCTTGAACGTGCGGAAGCTCTCCTCGAGCGCGTCGTACGCGAGCAGGCGGCCGTTCAACGAGTCGCCGAGGTCGAGCAGCAGCTTGATCGCCTCGAGCGCCTGGATCGAGCCGATGATCCCCGGCAGCACGCCGAGCACGCCCGCCTCGGCGCACGACGGTGCGAGCTCCGGCGGCGGGGGCTCGGGCAGCAGGCAGCGGTAGCACGGGCCCTCGTAGGGCTCGAACACGGTGACCTGGCCCTCGAACTTGAAGATCGAGCCGTGCACGACCGGCGTGCGCGACAGGAGCGACGCGTCGTTGAGCAGGTAGCGCGTCGGGAAGTTGTCGGTGCCGTCGACCACGACGTCGTATCCCTCGAGGATGTCGAGGATGTTGTCGGCGCCGAGGCGCACGTCGTGGGTGACGACGTTGACGTCGGGGTTGAGCAATGTGAGCGTCTTCTTCGCGCTGTCGACCTTGCGCTCGCCGATGCGGTCGACGTTATGCAGGATCTGGCGCTGGAGGTTCGACGAGTCGACGACGTCCATGTCGACGATGCCGAGCGTGCCCACGCCCGCCGCCGCGAGGTAGAGCGCCGCGGGGGAGCCGAGGCCGCCCGCGCCGAGCAGGAGCACCTTGCTCTGGAGCAGCTTCTGCTGGCCGGCCTCACCGATGTTCTCGAGGAGGATGTGGCGCTTGTACCGGTCGCGCTGCTCCGGGGTCAGGACCGCGGGCGTGATCCAGGGGCGGTCCTCGTTCTTCCACTGCCCGAAGCCGCCGGACATCGACACGACATCCTTGTAGCCGAGCTGCTGGAGCGTCTGCGCGGCGAACGCGGAGCGCACTCCGGCCGCGCAGTAGACGACGAGCTCGCCGTCGCGGTCGGGGATCCGGGACTCGACCTGGCTCTCGAGGTGCCCGCGGGGGATGTGGATGGCGCCCGGGATGATCCCGGCGTCGACCTCGTCCTGCTCGCGCACGTCGAGGAAGGTGGCCTTGCCGAGGCGCGGCTCGGCCTCGGACGGCTGCAACTCCTTGATGTGCTGCTTCGCCTGGCCGAGCAGCTCGCGGAAGCTGGGCATGATTCCCCCTGGACGAACTCGTTCTACCGCCCTGAAATGCTACCTCAGGGGTCGGATATTCCCGGTGCCGGGGCGCCGCTCTCCACCGATGCTACGAGCGCCGGGAGCAGGTCGACGAGGTTCGAGCGGCTGATCGCGTCGGCGTACCGATCGTAGGGCGTCGCCTGCTCGTTGCAGATGACGAGCCGGGCGCCGGCGCCGAGGGCGACCTCGGGGAGTGCCGCTGCCGGATAGACCCCGAGCGACGTGCCGAGCGCGAGGAACACGTCGGATCGCTCGGCGGCCTCCTGGGCACGCTGGAGGTCGGCGGGGACGAGGTTCTCGCCGAAGCTGATCGTGGCGGACTTGAGCATCCCGCCGCACTCGAGGCAGGCCGGGTCCTCCTCCCCGGCGCGCACACGGTCCAGCGTCTCGTCCATCGGGCCGGTCCAACCGCACTGGAGGCACTTGGCGCCGTGCACCGAGCCGTGCACCTCGACGACCTTCGCAGCCGTCGAGCCTGCGGCCTGGTGCAGGCCGTCGATGTTCTGCGTGACGAGCGTGTCGAGGTTCGCGGTGCGCTCGAGCTCCGCGAGCGCCTTGTGCCCGGCGTTCGGCTCGGCGCGCCAGATCTCGCTGTGCAGACGGTTCTGCCACGCACGGCGACGGACCTCGGGATCGCCGACGTAGTGGTCGAGCGTCGCCATCTTCTCCGCCTCGGGGTTCTTCGTCCACACCCCTTGCGGACCTCGGAAGTCGGGGATGCCCGACCCGGTCGAGATGCCCGCGCCCGTGAGCACGACGATCGCCCGCGCGTCGCGCAGCCAGCCCGCGATCGTGTCGAGCGCATTGCTCGTGTCGCTATCCGTGCCGGCCACGCTGCGAGGGTAGCGGCGACTCGCGAAGCTCCTGATTCAGATCAGGACGAGCTCGGAGATGTCGTTGCCGTCCTTGATGAGCACCTTCGCTCCACGGTCGATCGCGTCTTGGAGGAACTTCTGGGTTGCGATCGATCTCCGCAGAACCTCTGTCCTGGTGATGCCCTTCCGAGCAGCAAGATCCACCATGGAGTCGGCTGTCTCATGGGTGATGTTCGCTGACATCTTGATGAATCGGCTCGGTGCATCAGGAGCGGCGGGTTGCTGGGCGCCCTGCGCGCTATCGGTGCTGGCCAAGGTCCCTCCCTGCGTAAGGCGGCTGAGGTGTGCTGACGTTCCCGGAACTGGCAGCCTTGGCTGCCGTACCTCAACCCTATTGAGTACTCCATTTTACCCGCCAAGGTATTCCTTGGGTAGGGGTTGAATCCGTATGCTGCGTGGGACAGTCGCCCCCCGGGCAGGTCCATCCGGTGTGCCGGAGCGCAGTCTGGAGTGCATCGCCGCGTCGGCGACCGCCTAGGTGGTGCGCGTCCCGAGGTAGAAGCCAGTCGCGACACTCAGGAGCGATGTGAGCGACGGGACGACGAGCAGGCTCCAGTCCTTGATCTCGTTCCACGTGCCAATCCATGAGACGTAGGCGTACGCGGCAGCGATCGCCAGCAGGAAGACGATCAGGAGGACCATCGTGATCAGCCGCCGCGCGTCGTCCTGCGCCTTCTCGCGGTCGTAAGGAAAATCCGTCGTGCTGGGTACAGCCTTCGGCTCCTCGCCCGGCACCAGGTCCCACCCGGGCGTAGGCGAACCAGCTGTACTGCCGGCTTCAGGATCAGTCATCGCGACTCGCTACCTCTGAGGTGAACAAGGGTTCCGGTCGCGGGTAGCACGAGCTCGCCCGCGATCACGCCGTCGGCTTCAGGCCCGCTGAGGTTGACGGCGCGCCGGCTCGGGGGGCAGAGCCGGCGCGCCGCCAGATCTTTGCTAGGCGGCGGAGTGCGCCACCGTGCTCTCGTTCGTCGGCTGCTGCGCGGCGGCCTCGAGCGCGGTCCGATGACGCTCGTAGGCCCAAACGGCGCTCTCGCGGCAGATCGTCGGGTGGAAGCCAACGGTGTGGAGCACGCGCTCGACGCAATCGAGGTCGTCCCCCTGCTCGAAGAGCGCGAACGCCAAACGACGTGCCTTGCGCCGCGCAGCTGCCAGCGGCGGCTCCGCCAGCTGCGCTTCGGTCCAATCGGTGTGCGCCTCTCGCAACGAGTCGGGGAGCCGGTGGAGATGCCGGCGGTTCACGGGTGGAACGCTTCGCCGAACGGCGTACCCGTCGGGCCCGGTCGCGCACGCGAGGTCGAACTGCACGAGCCGATCCATGCTGCGCATGAAGGGGCTCGACTTGCCCTCCCTGTGCCCGACGCCGAGCGCGGCAGAGGTCTCCGCGACGTCGAGGCCGGTGCCCTCGGGCGCATGGTCGAGCAGCTCGGCGATGCGGCGCAGCAGCAGCAGGCTCGTTGGGCCGAGCGTCGGGAGCCAGAACCGCTCGACGTAGAGCGAGCGCGGATCGTGACCGAGCGTGTCGATGACGGGATCTGGCCAGGGTTGGATTGCGAGACGTGTGGGCATAGAGCCTCCTGGTGTGCGGCGCGCGTGAGCGCGCTATCGAAGGTCGTCGAGCGGGGGAAGAGCGAGCACGAGCCCGGGCCGGATGAGGTTCGGATCGGGACCGACAGCGGTGCTGTTCGCGGCGTAGATCCGGCGCCACGCTGCATCGATCATTCGGTTCGTTGCTCGCGGACCGAGCTGTCGCGCCGCGATCGACCAGAGGCATTCCCCGCGTTGCACGATGTGCTCGGTCGTGTCTCGTGCCGGGACGGCGGCTCGGTCGAGCGGCGTAGCCGGACGCGCGGGCGGCGGCTGCGCTCGCGATCCGCCAGGTCGGGTGATGCTCCCAGACGGGATGTGCACGACGCTGCCGCCCGAAGGGCGCGGGGCCGACTGGCGCTGGTCGAGTGCGCGAGGTGTCGCAACGCTTGGCGTGGTCGTCGAGGTCGGAACCGCTTCGGTCGTCGGGACGGTTGTTGGCGCCGACGGCTCCTGGAGCCAAGCGCGCACGCGCGCGGTGGGCGTGGGCGCCGCGTGCGCCGGGTACGCGCCGACACCGAAGGAAAGCGCGGAGAGCATCGCCGCTGCGGCGGCCGTCGCGGGACTCGGCAGCCAACGATCGAGCGCGCTGACGACGACCGCCCCTCGCCGGCGACGGCGCAGAAGCTCGCCGACGAGGGCCAGTCCGATGACGAGTGCCGCGGTGCAGCCCGACGCGATCGCGACGCACTGCAGCGCGCCGCGCAGCGAGGCGTCGAGCGACTCCGCCGTGCCGAGTGCAGGTCCCATCCGTGGCTCCCGATTCCGGCTGCTGCACGTCCGGTGCAGCGTCTAACACGAGCAACACAAACCTCAAATCCTTTGAGATCCTCGTGTTGCCTTCGGGACCATCGCATATCACCTTTGTGCTGTCAAGCGGCCGGGCGCCGCGCACGGTCGGGACATGTCGTCAGGCGTTTGCTACGTTCCGGCCGCTCCTGCTCCGAACGGGGGCGGGCACCAACGGATGGGAGAAGTCCACGGATGGACGACTTCGATGCCATCGCGGCACAGCTCCGCCGCGAGGCGCGATGGGAGCACGAGGGTGAGGCGCGCGAGATCGTCGCTGCCGACGACGCCCAACGCTCGCTCCTCGAGGAGCTACGCCGCGTCCCGGTCGGTGAGGCCGTCGCGGTCGTCACCGTGGACGGCGCTGCGGTCAACGGTCGGGTCGTCGGGGTCGGCGCGGACTGGATCCGTGTCGCTGAAGTCGCCGACACGGTAGGGACGCGTCGCGCGAGGGCTCGGCGGATCCACCTCATCCCGTTGTCGAGCGTTGTGCGCGTCAGCAGAGGCGTTGCATGAACCGCTACCTCGCGCGCGCCGAGGCCTCCGATTCGAGGTCCACGAGGAAGGCCTCCAGCGCGTCACGACTCACGCGCCACACGCCCTTACGCCCGATCTTGAGCGCCGGGAGCTCGCCATTCCGCATGAGCGTGTACACCTGCGCGACGGTCACGTTGAGCACCGACGCGACTTCGGCCGGCTTGAGCAGCGGCGGCGGCAAGCCCTCCATAGCGTCATCGATGCTACCGAGTGCGCCCTCGGCGCATCCGCAACCTGCGGTGGTCGGCTGATGGCCACGCTGACGGCGCTTCGCCCGAGCGCGCGGTTGCGCCTGCGTCAGATCGACACCCGGCTCGCTGTCGGCCTCGGTCTGGTTGCGGTCTCGGTCATCGTCGGTCTGAGGATCTCCGCAACGCACGAACACTCCACGCCGGTCTATGCAGCGACGCGGCGGCTCCCGGTAGGTCATGTCGTCACGGCCGACGACCTCCGCACGGTCCCGGTCGGAGCCGGTGACGATGTCGTGAAGAACCTTGTCCGCAGCTCCGGTGCCGACGTCATCGGCCGCGTGGTGCAGAACGACGTCGCTTCCGGGGCGCTGCTGCCATTGACAGCAGTCGGTGACCCTCCGGCGAAGGGACGCGAGCTCACGGTGGCGGTGACGGCCGATCACGCATTGGGCGGTCGCCTCCATCCCGGTGACCGCGTCGACGTGCTCGCGAGCTTCGAGAAGAACACCGACGCCGCGAAGACCATGACGGTGACGAGCGGCGCACAGGTTCTCGACGTCCTGCGCTCCGACGGGCTGTTCGGTCAGGAGCAAGGCGGGCTCAGCGGCGTGACCTTGTCGGTCAAGCCAGGCGACGCGGTCTTTCTCGCATTCGCGATGCGCAATGGGGAGATCGACATCGTTCGCTCTCTCGGGTCCCGCGACGACGACCGTGCCGCGGGTGACCGCTTCGATGCCACGGATCTCCCATGAGCGCGCCGCTCCGGGTGCTCACCTGTGGTGCAGGGGCGCCCTGGGAGTCGCACTTCGTGCGCGGGGCGGGAACATTGACACCGCGCGTCGAGGTCGTGCGGCGGTGTGTCGACCATGGCGAGCTGCTGGGCGTCGCGCTGCGTGATCGCCCGGACGCCGTGATCGTCTCGAGTGCCGTTCCCTGGCTGGACATCGAGCTCGTCGCCGCGCTGCACGGCGTCGGAGCCGTGGTTCTCGTGGTCGATGACGGCTCCGATCGCAGATGGGACGCGATCGGTGTCGACGTGATCCTCGATGCTGGCGGCGCGCCGCAGTCGATCGCCGCCGCGCTGCATCACCTCGAACGGGGCCGGCCAAAGGAGTGGGCGGGCGCCCGGCAGGACGACACGGCCACGCCGCGTGCGGTCCGCGACGACGCGCCCGCAGGACGGCTCATCGCAGTGTGGGGTGCGACGGGATCACCCGGGCGGACGACGGTTGCTGTCGAGCTCGCCTTGGAAGCGACACGGTCGGGCATCGACACGCTCCTCGTCGATGGTGATGCCCATGCTGCGTCGGTGGCGCAGATGCTCGGGCTCGAGGAGACGCCGTGCGTGACGCATGCAGCCGAGCTCGTTTCGGGCGGCCGAGCCGAGTCGCTCGCCGATTGCCTCCAGCGGCACTCATCGGGCGTCCGGGTGCTTGCGGGGCTTCCGCACCCGGATCTGTGGCCAGAGGTGCGTGAGCACGCCTGGCGCGCTCTGCTCGACGCGGCACGCCGAGACGCTGAGCTCGTCGTCGTCGATCTCGCGGCCTCGATCGAGGAGGACGAGGAGCTCGCCTTCGATGCGGTCCCGTACCGGCGCAACCTCATGACCTTGGTGGCCCTCGACGAAGCCGACACGATCGTGCTCGTCGCCGGCGCGGATCCAGTCGCACTCCGTCGGTCGATTGTCGCGAGCAGGGCGCTCGAGCAGGTACGACCGCGCGCCGTCGAGAAGTTGACCACGGTGCTCAATCGCGTGCCGCGCAGCGCTCGACACCTTCAGGCCTGCTCAGGCGCGATCTCGCAATGGACCGGCTCGCCACCTCGCGCGCTGTTGCCGTGCGAGCCGGCGTTCGAACGCGTCGTATGGGACGGCCGACCGCTCGCCCGAGTGGCGAAGAAGTCCCCATGGCTCCGAGAGCTCCGCGTGTTCGCCGAGGAGCTCACGTCGTGACACCTCCGAGCGCGCTCGAGCTCGTCGAGAGCGATCTGCGACAGCTCATCGAGCGGCGGAACGCGTCGCTCGAACACGATGCCGACTTCACCGAGCTCATCGAGGAGGTGGTCACGGACTACCGAGGGCGCTTTCTCTCCGGAGGAATTCCGCCCCTGTCGGAGCTCGATGTCGAACAGCTGCACCAGAGAGTGACGGGCTACGGCGCCCTCACGGCACTTCTCGAGGATCCGGAGATCGAGGAGATCTGGGTGAACGAACCCGGCCGCGTGTTCACAGCTCGGAACGGCGACCACGAGCTGACCAATGTCGTGCTCACGCCACGTGAGGTGGAGGAGATCGTCGAGCGACTCCTCGCGCGCGCGGGGCGACGGCTCGACCGAGCACGACCCTTTGTCGACGCGCGTCTTCCCGGCGGCGGTCGCCTGCACGTCGTGATCCCGCCGATCACCGATCACTGGGTCGTCAACGTGCGCAAGTTCGTCGGGCTGCGCGCTCAGACGTTGGAGGAGCTCGTCGCGCTCGGGTCGTGCTCGCAGAGCGCCGCGGATTTCCTCGGTGCGGCCGTCCGTGCCGGCTGCTCGATCGTCGTTGCCGGCGCCGTCGGGGCGGGCAAGACGACGCTGATCAACTGCCTGGCAGGCTCGATCCCGGCTCGTGAGCGCGTGATCACGTGCGAAGAGGTCTTCGAGCTCCAGATCGCGCGGCCGGACGTCGTGGCGATGCAGTGTCGGCAAGCCAACCTCGAGGGTGAGGGTCTCGTAAGCCTTCGGGACCTGGTGCGCGAGTCCCTGCGGATGCGCCCGGACAGGATCATCGTCGGGGAGGTGCGCGGCGCCGAGAGCCTCGACATGCTCCTCGCGCTCAACAGTGGCGCCGCGGGCATGACGTCGGTCCACGCCAACTCGGCGCGGGATGCGCTGCGCAAGCTCACGACGTTGCCGCTGCTCGCGGGCGAGAACATCGATCGTCGCTTCGTCGCATCGACGGTCGCCAGGTGTGTCGATCTCGTCGTGTTCTGCCGTCGCGACGAAAACAAGCGAACGATCACCGAGATCCTCGCGGTGGGCGACCAGGTAGCGACTGGCGACGAGCTGTCCGCCGGTCTCGTGTTCGCGCGGCGCGACGGCCGGCTGGTCTGGACCGGTGAGCTGCCACGCGGGCTCGATCGGTTCGCAGAACGCGGGATCGACCTCATGGAGCTCTTGCGGTGACGGTCGTCGTCGCCCTCGTTCTCGCGCTCGGTGTGTTCCTGGTCTACGACGCGCTCACGACGCGGGTCGCGAAGCGCGCCTGGCTCTCGGAGCTGCACGGCCGTGTCGCAGGGTGGCTCGCAGAGTGCGGGCTCGGCAATGTCACGCCGCTCCAGTTCGTCGCGCTCTGCGGCGGTCTGGGCCTCGCGCTCGCCATTTTGGCGCTGGTCGTGATCGGTGCTCTGGCGGTGGCTGTTGTCGCACTGATCGCAGGAACCGTCGCGCCGGTGGCGTACTTCCTCGCTCGCCGGCGGACTCTGCGCGGTGCGAGACGCGGAGCCTGGCCCGAGGCCGTCGAGCTGCTCGCGGGTGCGGTGCGCGCGGGCGACACACTCCCTGCCGCCTGCGCCGTGGTCGCGGAGCGCGGCCCGGATGCACTGCGCTCAGCATTTCTCGCGGTGTCGAACGACCACCGGTTGTCCGGTGACCTCGTCGGGGCGCTCGAGCGAGTCGGGCGCGCGCTCGCCGATCCTGTGGCCGATCGTGTCGTTGCGACGCTGGTCATCGCGCACCGCGTCGGGGGCCGCGAGCTCGGGCGCGTCCTGCGAACGCTGAGCGCGTTCCTCCGCGAGGAGCTGGCCGTAAGGAAGGAGATCGAGGCTCGCCAGTCCTGGACGCTGGTGGCGGCTCGCGTGGCTGCGGCAGCGCCATGGGTGGTGCTGGTGCTCGTTGCGAGCAGACCTCAGGGAGCGGCGGCGTACAGCACCTTCACCGGGATGATCGTGGTGCTCGCGGGTGCCGCCGCGACGGTGGTCGGCTACCGGGCCATGCTGCATCTCGCCAAGCTGCCCGAAGAGCCGAGGGTGCTCGCGCGCTCGGACGCGCATAGCGGAGCCCTCGCGTGACTGTCGTCCGGGCGATCCTCGTCGTCGGTGTGGGCCTGCTCGGTCTGGTGCTGGTCGTTGGCGCGCACCCGAGGTTCCGGCGGGCCACGCTCCACCGGCGGCTGACGCCCTACCTCGGCGCGCTCGGACCGCGTCGATCGCGGCTGCTCGCCTCGAGCGACGGTGCAACCGGCCTGCGCGCCGCGGCTCAGCCGCTGGTCGACGCACTGGCACACCGGCTGCAGCGAGCGTTGGGAGACGACGGGCACGATCTCCCGGACCGGCTCGCCGCTGCAGGGAGCTCGTTGACGCCGACCGCATTCCGGGGAGAGCAGGTGTCGTGGGGCCTCGCCGGCGTCACCGCCGGTCTGGCCGCAGCGCTCGCGCTGGCGGCGACGGGACGCGGCGTCTCCCTGGTCATGGCAATGCTGATGGCCGCCGCGTCCGCGGCCATCGGAGTCGTCGCTCGTGATCGCTCGCTGACGAGATCGGTAGAGCGCCGTCGGGAACGCGCTCAGAGCGAGCTCCCGACGCTCGTCGACATGGTCTGCATCGCGGTCACGGCCGGCGAGAGCCTCAGAGCGGCACTCGAGCTCGTCGCTGCGAGCGGTGACGGTCCGATCTCGATGGAGCTGCGGTCGGCGCTCAATGCGGCGCGCAGCGGCGCGACGCTCATCGAGGCACTGGAGGTCCGAGCTCGTCGCCTCGGCCTTCCGGCATTCGGACGTTTCGTCGCGTCGGTGGCAGCGGCACAGGAGCGCGGTATACCGCTCGCCGACACGTTGCGTGCGATGTCGTTCGATGTTCGCGAGGCGGGCAAGCGCGACGTGATCGAAGCAGCCGGCAAGAAGCAGGTGTCGATGCTGGCACCGGTGATCGGGTTGATCCTTCCGGTCGCGATCGTCTTTGCGTTCTACCCGGGTGTCGTTGCAATCAGGACATTGACGCGGTGAGGAGTCGCCGCGCAGAAGGGAGCACGGATGCTGCAGAAGCTGCGGGATGAACGGGGTTCGATCCCGGAATGGGTGATGTTGCTCGTCATGGGCATCGGCATCGTCATGGCGTTGTGGGCCATCCTCCAGCCGAACCTGAGCCAGATCGTCTCAGATGCGCTCGGCAAGCTCCACGGGTAGGCACAGCCGACCGTCGGAGTCCGGCGCGACCGTCGTGGAGTTCCTGGCGGTGGCGATGCTCACCATCGTCTGCATGCTCGGCGTCGCGCAGTTCGCCGTCTGGGTGTGGGCACGCAACATCGCCGTGACGGCCGCGCACGAGGGGGTCCGGACGGCAGCAGAGGAGGGCAGGCCGCTCGGCGACGGCTCGCTGCGCACGCGGCAGGTCCTCGAGGACGGGCTCGCCGGTGCGAGCCGGCGGTTCGAGGTCGAGACCGAGGAGCAAGGCACGACGGTCGTCGTTCGCGCGCGCGGCTTCGCGCCGCGAATCGTGCCCTTTCTGCCGGCCTTCGAGATCGACGCGCGCGCGAGCGCACTCGACGAGGACGCCGTGTTCAATCCATGAGTGCGCGCTGTAGGGGAGCGCGCGGGAGCTCGATCGTGGAGTTCGCCGTCCGGGCCACCCTGATCTTCGGGCTGCTGCTCGAGACGGTCGTGCTGTTCGGTGTCTTGCACCGAGCGACGCTGGCGACGAGCGCAGCAGCGCGCGCC